>CAYQXU010000035.1:0-11051 GCA_964421685.1 Candidatus Woesearchaeota archaeon
GCTGATAGCAAATAACCTAAATCTCATGTTTTCATGAGATTTTCAACATATCCCTTTTAATCATAAGCTCCTAATCTCTATAAATTTATCTAAATTTAAGCCACAGAATTCTCAATCTCAAGCTGTATAAGTTTATTTAATTCAACAGCATACTCTAATGGAAGCTCCTTTACTATTGGCTCTATAAATCCAGCAACAATCATCTGCGTCGCCTCGTCCTCCGAAACACCTCTTGACATTAAATAAAATAATTGCTCTTCACCTATTTTTCCAACAGCAGCCTCGTGTGAGACTTTGACGTCATTTTCATCAACTTCCATACTAGGAATTGTTCCAGAGCGGCTTATATTATCTAACATAAGCCCATCACATCTAACACTTGCCTTTGAATTTATTGCACCTCGCTTTATATTTACTAAACCTCTATAGTTGCTTATTCCGCCGTTCTTGCTTATTCCTTTGCTTATAACATTAGAGCTTGTATTCTTTCCAATATGATACACCTTACATCCTGTATCTTGATTCTGTCCTTGTCCTGCGTAAGCTATTCCAAGATAATCAGTCTTTGCATTATCTCCAACAAGAACACTGCAAGGGTATAACATAGTGAGTTTGGAATTATGCACAATTAAACCATTAGCTATAAAATTATGATAATTTTCAACCTCTATATCAAAAGTGGACTTTATTCCAACATATTCAATTTTATCAATTTTTGCAAAGCCAATCTCTTCATTAGTTTTACTTTTGAAATTCAAGCCCTCAGAAGAAACGTAATTTCTTTTAGGATTAATCTTATCTATTTTTTCTTTTTTCTTTTTTGAATGAAGAGGCAAATTAATAATCATTTTTCCATTAAACAATATTCTCCAAGAATCCTTGGCCATAGTCTTTTTCCCTAAAATTTCCATTTCTTTTGCCTTTCCATGAGAAAATATTCTAGAAACTCCAAAACCAACCATCATCCCTAAATATTTTATATCTTCAAGGATTTTTTTATTTATGCTAGTAAAATAAAGTCCACCTCTTTGTGGATGACCGTCAGAATCAAAGTATCCTGCCAAGAGAGATAATATTTGGCTTTTTGGCAGTTTAAAAACCCATGAAGGAATTTTCTTTGTGCCGGCAGTTCCAGAAAAGCCAATTTCATTAAAAAGGTTGCACAATAATTTTGAATTAATAATTATATACCTTTCTTTTTTTTCAGTAACATCATAATTAAAAAGCTCTTTAAGTTTTTGAATTAAATATTCCCTATAATCCTCTGTTTGATGGGTTGCTATATTAATTTTATTATTTTTCATGTCAATATACCCATCTCCTAATAAAATTCCACAAAGCCACATAAAATCCTCACTTGTTTCATTAGGAATTCTTAAATTTTGATTGTATAAATGAGAAGTATTCATTTTAAATCTAGAATACTGGTTTTGGCTATCTATAATTTTATTTGACTGAATATTAGGGATTTGATAGGGCTTGCCTTCTAAGGGAAAATTTTTTGATATTGCTATTAAATCTCCAACTTTTAGTTCTTCTAAAGACTTCCATTCTTTGTAGAAGAAGCCTTTTTTATGCAAGGTATGATGTTTTTTTCTAATCAATGTTAAAAATGGGTGGTTAGAAGAAGCTTCTATTTCTCTTCCTGCAGACTCTAATTTATAGACTCTTTTATTACCGCTAAATAATTTATTTTTAACAACAGAGGCTTTAATTTTATTTTCTTTTTCATCTAACACATACACTTTATCACCAGGATTTATAGATTCAATATTAACAGGACCATCTGGGTTAGTGAATATTTTTGAATCCCCTGTGAGGCAACCTAAATTCCCATTAACCCATTCCATAATTCCATTCTCAGCCACGACCGCTCTTTTAGTATTCAAATTATAAACATTCTTGCTCCAGTTTTCAATGCTGGTATAGCGGACTCGTGCATTTTTCATAACATGTATTTCAACACAGCCAGCATGCAATGCATTTTGTTCATATCTAGGCGCAGAACATCCTTCAATATAATGAACTTCACTTCCCTCATCAGCGATTATAAGTGTGTGCTCAAACTGACCTCCTTTCTGAGCATTCATTCTAAAATAAGCCTGCAAAGGAATGTCAACCTTAACTCCTCGAGGCACGTAAATAAAAGTTCCGCCGCTCCAAACAGATGCATGAAGAGCTACAAATTTATGTAAAGTTATTGGAATGCAATTAGTCATGAAATATCTCTTAACTAACTCAGGATGCTCTCTTACAGCATCATCCATATTCAAGAAAACAACTCCTTTATCTTCCCACTCTTTCTTAAGATTATGATAAATAACGTCTGACTCGTATTGTGCCCCAACTCCTGCCAAAAATCTTCTCTCAGCATTAGGAATTCCAAGCTTCTCAAATGTATTTTTTATATCTTGAGGAACTTTATCCCAGCTATCACTCTGCCCAGTATTTGGCCTCATATAATAATGAATCTTGCTCAAATCTAAATCACTTAAATCAGGACCCCAAGCAGGTATAGGTTTTTCATTAAATACTTTAAGTCCTATTAACCTTTTTTGTAACATCCATTCAGGCTCTTGTTTTTGCCTTGAAATTTCCCTAACAAGCTCCTCGCTAATTCCAACATCAGCTTTAAAACTAAGATTCTCAGGATTATAGTGATCATAATTTTCCCTATTAATGTCTAAAACTTCATCTTGTGCCATAATTAACTATCGTTAAGATGAGTATATAAAATTTACTCATAAAACTTATATACTAATAATACTAATTAAAGCCATGAAAACAATAATGCCCCAGGAAATTGAGGTTTGGTATCTTGTTCCTGCATTAAGAAGAGAAATTGCAAAAAATCTTATTACAAAACACAATTTAAGTCAAAGGCAAGCTGCTAAAATTCTTGGAATTACAGAATCTGCAATATCCCAATACTTAAGCTCTAAGCGAGCAACAGAAATAAATTTTTCAAAACAAGAATTAGGTGAGATTGAAAAAACAACCCAAGAAATTATAAAAAACCCCAAAAACACAACAGAGTTTTTATACAGGCTGTCTGTAAAATTCAGGGGATCTGATTTTATTTGCAAGCTTCACAGAAAACACGACCCCTCATTTTCAAAAGACTGCAGGCTTTGCAAAGAACCTATCTCTAAAAGTTTATAAACAATAAATAAAAGAATTATAAATGACATTGGCTAAAATAATAGACTTCGTGGTGCAAGAAATGGATGAAGGTAAAATAAATATCAAAGTTAATTTTGCAAACCCTCCTTCTCAAGATGAAGTAATAGAGCATAGAGTCAATAAAAGAGGAGTAGTTTATAAAAAATTACAAGAACTAGACTATCTTGATATAAAAGGAGAGCCTAAAAAAGACTTCAGCACTATTGCTAGAATATTTATCGAAGACGGAAAAGCCTCTCCTACTGTAGATTATTATGTATTTCAAAAACCACCATCAGCATATTCTCCAGAAACAAACTAAATCCTTATCCTAACATCACCTTTCATTATCTTACATTGACATCCTAATCTTAAATTATCAAAAGTCATTAATTTTTCAGGTTCTGTTCGCTCACTCAGATTTCCCATTCCTTCCTCAATCTCAATCATGCAGGTTCCGCAATCCCCATCCTCACAACTAAAAGGAACTCCTAGCTCTTTAAGAGCGTCAGCAATGGTACTCCCATCCGGAACTTCAATTTCTTTATCTTTTGTAATTATTTTTGCCATGTTTTGACTTAGTAAATTTTGTTTTTAAAGATTATGAAGCTCTGAAATTTATTTAATTTAATTTCTCCGCCAAATTTAGTTAATAATAATCTAACTTGAAATTTTTAATACATTAATCCTAGTTATCAACGAAAAACATGATGAAATCAGTTTTGAGCAATCAAATCCCAAGCGATAGCGAGCCTATAACCTCATCGCTGTCTCAGCATTCACAACAGCTTTTTCCGTATTCAAAATATCTTCAGCACCAATTCTTGGACATGCTGTATTTATCCAAGCCTGAATGTAAGGAAAATTCTCCATCTCTGAAAATGAAACAGTGTCGCAAACAAAATTATAAAACTGTTTTTTAGGATATTTAGACTCGAGCTTCTTAGTATAATGAAAATGTTCCTGTCCTGGCTTTGTTGTTACTATAACACCTATTCTTTCAGCATTCAAAAATCTCTTTACATTTGCTTTTTCTTTATCCAAAACTCGTTGAATATCTTTTCTTGTGAGTATTTGTGTTTTGTTTATTGTAGGATCAAACATTACAACTTCTTTATTTGTCCCTGCATCAGCTTCCTGAAAAAGCAAGGCATTTGGATGAAATTTGCCATCTCCAACATATAAATAGCCATCAACATCTTCTTCTAGTTTTAAATTCCCGTGATACATATCGCATCCAAGTATCTGGAACTTAGCATTCGTCCTTTCTGGTTGAGAACTAGTTACTTGAATTTTAGCTTTCTTAAGTTGTTCAAGTACTTGAGGTAGTTTATGATTAAACTGAGTTGTTGTATAAACAGCTATTTTTTTATATTTCTTCAGCTTAGCAATAGCCTCGCTAGATAATTTAACTTCTTTCTTATATTTACCATCTATAACAATGAATTTCATTTTTTGTAATCTCTAAAACACTTTTTTAATGTTTCTTTATTTAAAATAAAATATGGGAATTTTCTTCTTAATTCTGAAGAATAACCAAGGGGAACCATAGAGGTTAATACTTCTTTGCATTTATTTTTTATTAAATCCAAAGCCGGGACAAAATCAGCATCTCCTGAAATCAACAAACAAGCATCACACTTTCCTTCCATCAAACTAAAATTCACCATATCGACAACTATCTCAACATCAACTCCTTTTTCCTTCTTTCTCATATCTGCAACGTCCAAAAATTGAGCATTAACAATTGGCTTGCAAACTTCACATAAATCAAGAGAATCTAAAAGTTCGCTTTTCTTTTTGTATACTTCTTTGTTTGAAAGTCTCTGCAATTTTCTTGTAATAACTTTTATTCCTTTATTTTTTAGATGATCTAAAAAAGACAAATGCTGAAAATACATTTTTTCCCCATCTTCAATACTTGGAACAGAAACGTACCATCTAACTTCAACAATTTCATAACTCTTAACTTTTTTGATAAAATCCACTATTTTTAATATATCAACGTCACTTGGATTGCAGTACCTTTTAACATTGTGATACCAATTATTTGCATCAACAAAAACAATAGCTTTTTTCATAAGATAAACCCCAAGAATGAGTATGAAGCCCGGCATTGTTCAGAGAACCATACCGGGGAGTTAAATTAGTATTGTCAGCTATGTGAACTTTATAAATTTTGCCTTCTCGAGTTTGTGAGGGAATTTGAGTTTTCATTTATCTGTATTTTGAGTTTTTACTTAGTAAATGATATTTGTTAAATTTTCCATCCTCTTGGATTTTTAATAAATCTATTATGTCCTATCTGAACAATCAAGTCTACTTTATTCAGCATAACTATTGGAATATCGCAAGCTCCGAAACAATTCCCAAACCAAATTATAGGCAAGCAGTCTGTTTTTTCTTTAATTTCATCTACAACCTCACCAGAAAACTGTTTCAGTCCATCAGGAAATTGCAAAAGAACAGTTTTAGCTTTGGCTTTTTTTATTTCTGCAATAATCTTAGACACTTCCATGTCATATGAGGATTCCATGAAATGTAAAGAAACCAAGTATTTTTAAATTCTTGTTTGGGAACCTTTTGAAAAGGTTCATTTTTAAGTCTTTAGGGAAGAATCGATTTTTTCAGCTGATTTCTGTGCTAGTTTGAAGTTAATACAATTATTATATCTATCCACTCCTTGGAGGCACCATAATTGAAGTTGAAAATGATCCACATGAGCATTATATTCTGCACTATTAGGGCTAGGAATTTCATCGTTTTGATAATAGCCTTGTCTAAACAATTGTTCAGCCCTCACACCACAATAATTAAAATGGCTGCCCTTTACCCTAAAATACGGGCATTGTTCACAGCCTTTTCTTTCTTCCTTTAAATCTGAAGTCAATGACTTTTCTTCTGGAATAACGCAATCGTCCCAACTTTTAACACCACTCCAAGTTTGAGCCACAGGACCATAAATTCTAATTAAATCCCTTCTTACTTCAGGTGGAAAACCCAGAATATCTCGCAACTCCATAAAAAAGACTGTTAACTAAAGTTTATAAGAATTTATATTCTGCAATTATCTTCTTCTAAACCCAGAACTTGGTCTTCTATTAAAAGATCTCCTGCGACTGCTTCCTGATCTATTTCCACCACTTCCACCGAATCTACTACCGCCTCTAAAACCGCTAGGTTTTTCCCTACTTGACCCATATCTTTTTCCTCCACGACTTGAGTCAAATCTATTATTTCTAAAAGGTCTTCTTTCTCCACCTTCACTCGAAGATCTTCTTTCGCCATCACCACTTGAGGATCTCGGGTCGTTGAATCTTCTTCGAGGGTAAGAGTTTCCCTCATGTCTTCTGCTTGAAAAGCCATGACTAGCAACAGGATTTCTTCCAGAAAAACCACCACTTCTTCCTCCAAAACCACCAGACCTTTCTCTTCTTCCACCCCTATCACCATAGTCATTATTGTCTGACTTAAAATTAACATGTAAAGGTTCTAGTTTAGGTAATTCTTCCTGTTCAATATGCAAAGAATCATCATCTCTAACAGCTCTAAAATTATCATAATCTCTTGGAGAAACTAAACTCACAGCAATTCCTTCTTTGCCTGCTCTAGCTGTTCTTCCTATTCTATGAATATACTCTTTGGAATTTTTTGAAATATCATAATTATAAACATGAGATAAATTTTTAATATCCAAGCCTCGTGCAGCAACATCAGTGCAAACTAGGATAAGCGCTTTATGGGAATGGAAGTCTTTCATTATTGCATTTCTCTTATTCTGAGTTAACCCTCCGTGAATTGCCAATGAAAAAATATTATGTCTTTTAAGATTTTTAGCAACTAAGTCAGTATTCCTTCTTGTGTTGCAGAAAACCATTACAAGTCCTTCCCTTTCTTTTCCAAGCAAATGAACAAGCAAGGAGAATTTTAAATTTTGAGGGACATCATAAAAAACCTGCTTAAGCTTTGAAGAATCAACATAAGAAGCAACCTCAACATAAACCGGATTTTTCATATATCTTTTAGCAATATGTTCTATATCCTTTGAAATAGTTGCTGAAAAAAGCAGTGTTTGTCTTTCCCGCGGACACTCGTTAATTATTTTCTGAACATCCTCTATAAATCCCATTTCAAGCATTTTATCAGCTTCATCTAAAACAAGGAATTTAATATTTTTGAAATCAACATATCCTCTCTTCATGTGATCTAGCATTCTTCCAGGGGTTGCAACAATAATCTCGCTTCTATGCAAAGCCTGGACTTGAGGCTGCATTGAAACTCCTCCATAAATCTCAGCAACAACCAAGCTATAATATCTTGAAAAAACTCTTAAATGTTTAGTAACCTGCTCTGCAAGCTCTCTAGTTGGAGCAAGTATAAGCGCCTGAATTCCTTTGCCATGCTTAATTTTTTCTATGATTCCTGCCCCGAAAGCTAATGTCTTTCCAGATCCTGTCGACGAACTTCCAATTACGTCTTTGCCTTCCATGACTAAAGGGATGGTCTTTTCCTGAATCTCGCTAGGCTCTGTAAAATTCAAGTCTTTTATAGCCTTCAGCAAGTTTTCACTTAACTTTAAATTTCTAAACTTTTCCATATTATGATATTATTTAAGAGAAAAAGATAATTCAACGGCATTTCAATCTTAATTTATCTGTTTTCTTAACAAACTAATAATTAAAAATCAGTATATAAAGGTGATGGAGACGGAGATTGTCAAAAATTAGAGAGTTATCCTAAAAATTAAGCTTCTATCAAATGTGGAGCGTTATCCAAACAAAGTTATAAATATTTGTTCAACAGCAAAAATAAAAGTTCCAACACCAAGAAGGATGATTATTTTCGTAAATTTGTTCATTTTTTGAGAATATTCTAACTGAGCCATAGCATTGGCAAAAATTATCCCATCAGAAGTAACTCTATATAAAATGGGGTCTCCCATTTTTTTTGGTGGAAAAGTTTTGATAATATTATCCTCTTCCAAGAATTTAATTACGGAACCTGTATTTTCTTGAAAATATGTTTCAAAAATACCCCAAGAGACGTAAGCAGGATAACCTAAAATTAATTCATTCATTACTCCTTTGAACTTATTAAGAGTTGTTATGCTTTTGAGCATATCTCCTCTAACAAACGGCTTTTCCATTTTCTATACTATTCAAAAGCAGATTTTCCAATTTATTAAGACTATTGAGATCTATCCTACATCTTCTAGTGAATATTTAATCACCCAATCTTCCCATTAACCTGCAATTCCCTCACAGCATCAAGAACTCTTATGTCTGGAGATAGAATATAAACGTGGTCATCATGAGATCTTACAGCCCTGTAAATCCTCTGCAAAAATTCCCTTCTTGCCTTGTCCTTATAAAAATCCCAAAAATAATCTTGATGCTTCATTTTCAGCACTTTCCAGAAAATATCGCTTATATTTGGATTAGGATATTTAGTAAATATTATTGACCTGCAAATATTGCCTGGAAAATCAACACCTCTTGAACACTTAGTGCTGAATAAAACATCACTCATTCCTTCTTTAAACAAAGAAATATTTTTTCCTGATTTATCTTCTTTCTGAATTCTATACAATTGTTCAAAAGACACTAAATTATTTAACTCTAAACTAGATTTTTCATTCTCGCTAGGCAAATCTTGAAAAGCATGGACATGAACCAGCGTCGGCTTGACAGACTTGGCCATGCTTGCAGACAAAGCTTTCAAATATTCTTCTTTTGTATGATTTTTACTTGTAAAATTAGAATACTTGCAGTCAATCTCTTTTCCTGTTTTTATAATTTCAACGCTTCCAAGATTAAAAGTCTCTGCTTCAACTATCTTGAAATCTTTAATTTTAAAAATATTCCTTAAAACCTGTGAAGAATGAATAGTTCCTGACATAAAAACAAGAGCTTTATTATTGTCAATTATATCTTTAAGTTTTCCAGAAAGATTTGTACTAACTAAAGAAACAAACAAGTTGTCTTCCTCTTTCCTATAAGTTAAATAAACATCATCTAGTGAGTTTTTAAAAATTCTAGAAGCTTCCAAAGCCTTATTAGAATAATTAATATCATCGAGTGAAATCTCAGACTCAAGCTCTAAATTAGAAGCAAGAATTTCAAGAATCTGTCTTAGTTTAGTTTCATTTATTGAGAAAATAACACTCGAGTCAACTCCAAGTGCTTTTTTGTTTCTCTCTTCAAGCTCAAGCAACTCCAAAATCTTATCCTTGCCTTGCTGTGCCTTCAAGGTTTGAACAATAAGAGATTTCAAAGCAGCACCAAACCTCGTAATATTAAGCTCTTGCTGTTGGAATAAAGAATCAAGAAAATCATCAGCTTCATCTATAATTTCTATTTCTGTTTGGGGTTTTCTTCCTAAGGCATGTTCAGACAAGTATTTAGCAGAATTAAAAATAATAACATCTGCACTCAAATAAGCAAGATATTGATCATAATATGAACAGCCTTTTTTTCTATGGTAAAACACGTATTCTCGCCCATTAAGCCCTTTGTATTTTTTCTTTTCAGCATCTTTTAATATATTAAGCTCAAAATCAGCTGGAAGTATAGGGCTCCAATACGGGTTTGCTGGAGCAACACTTAACCTTCTTATGTCTTCCAAATCTAAATCGCCCTTGTTATTTACAAATGGATTATTTCTGTAATACTCCAACAGCTGCCCATAGTTTTTCTCTGTAATTTTTATGTTTTCTGGCAAAGAAGGATCAGCGCAAGATTTTCCAGGATAAAATATAGAATCATGATTTTCCCTTCCTGTAAGCATTGCAATCTTCATCTTTCTTCCATTCTTCTTTATTACAGACATTCTTGACATGTAATCTTCTTCATACTGTCGCTGCAAAGCCTTTACAGGAACAACAATAGAAGCTTTTCCAAGAACTCTTGCAATATTCAAGGCAATTGCAGACTTGCCTGTTCCGCAAGTTCCATATAAAAAAATAACTTTATTCCCCCCATTAATTAAACTTACAATTTCCTTAACAACATCTTCCTGAGTTTTGCCATTAGAAAACTTAAGTGGCTTTAAATCAATACTCGCACTCTTCAAGCTCCAGTTTTCTCTCTCAAAGATATTTTCCATTGGAGGAGAAGCTTCTTCTTTCAAAAATTCAAGAGAGTCTGAAGTTCTTAGTTTGACTTGACTATGCTCTTCATCTTCGATCTCAGAAGCCTGTTCGAACTCAACTAACTTTCCATCAATAGCTTCTATCTTTCCAGAACTATCAAATTTAATTCTTGACATATCTACCTCTGTATAAGAATTCTGATAATCTCCTTTAAAATTATTTCTATACTAATTAAATTAAAGAAATATTTATTTAGTTACGTTAACAGCTTTAAGACCTCGATCGCCTTTTTCAGTATCAAAACTAACAGCATCACCTTCGCTTATTGTGACTCCATCTTTTAGCCCTGACTTGTGAACAAAGTAATCTTTACCGTCTTCGCCAGTAATAAAACCAAATTCTTTCATCTCGTTGAAAAATTTTACAGTTCCTTTCATTTTATTTTCCCAGAAGCAAGTTAACACGTATTCTAAGTAAATTAGAATTATCAAAATGCATCTAATAATATATTATGAAAATCATCCTTTTTAAATGCTGTTAATTCAATGATATAAAGCTAAATACTAAATATCGCCAGTCTGAGCAAATTTCTTCATTGCCCTTTCAAGAATTATCTGTGGGGCAAATCCTTTTCTGCTGCAAACCTTGACAAATTCATCATAAGTATTCTGGTCCACGTTATAATCCAGCTTTCTCTTCTTTGGTCCTGGTGGTGTTGCTGCCATAAATAAAAAGAATGAAAGTCAGTTTATAAGCTTGCCTGCTGAAAGAAAACTCCACACTTAAGTGATGAGTGAAT
>CAYQXU010000036.1:0-10959 GCA_964421685.1 Candidatus Woesearchaeota archaeon
AATATATAGTTTTTACCCAGCCACAGCAAGCTGTGGGGATTTCCTTTCAATTAAAGAAGTGGAAAAATGACTGCAAGAGACAGAAAATTAAGAAAGAAAAGGCTAATTAAACAAAGAGAAAGCCTATTAGAAAGAGCAAAAGAACATAGAATAAAGGCAGAAACCCAAAGGGGAGAAAAAGACACAACCCCGACTTACTGGCTTGGAGAAGCTAAAAGGTTTGAGGAACAGGCAAAAGACAAAGATGAAATGCTGAAAAAGTTAGATAAGAAAAGAAGTGAGGCTAATAAATAAAACCCAAGAAAGACTCAATAAATTTCCTTTTACCACCTAATATCTTCTTCATGTGCATGTCATGCATCCTTTTCAAGAATGCCTGTTTGTCTTCTATCTTTATCAAATCACTATGACCTTGCAATATTAAATTAAGAGCAAACGGCGACGGCAAATCAGTTTCCTGAATATCAACTTTAACTTTTCCTTTCTTTATCCAACCTAGGACGAGTTTTGCATTTTCAATATCCATTAAGTCTTCCAAAACTTCTCTTCTGGCTTCTCTCAGGATTGGAAATTCTCCAGTTATTTTTTTTACTGCAGCTAAAAGAAAATGAGATTTCATATGCTGCTTGCCGACGGTTTTTCTCAGGCCTTTGTAAGATCTTAGAATCATTAAAGACCTCGTCGCACAATGCCTAAATCTTCTTGCTAAGACATCTGTTTTTTCTATGGCTTCTTTTAAGAATTGCTCCACGTTCTTTTCATTTAATTGCTCTAAGGCTTTTTTTAACATCATGTTTTCTCCGCATAGATAAAATCCATTATCGCTAATGCCAAGCTGAATATCTCTTCCCCCATAAGCACCTATAAGATAACCTATGGCTCTTGAGAGGGCATCATTAACTCTTCTTCCATATAATGTATGGAAAATAAGGAATTTTTTTCCGTTATCTATGAATTTTTCAACTATTATTTTATCTTCATTGGGGATTTCAAGGAAGCTGTGCTGTTCTAAAAAATAATTGTAAATAGCCTCTGCAGTTTCTTCAGGAACATACATATGGGCTTTTATGAATTCTAAGATTTTTGATTTTGGCTGCTTAGAACTCATCTTCTTAGCCATTTCTTTTCTAAATTTGTTTATTTCTAATGCTGAATCGAATGACAAAGGGAGCATTTCGCTGAACCATGATGGAATTGTTGGAGCTCTGTCAACTGTGAATTTAACATATAAATTCATTCCTCTTGTATAACCATAAATATACTTTTTCCCACCTAGAACAAATACATCACCTTTCTTCATTCTCTCCATAAATCCTTCATCTATAAATCCAACTTGCTCTTCACTTCCTGAAATTTTAACAGTTATAAAAGATTCTTCAGGAATTGTTCCTATATTTGTCATGTACATAACTCTTGCAAGCATTCCTCTCTTTCCTACTTGCTTTGTTTCCTTATCATACCATATTTTTCCGTATATATGACTTTCTTCTAGAGCATATTCTCCTGAAAGATAAGCTATAACATCCATAAAATCATTTTTTGTGAGTTCTGAAAATGAATATGATTTTCTTATTGTTGATAGAAGTTCGTCAATATTCCAAACTTTGTATATTGCCATTCCGTAAATCTGCTGACTTAAAACATCCAGACAGTTTTTAGGAAAATAAATCCTATTTATCTTTCTTTCAATCATTTCTTTCTGAATTATGCAACATTCAACTAAATCATCTCTGTCAGAAATAATAAATCTGCCTTTAGCTATATCATGAAGTTTGTGGCCAGCTCTTCCCAATCTTTGTAAAGCTCTTGCAGATGATTTTGGAGATCCTAACATTATAACTAAGTCAATAAAACCAATATCAATACCTAATTCTAAAGAAGTTGAACAAACTACGACTTTTAATTTACCTGCTCTTAAACGTTCTTCTATATCATATCTATGAACTTTACTTAGTGAAGAATGATGAGCTGCAATATTATCGTCTCCGTATTCTGTGGGAAACTTTTCTTTCAAATAATTAACAACTCTCTCCGTCGCTGAACGGGTGTTTGTAAAAACAAGAGTTGTTTTATGATCGCTAATTAATTTTGACATTAATTCATACATTTTATGATGCAAACCATCATCCTCAAGAAGGTTTTTTGCTGGGGATAGAACCTGAACATCTACTTTTTTATTTAAAGGAACTTCTGCAATTGAAACCTCTCTATCCTTTGCAATTCCTACAAGATACTTTGCAACTTCTTCTAAAGGAGCTATTGTTGCGCTCAATCCTATTTTACAAGGGAAGGATTTAGCAACCTCATTTAATCTTTCTAGTGTAATTGACAAATAAGCACCCCTCTTATTATCTAATGCATGGATTTCATCAACAACGCAAAATTCAGTCTCTCTCAACTTTTCAACAAAGTTTTTTGATGTAAGAATTATTGCAAGTGATTCTGGAGTTGTTATAAAAATATGCGGGGCTTTTTTCGCCATCTTTGCTCTCTCTGCTGTTGTTGTGTCTCCTGTTCTTAGGGCAACTCGTATGTCTTGGAGCTTTATGTTCTTGGTTTTTGCAAGTTCCTGGATTTCTTGCAAAGGCTCTACAAGATTTTTGTGAATATCGTTTGATAATGCCTTCAAGGGGCTCGTATAGACTGCATAAATCTTGTCTTCTAGTTCTTGCTTTTCAGCCTTAATAACAAGGTAATTTAATATCGACAAGAAAGCGGTAAGAGTTTTTGTTCCACCTGTCGGCGCTGAGATAAGAATGTTTTTCCTTTGCCAAATATTCAGAACTCCGTACTCTTGAGTAAGTGAAAAGTCCTTGAATTTTGTGAAGAACCATTCTTTTACTAATGGATGAAGGATTTTTTTTATTTCTGCTTTGTCGCTTTTTTGAGCTGTGAGGATTGTGGTCATGAGTGAAGAGAAAACTAAGAATATATAAAGCTTTTATATTTTATAATAACTAAGAAGTAGTAAAAACAAAGGGTTTATAAATATTTAACATACTATAAAATTATGGCAGAAACCCCTAAATTACACCCCTTTGAGTACGTTGGGGCGCATAAGCTCTATACTGAAGAAAGGTTCTTGCTAGCTGATGAAATGGGTATGTTTAAGACAGCACAAGCTATATTTGCAAATAGCAAATTTAGGGAGAAAAAAAGGAGGCTTAGAACATTAATTGTTACGCCTACGTCGGTTAGGGAACATTGGGCAAGAGAACTTCAGAAGTGGGCACACCCAAGAGGAGATGTAAATATAATTTATTCCCAAAATTTAAATGAAGGAAGGAACAGGATAAAGGATTTTAATTGGACAATTACCTCTTATCCTCTTATGTCAAGGGCTGAAAATGGACTATTGGTGAAGCTAAGAAATTCTGGCTTTCATCATGTTATTGCTGATGAAGTTCATAATGCAAAAAATCCGGATGCTTTAAGGACAAGAGCCCTAAAATCTTTAATTGACCAAGCAGATTATGTTTCTTTACTATCAGGAACTCCTATTCCCAATACAATGTCTGACCTTTATGTGTTAATGTCAATGCTTGATCCACAGCAGTACCCTTTTGATCCTGAAAAAGACTCAAGTGATGTTGATAATTTTAGAATTGCAAGACAAAGCTTTATTCAATTATATGTTGAAAGACCTCAGGCAGTTAAAGAGCTTTTGCACAGAAAAATGCTCAGAAGGATGGCTAAAGATTATCTTGGAGACCATATTCCTGAAGTTGAAAATCACAGATTTGAAGTTCCTTTAACTGGAAGACATTTAGAAGCCTATCAAAGAGTAATAGAACAAGAAACTAATGTAGGAAGAAAAATTATGGATCTGGCTAAGGTTTCATTAGACCCTTATTTAATAGATGACTCACTTCCTAGATTAAGAGAAGATGGGAGTGATATTTCTGATAAGTATTCTGCTTTAGATGATATTGTAGAAAGAGAGATGTCTAAGAAAGATGGAAAAGTGCTTGTTTTTACAAATCTTAAAACAGGAATAGTTGATTACCTAACTGAGAAATATCAAGAATATGGTGCAATTAAAGTTACAGGAGATATTTCCACTTTTGGTGGAGAAAGAGAAGCATTAAGACAGCAATTTCAAAGAGACCCTAAGACAAGAGTTCTTATAGCTACAACAACAATGAATGAAGGTGTTGATTTAACTGCCGCAACAGCAGTTGTTGACTTGACTATCCCTTTAACCCCAGCAGAAAGAGGCCAAAGGCACAAAAGAAGTCATAGACCTGGAGAAATTAAGAAAGATAAAGTTGACATTTATACACCGTTCACAACAATTCCTGGGAAACAGGCTTCTTTAGACCAGGCGTTGCTTGAAATGATTGACGGAAAAGAAAGAATTGTTGATTATTTATTAAAGGGAATGCAGATATCTCTTGAGGAGCTTATGACTTATGATAATGCTGAAAAAGTTCCTAGAATTGTAAGGGCAATTACTTCTCCGAGCAAAGCTGTATTTAATTATTATTTAAGATGGAGAGGAGTTGGAAGCGAAAGTGCCAGAAGAAGGATGGATAGAAGCCCTGAAATGGCAAAATATATTGCAGAATTATATCCTGGATTTTCAATGGCTAAGAATGCTGCAGATATTTATGTTCCAATAATTAAGGGAATAGAAAAAGATTTAGGAAGAAGCCTTGAAGGAAAACTCGATATTGCTGGAGGACCTGGAATGCTTGGTTATTTCTTAAAAGAACCTACTGTTGCATTTGATATAAATCCTGATATGGTAGCTGAGGGTAAAAAATTGTATCCTGAAAATAAACTATTTGTCGGCAGCATGAATTCTTTGCCTTTAAAAGATAATTCGTCAGAGCTTGCTGTTTGCTCTTTAGCATTCCAAATGTCAGAACCTAAGAAAGAAAGGTCTCAAACATTGCAAGAAATGTCCCGTGTTTTGAAAGATAGTGGATACGCTATAATCACAATTCCTTGCCATTACATGAATGAAGGAGATGAAAAAAAGTTCCAAGAAACAGTCAATAGTTATGGGTTATCTGTAAAAGAACATAACAAATTAGTCGGACCTTCAAAAATAGATTATTATCTATTACAGAAAACTAGTCAAGTCAGAAGTAAAGAGTCGCCTAATTTAACATTCCAAGGAGATCCGAGAAGAAAATGAAAAAGAAAATAAAACCAAAAGGCTATTGGAAAAGATGGGAAAATGTTGAAATAGAACTAAATCAAGTTATAGAAGCCCTAGGACACTTTCCGTCGGGTGAAGAGCTAAAGGAAAGAGAACTTTCAACATTAAATCATGTGATATACAAGCATTACGGAGGGATGAGAGTAGTAAGACAAAAATTGGGACATGAGCAAAAAAGGCTTGTTGATGGATATTGGAGAGATATAAAAAATGTAAAGATAGAATTACAAAAAGCAATTGATGCAAATAGGGGGGTTTTCCCAACACAAAAAAGACTAACCGAGCTTGGCTTTTCTTCTCTTGGAGCTGCTGCTAGTTTACATCATGGAGGACTACACAATTTTCGTATTTTATTTGGTTCTACCCCTCCAGAAAGACCTAAACAATATTGGAAAGACTGGAGAAATTTAGAAAAAGAACTAAGTGTGATAATTGAAGAAAATAATAATAATAAATTCCCAAGTTTTACTAAATTAAGAGAAGAGGAGAGATTCGATGTATTAAATGCAATAAGCAGGTATCATGGTGGGATCAATGCTGTGCAACAAAAAATAGGCATTGATTTTGAAACAGGCCACCAAAAAACTCAAGGTTATTGGAGAAATAAAGATAACGTGATAAAAGAAATAGAAAGAATTATTGCGCAAACAGGATCTTTTCCATCAGCAAAAAAATTGAAGAAAATGGGGGGAATGGGTGGGCTTTCTTCTGCAATTACAAAATACTATGGAGGATTTGAAAAAATTAGAGAAGAGATGGGGCATTTTTTAGATCAAAAACCAAGAGGACATTGGCAAGAAGTGGAAAATGTAAAGATAGAATTACAAAAAGTCATTGCAGAGCTTGGACATTTTCCTTCTTATACTGAATTAGTAGAAATAGGTGGAATGTCCGGCCTTGTGGGTGCTATCTCACAGTATCATGGTGGAATGGATAAAGTTAGAGAGATAATGAGCTACGAAAGAGTGTCTGCTATTAAAACAGACTCACAGCTTGTTGGTTTCTTGAATAAAGATGAAAGAGCCATGGAAATCGCATCACTAGTTGGTATAACAGAAAGCACAGCAGATATAGCAGACATTTTAATTAAACTTTGGCCTAAAAGATTTCTTTCTGCTGCTGATCTTGCAAGAGCTCTTCCTGGAGCTGTAAAAAGAATTGGATATGCCTTATCCCCTTTTACAATGGAAAAAGCTACTGGCTATTATGATGTAGATTGGACACTTCCTAAGGGAGTTAGACATGATTTAGATAATATTCTATTTAATATTGCTATGGATCAATATCAAAAACCATTTAACTCAGATCCTGAAGAAACTTTATTAGAATTAAATGATTATTCTGTTCATAAAAATCCTGTTCAGAGATTAGCAAAGAAAACTTTTAACTATTTTAAAAGCATTTACGACTTCAATATACCTGGACACGGGAAATTAAAGGAGATAACAGAAGATGCCTAAGAAAAGAAAACCTAGAGGATATTGGAGTTTGGAAAAAACATTAGAAGAATGTAAGACAATAGTCCAAATGGAAGGAGACCTACCTTCTCAAACAGAGTTCTATCAAAAAGGGCTTGGTCATTTGGCAGGAGCAATTCAAAGAAATGGAGGAATATATAAAATTAAAAAAATTTTAGGGCTAGTAGATAAAATTCCTGAATCTCGTACTTTAACAAGAAAAAAATCAATTTGGCCAGATATTAATGCTTGGATAACATACGGATTAGAAAGAGGGTATGATAAAAGAAATCCTAAAAGTTTTGATGGAAGTAAAAAAGAGAAAGAGTTTTCTTGGTATTTGAGAGGAAGCACAAAGAAATGGTTGCCAAGTTTTCCATTTACAAGGTTAAGAAAAGGGTGGGGAAATATTAAATTAAACAACTGGATAGAGTACGGATTAGAAAGAGGGTATGATAAAAGAAACCCAACAAGCCTTTTTAGGAGTAAAAATAAGTTAGAAAGATCTTGGTATTATAAAGGTCGTGAAGAAGGATGGGTAAATGACTTTACTTTTAAAAGATCTATCATATTCAACAAAGATATTCAAATATTTTTAGAAAAAAATTCTGAAGCTGGCTCAATCGCAAGTTTAGTTTCAATTACTGATGATACAAACGCTGTTGCAGAAATATTAGTCAAGTTATGGCCCGATAGGTTTATGTCTGCTTCTGATTTAGCAAAAAGTCTTCCGGGAGCAGTTAGAAGGATAGGTTATTCCTTACATCCTTTTAGTATTAGTAATGTGGGAGATTTCAAACAAAGAATTCAAAGACTGCCTTCTGAAGTTAGATACTCTTTGGACAGTCTTTTATTAAATATTGCTTTAGATCAATACCAAAAACCGTTTAACAATGATCCAGAAGGAACATTACTTGAACTGAATGATTATAAGGTGCATAATAGTGGTGTAAGGCAACTTGCAACAAAGGTTCTAAATCATTATAAAGATGTTTATTCATTTGAAATTCCAGGTCATGGAAAGCTAGGAGAAACCACTTAAAATGTCAATTACAACATCATATTTTGCGGTAGCAGGAAAAGTTAAAGGTAAGAAGATATCTATTGCAAGATATCATCATCCTAGAATAAGAGGCAGCATAGATGAGGTGATTGAATCTTTTGCACCCTCTCCAGATCTTTTATTGGATTATAAGGCTGGAGCAATGGATTGGGCTGAATATAAAAAAAGATATGTAGATGAACAAAGGCAACATTTTAGAGAAAATCCTCAAGATTTCAATAGATTAATTTCAAGGGCAAAAAGAGAGAAGCTTGTTTTGCTTTGTTATGAAAGGTTTGAAGGTCAAGATACTCGTTGTCATAGAATGCTTCTTTATGATATATTAAAGAAGGCAGCAGAAAAAAAAGGCAAAGACATTCTTTTTATTGATGAAAAGCCTTATGAAAGACAAGCTTAATCCTATCTTAGAAAATCTTATATAGCTTTGTACTATTTTCGATATATGCAAAAAGCAAAGTTTTGTCCGAAGTGTAAATCTTATGATGTAAAAGCTACTACAAATATATGGAATATGATCGGAGGAGATCTTTTTTGGATATGCAATAATTGCGGGTTTAGAGCGCCGATGTTTCCTGATGAAGACGATAAGATTAAAAAACAGAGGAAGTTGAAAAAATCTAAAATTTAAGGTTATGGAAACATTTATATACCTCTAGACACATAAATGTATATGATACTACAAAAATGTAGCTTATGGAATGTGGCAGGTGTGTTTTTTCTTGAGCCCACAAAAGACCATTTCATAAAAGAAATATCAAGAAAGATAAATTTAGCCCATACTTCTGTTAATAAGCATGTTTCTGAATTAATGAAGGAAGGATTTATTAAAAAGGTTAAGTCAGAGATTTATCCTGCTTATCTAGCAAATAGAGATAACCCTGAATTCATATTTTATAAGAAAATATTTAATATTATATCTTTGAGAAACTCGGGGATTATTGATTTAATAAGTGAAAAAAACCCAAGATCAATCATTGTTTATGGAAGTTATGGAAAAGGAGAGGATACTGAAACAAGCGACATTGACTTATTTATAGATTCAAAAATATTTAAGATAGATCTTGAAAAGTATGAAAAGAAATTAAATAGAAGAATGCATATCATTTTCAAAGGTGAGGAAAACAAAAGCCTTATGTCTAGCATAAGTCAAGGGACTTTGCTTTTTGGAGAGAAAAATGGATGAGATTATAAAAATAACTCCTGATTTTAAAAGAGCAAAAGCGCTTGAAGAGCTTGCAAAGAATAGATACAAAACAATCTCGAGTTTAAAAGAGAGCTTCAGGATTCTTGAAGAATACTATGAAATAATAAAAGAGCTGATAACATCAATAATGTACAAGCAGGGCCTGAAAACTTTAAGCCATAAAATCCTTGTTGAATTTGCAGCCAAGAACATTAAATACCTTAATTTGCCTGAAATTAGGATTATAGATGAACTAAGAATCAAAAGAAATTCTATTGTTTATTACGGAGAAAGTGTTAGTGAAGAATTCGTAAAAACCAGAGAAAAGACAATAAGAGAAATTATTGAAAAACTGATTTCTAAAGGTTAATTTCTTCTTCGAAAATCTTATATAGTTTCTTCCGATTTCTTAATAATGGTAAAGGTTAAATTTTGTCTGAAGTGTAAGAAAAGCAACATAATTAATGTAAGAGGAGATGGCTTATGGTGGAAGTGTCTGGAATGTGGATTTCAAATGGAAAATTTTCCTGAAAGAGATACAAATAAAAAACCTTCTAAATTGAATAAATCATAAAATGGCTAAACAAATATATCTAGATAACGCAGCAACCACTAAAGTAGATGATGCTGTTTTGAAAGAGATGACTCCGTATTTTAATGAGAAATATGGAAATGCCTCGAGCGTTCATATTTTTGGGCAGCAAGCTAAAGAAGCACTTGAAAAATCAAGGAAAATAATCGCTAAGACAATAAACGCCAAATCTTCCGAAATTGTTTTTACATCTGGAGGAACTGAAAGCAATAATTTTGCAATAACTGGGCTGGCTCACTCGAATTATCCTTCTAAGAACCACATAATAACAACAAAGATAGATCATGATTGTGTCTTGGAAACTTGTAGATATCTTGAAAAACATGTTGCTAAAGTAACTTATCTTGATGTTAACAGCGAGGGCTTTATAAATCCTAAAGATGTTGAGGAAGCGATAAATGACAAAACATTTTTGGTTTCAATAATTCATGGAAATAATGAAATAGGAACAATTCAAAATATTGAAGAGATTGGAAAAATCTGTAAGAAGAATGGAGTTTTATTCCATACAGATGCTTGTCAAAGCTTCACAAAAGTTCCAATAGATGTTAAGAAAATGAATATTGATTTAATGACTCTTAATGCTCATAAAATTCATGGGCCTAAAGGAGTTGGAGCGCTGTATATTAAAGAAGGAATTAAGATAGATCCTTTGCTTCACGGAGGCGGACATGAAAGAGGATTTAGAAGTGGAACTGAAAATGTTTCTGGGATAGTGGGGTTTGCTAAGGCTGTAGATATTTCTAATGGAAAAGACGTTAAGAAAATGGAAGAGTTAAGAGATTATTTTATTTCTAAGGCTACGAAAATTGAAAAAGTTAAATTAAATGGACCTGCAGGAAAAAACAGATTGTGCAATAATATTAATTTATGCATTGAAGGAGTTGAAGGAGAGGCTCTTGGAGGATACTTAGAGAATGAAGGAATTTTTACATCTACAGGATCAGCTTGTTCTTCACATTCGGGAGCTAAGAGCCATGTACTTAAGGCAATTGGAAGAAGTGATAAAGAAATTGCAAGCTCTATAAGAATAAGCATAAGCAAATACACATCTAAGGAAGATCTTGATTTTGTTCTTGATAAATTGGAAAAGACAATTAGGAAATTAAGGAAATGGGAGTTTTAATGCAAAAGTATTTAATAAGGACTAGTTATTTTATTATGATAAAATGAGCATAAAAAAGAACGTGATTATAGCAATTTTTATATTGATATTATTAAATATATTGTCTATTGTATTGTTTGGTTTTGAAGTAAAAAGATTAATCAGAGACATTGTAATAAGCATTGTTTTTATTTATCTAACATATTTATATTTAAAAAGTGAAAATTACAATGCGCGTAATGAGGAATGGAAAAAAAGGCCGTTGTTATTTAAGGCTTTAACCTTTATTTCCATATTTACCATGGTAATAACTATAATACTATGGGTATATTCAGCAAGGCTTTGTCCGGAGTTCTAAAATAAAAACCGAAAAATAGTTATTATCGAATAAC
>CAYQXU010000037.1:0-10528 GCA_964421685.1 Candidatus Woesearchaeota archaeon
GTTTGAGTGATTTTTAACATCAGACGCTCTGGGCTTTAGCCCATGGGTAGTTCACCTAGCCACAATAAGTTTTTGCTTCTTGTTTTTGTGAATCGTATGGATCACGTGGAATAACTCTTATAAGAACTCTTTTAGTGTCAGGAACCTCTTGATCTGTTCCTGTATAATATAATCTTTGTTCAATAATTGTTGGATTATCTGTTCTGAAGAATTTTAGTTCTATCTCATCATTAGGGTCTGTTATTGGGTCACTTCCAAGATTTAACAGATCTAAAATAATCTCTCTTAAGCCCATATATTTTTTAAGCTAGTTAAGTATTTAATTGTTTAGTGAGCTGTTAAGTTAACGTCACCTAAAAATTCATAAAATAAAATAGAAACCTATTAAAATGGATTTTGATTCTGTTGTTTATGCCTATTTCAGCACAACAGGAAGAACAGATTAAGGGCCTTTTGAGAGATACCCTAAATAAGAAACTCTCAAAGTATAAAAGAGAATCCTCTTACATGCCTTTTTTAAGCACACTTATTCAAGATAAAGAGAAAGTAGCTTCTTATTCTTTTATTCATTCAATTGCTACCTCACTTGGTATGTCATTATATGAAATGATTTCAGTTATTCTTGCAAAGCCTATATCAGAGATTGCAAAAAGAAATGTGAAAGTTGAAGGAACGCTATCTCCTGCACAAAAAGAGACAATAAGCAAAATAGTTAATGAACTAAGAGAAGGAATAAGAAAAGTTAATTGGGAAAAAGAAATTGCAGAAGTATTGAAAGCCGATGCTAAGGATGGGAAAAATCAAAAAGATAACCAAATAGCGGATTTTTTCATGAAAAGAGATAATAAAGAGTATTATTTTGAAATAAAAACGGTTAAACCTAATATTGATGTATTCACTAAATCAAAAGTAAAATTGCTTGAATGGACTGCAAGGAAGCAAAAACCGATTAAGGCAATTTTAGCCTTTCCTTATAATCCGTATCATCCAGAGCCCTACAACAGATTTACAGAACAGGGAGTTGTAGAGCATGGCAAGGAGTTTCTGATAGCAGAGGAATATTGGGATTTCGTTGGTGGTAAAGGAACTTATGAGAAACTTCTGAAAATATTTGATGAAGTCGGGAAAGAGTTTAAAGAAAAGATTAAACTCAAGATAGAGGAAGTGGCGAAAGAAAAGATGGATGTCTAAAGGAATAAATCCTATTTCTTAAAGAAACTATTAAAAATATCAGCTAATTTTTGATTTCTAATTCTACCTAATTCGTCTGAGACTTCTTTTGTTTTTAGAAAGGACAATCCAATGTTCTCGTTTATATTTCTCTCTCCAATCATTAGAACTTCCGAATTTGGTTTATCCAAAACCTTTAATTTTTCAAATTTAGTTATCTCTTTACTTTTTGTATTCCTCTTGGCGAATTCATTAAAAAGTCTATCTACATTATCTTTTTGATTAAGATTTGAATAATATATATTTTTATCACTTCTATATAATTGAAACCGATTTATTTTTTCTATTTCTATTGAATTGTCAATTTCTATTATATTTTTATTTGCACCCTCAACCTGATAGAGTTTAGAATCAAACAAAAGCAAACATAAATCTTTAGATAAAAGACAAAATACCAATAATCCTGGGGATTGAAGACCAATGTGGGACTCAAAAGTATCTTTATAAAAATATAAATTGTACAAAATTATTGGATGGTCGCTAAATAAAAACTCAAGTTCGGTTTTGTTTACCAATAGCATCGGAATTAAATCACTTATAAGAATATGAGATTGTAATCCCAAGTTGATAGATATAAGATGGTCTGCTGGGAAAGTTAGACTCACTTTTTCTATATCTTCTTTTGATAATTCTTTAGTTAGTGCCTCATCTTGTAACATTTTTGGCTTGATATATTCTCTTACAAGATGTTGAGTCATTTCATTAGATCCTTTTTTAGCATAATTTGTTCTTGTATCCTGAAAAGTTATAAATCTTAAAACTTCAATATATTCTTCTTTGCTGAGAACCTCAAAGGATTTCGAATCTATTAATTTTTTAATTGATTCTCTTTGGGATTGTTCTATTTTTCCAAAAGTATTTTCAAGTTCTTTTCCTTTAATATAAAAATAATCTTCTGAACTTTGATTTTTGAATGGACCTACAAAATGCTTTTTATTGTCAATATTGAAGATACAAATGTTTTTTCCATCATCTGAGAAAAACTTAAAGTAAAATTGGGGAACATAGTGTTGATTCTTTTCATCTACCATTCATTTTTTCCTCATATGGAATATTATCTCTGCATAGGGTTGTCTATCTCTTTCTGTTCTGTTCAGAACAGGTCTTTTAAATTGCTCAATTATCTCTAATCCGCTTTTTTTTGCAATCATAGGATAAAGATTGTATTTATCATTAGCAACTATGAAAAAATCTCCATTCTCTTTGACAAATCTACCTATATTTATGAAAACCTTACTTATTCCTTCGATATATTCATCTTTTGCTTTTTGTCCTTGTCCATTGAATAGAGGACCTATTTCTTTATCATCTTTTCTTGGAATGTCAAATAATTCATAAGCATAAGCGTGTTGTTCATGGTAATCTATTTGTCCAACGTAGGGGGGAGATGTGAAAACTCCATCTATTTTTTTGCTTAAAAGGATTTTATAAAATTCTGAGTTTTGCTTTTTTATTTCTTCAAATATATTCACATCTCTTGAATCTGCATGAATAACTTCACTAAATATGCTTTTTTTTATTTTTGAAAATTCATTTAATCTGTTTATCGTGTCATAAGTATATCTTATTAAGTGTTTAACAATAGAATTTATTGGGGTGCATAATTTCTTATGTTTTCTACAATAATATGGCCCATCTTGAGGTTCTGTTAAGGTTGCTAAATCAGAGTGTGTTGTAGCTCTACACGAACGAGCAGTTCTGCTTAAAATAATTCTTAGAACATTTTTTAAGTTTTCATCTTCAATTTTATCCAAAAATTTAATATAGTAAAATAATTCTTGTCTTACTCTTTTTGAAAACCATTTATTTAAAAAATTATTCATTTCCTTTTCATTTAATAATTCAGACTGCTCTTTTGTTCCATTCTTTTCAAAAAATTCTTTATTATCTTTTAGAAATTGTTGAAGTTTTTCCTCCCCATATTGCTCTTCATTATTAATTAAACCTTTCCAAACTTTCGTCTTAAATTCTGGATTAGGAAAATATATTTTGTTAAATTCATTTAGTCTTTCTTTTAACTGCTCATCAAAAGAGTCATCAAAAGCTTTTTGACTAAATTCTCTTGTTTTAAAGCAAATATCTCTCGCCTTTTTATTTAGTAATAATAAATTATATTTTCCAACTTTAACTTTAGAAATCATGCAGTTAAAATCAGAAACATCTATCCCAATCGAATGTAACCCTAATTCCGATGACTGGACAAGTGTTGTTCCACTTCCCATAAAAGGGTCAAGTATGACATCTCCAGATTTGAAGAAGACTTCTTTTTTGAATGTATTAAGATGAGAATCTAAGAAATACTCCACTAGTTGGGGGATAAACTTTCCCTTATAGGGGTGTAGCCTATGAACATGTTTTGTTGTATCGGTTTCTCTTAAATGAGCAAAGGATAAACTCCAATCAAGGTCATTCCCTAATTGTTTTTTCCAACTCTCTTGTTTTTTTACAACATTTCTTTCATAATAATCCTTTAGTTCGTCTAAATTAATTTCAATTATCCCTCCTCCGTTTAGATATTTTCTTATTCTTGCATATTGAATAAGATATTGGATATTTGAAGGGGTAACTGGTCGCCCTAAGAACTCACTTGCCCATTCTGCAGCTTCCTTTGTTGATATTAGCCTCTTTTCCATACTTTTTATTAGTCTTTTCATTTTTATATGTTTTGCGCTGATAATTTAACTAGGTCTAACCAACGATTATCTCCTAATTCTAAATTAACTCCTGCTCTTTCAGAAGGAACTTCATCAGTTGTAGAATGATTTTCTATAAAGTTATGCTGAATGACTATTGCCGTCATTAAAATAGGAGCAGACCAAAGGGCTTTCAGACCCCTAAAATCAAGAACTCTGTCTTTTATCTTCATAAATACCGTTTCAATTCTATAATTATGGATTCTTGTTGTTTGATAATTTTGTATTTTATGTTCAATTGTTAAACCACCAATCTTATTAGAATAAAAGAGCTTTCTAAATGCTCTTGGATAGAAAACTCCTGCGTCTGTTTGAATATCTTTTGGTTTTCCTTTTCTTATAGACTTCTTCAGAAACTCTTGAGCTTCAATAGGGTTAGTAGATAGACTATAATGAAAACCCGTAATTAATCTAGTATCCCAATCAAGACAGCACCAAAACCTATCTAATTTACCTTCTCTATTTATCATTGTTTCATCTGCATAGAAACTATTACCGAGATTATAACCTAACTTATCTATGAACTTATGAACTTTCAAAGTGTATCTTCTCACCCAATCTAAAATAGAAATATGGCTTATTTTATGATTAAGATGTCTCTTTAATTGGTTTCTCATTTTTCTACTTGACAAATTAGAAACATACATATCAATTGACATTGTAATTATCTCTGGCTTATTTCTCATCCTATAAAACCCGTCATCATTTGTAAAGAATTTGTGGCAATTCTTACAATAATATTTTTGTATCTTTCCTCGATTATCTGTTTTTCTAAATCCCTTTTTAAGGAAATTCGTACTTGAACAATTTTTACACTTAATCATACCTATATTCAGGTACATGAAGTATATAAACCTTTCGGTACATGAAAGACTATACTTCTTCTAAAATAATCTTTCCCTTCTCAGCTTTAGCTTTTAACTCTTTACCAAGCAGTTTTGAGTCTTTAACCACATCTTTTGGTAACGTTGTTATGTATCTCGTATATTCTGTATTTCCTACTTTTTTATCTAAAACTTCTCTAATCTTCATAATTTGATTCAGTAAAATGAAGTATATAAATTTGTCTGTACCTGAAAGAAAAATGAGCCAATTTAGGTGACTTTAACTTAACAGCTCATTGTTTAGATAACTTTTTATAACTAATTTATTTTAATATATCATGAAAAAAAAGGTGCGTAAAAAGAGCTTTAGTCTTAGGCAGGAATATTATGAAGCCTTTAATTATATAAGAAACTCTAAGAATTTTATTTATTCTGCGATTATAATTTTCTTTATTTTTGTGACTCTTGGGTTTTTCTTCCAGGATATTGTAAATTCACTTTTTAGCAGATTGTTTGGAGTTAATTTGAATGACCAAATACTTAATTTTATTCAAGAGCTGCTAAGAGAAACTCAAGGAATGTCTCAAAGCCAGCTTGTTGAATTTATTTTTATAAATAATCTCAAAGGCAGTTTTTTAGGCTTGATTTTCGGAATTTTTTTGGGTATTATGCCTTTATTTTCCTCAATAACTAATGGATATCTGCTTGGTTTTGTGGCTTTCGCGAGCGTGAAAGTTAAGGGATTTTTTTCATTGTGGAAGATCTTACCGCATGGAATTTTTGAGCTGCCTGCTATTTTTTTATCGCTTGGATTAGGATTCAGGCTTGGATTTTTCTTTTTTAATAATGAGAAAAAGCCGTTTTTTTATAATTTATTGAATTGCTTAAGAGTTTTCCTCTTGGTTATTATTCCTCTTTTAATTGCGGCAGCTTTTATAGAAGGAAGCTTGATTGTTCTGGGTTCTTAGTCTTTCATATTAGATATCCCAAGAATTATTAAAAGAAGGCCTACAAATAAAATTGCCCAGAAGACTGCTCCTTTAAGAACTATCCAGGCAGCATGAAGGAAGTCTAAATCTTTTCCAAATAAAGCCCAATTGTATGTTGACGAAAGCCATCCAATGACTATGATCCCAATTAACAAAATCAACCCAAGTATTAATTCACTCCATTTATTCATAATAATTTAAGCTGAGGTTGATTTAAAAAGATTTTTGTTATCTGATATAATGGTTTAAATAAACTTAAAAACGGCAAAATATTGAAATCTTTATGGAAAAATCATTAAAAGAAAGTAATGAAAAAACAGCTAGAAGGAATATATTGAGAAGGTCAAGCGAAGCCTCTGGGACTTCAATTAAAGGTTATGACTTTAATCAAGGAGTTGATTATGGGAAGATTTTAGATAGCTACGCTTCTTTAGGCTTGCAAGCCTCTAATTTCTCAAAGGCTGTGGAGATAATTGGCAAAATGATAGGGAATAAGGCTTATATCTACCTAGGCTATACTTCTAATTTAGTAACTTCTGGCCTAAGGGATATCTTCAGATATCTTGCTGAGCACAAAAAAATTAATGTTATTGTGACAACTGCTGGAGGAATTGAAGAAGATATAATAAAGTGCATCGGAGATTTTAAGCTTGGAGATTTCAGGGCTTCTGGAAAAGACCTAAGGGAGAAGGGAATTAACCGCGCTGGAAATATTTTTATTCCTAATTCAAGATATTGTGATTTTGAAGATTTTATTATTCCTATATTTGAAGAAGTTTATTTAAACCAAAAAAAAACTGGGGAGGTTATAACGCCAAGCGATTTAATTTGGAAGCTTGGAGAGAAGATTAACGATAAAAACTCTATTTATTACTGGTGCTGGAAAAATAAAATTCCTGTTTTTTGCCCTGCAATAACTGATGGCAGCATCGGCGACATGATTTATTTTTTCAAGTCAAAAAACCCTGGTTTCAAGATTGATGTTGCTGAAGATATTTGGAGAATCAGCAATACTTCTTTAGGCAAGGATAAAACAGGAGTAATAATCTTAGGAGAAGGCATAATGAAGCATCATATCTGCAATGCGAATATGTTCAGGAACGGAGCAGACTACGCTGTTTATATAAACACTGTTCCAGAATACGACGGCTCTGATTCTGGAGCATTGCCTGAGGAAGCGGTTTCTTGGGGAAAAGTCCTGCCTGGAGCTGAAAGAGTTAAAGTTTACAGCGAAGCTTCTTTGATTTTTCCTTTAATTGTAGCTAAAACTTTTGCACACACTTAGAAAATAAACCTTTTAAAAAAAGGTTTCCAAAACGAACCTTTAAGAAAGGTTCCCAAAAATAAATAAAAAATAAAATGCTAACTGAACAACAAATTCAAGAAATTAAGGAGCACCTTGAAAAAGCTCAGAATCCAATATTCTTTTTTGATAATGACAATGACGGCTTGTGCAGTTTTCTTCTTCTTAGAAGGTTTATTGGGAGAGGCAGAGGAGTTGCAATAAAATCTTTTCCAAGTTTGGATGCAGCTTACTTTAGAAAAGTTGAAGAATTGAAAGCTGATTATATATTTATTTTAGACAAGCCTGTTGTTTCTGAAGAATTTTTCAAAAAGGTTTCTGAGTTTAATATTCCAGTTGTTTGGATAGATCACCATGATATAAAGGCTATTTTTCCAGATAATGTAAGCTATTACAATCCTATGCTTAATAATAAAAAAACAAATGAGCCTGTAACTGCGCTTTGCTATCAAATAACCAATAGAAAGGAAGATTCTTGGATAGCCCTTATTGGCTCTGTTGCTGATGTTTATTTGCCTGAATTTTACAAAGAATTTGAAAAAGAGCATCCTGATTTAACTATAAAAACTGATAAGCCATTTGATGTTCTTTACAAATCTAAGCTGGGGGAAATTGCTAAAATGATCAGCAGCGGACTTAAGGACAAAACTAGCAATGTTGTTAATATGCTCAGATTTTTGATTAATGCCAAGTCCCCTTATGAGGTGCTTGAAGAAAATTCCAAAAACAAATCATTTCACAAGAGATTTATGCAGATAAACAGCAAATATGTAAGACTCTTAGAAAAAGCAAAAAGCCATTACAAAAATTCTAGCAAGCTTTTGTTTTTTAAATACTCTGGTGACCTTAGCATTTCAGGCGAGCTTTCAAATGAAATTCTTTATAATTACCCTGATAAAACAATAATTGTTGCTTATGTTAATGGAGGAAAAGTTAATTTATCTCTTAGAGGCAGGAATATTAGAGAATGTTTTTTAAAGGCAATTGACGGGCTTGAAGGAAGTTCTGGCGGAGGGCACCAAGATGCTGTCGGGGGAGTTGTTCAGACTAAGGATCTTGAAAATTTTGTGAAGAAGTTAAAGGAGCTTTTGTAAGCTAATAAAAATATTTTAATGCATAAGATTTGCCAAGAAGTCCTGCCTTTTCTTTAGATAATTGTCTTTTTACCAAATCTCTTTCTTGCAAAGTGTAATCAATAAGGTCAGCTTTAGCTAGCTCATCAATGCATTGAATTTGTGAATATAGCGGATAATCATGCTTAATTACAAAAGTTGATGCTAACCCTAATCCCACACCAATAATTTTTTTAGCCAAGCTCATGGTTTGTTATGACCTATTTTGTTTATAATAATTTATATCCTATAGCGCTATATTTTTATAAAATAGTAAAGTATAAATACTTGTTAGCATTATGATTAGCATGTTGAGACTAGATAGTAATTATAAGTGCATGATTAAACTAGTTTCAAATATAAAATTTACTTCAATTTGATTCAGATCTTTACGCCTGGATTGAATGGAAGATTTTTTCTCTAAAGATTCAGGCAAGGATTTGAGTTGATTTGTTTGAATAAGGACTAAGATGAAACAAACCAATGAGGAAATGGATAGAGAATATCTAGAGTATGAATTAAGCTTATTGGTTGAAAAAACTTTGAGAATGGAGCAGGACTTGGAACTTGTAGCAAACTACGAGCAATAGCTTAATTTGAAATGAGGAAATGTTTTATAGAGATGTTAGTGTCTAGCAGCTCTTTCCTCAGCCACTAAGCAGATATTTATCATATTAATTTTGCCTGGCTTAGTAACTTCGGCCAACATACACAACTTCATTAGCTTTTTTTCCGCAAATAATGCAATTGCCTGATGGTTTTTCCTTCTTGTTTGCTAAAATTCCTCTAACTTGAGCAGACATTTCTTTTTCAATTATTTCAGCGCATGACTCGCCTTGCTTTTCTATAGAACAGAAATTAATTTTTGCTATCTTTTTGTCGTTTATTATTTTTTTCAGGTCTTGCTTTGTCTTACAGTTTATTATTTTTCCGTTTATTGACTTGTCTGCTTTTTCAAGAAGTCTTTTGTCAAAATCTTCACCTAGCTTTTTCAAACTTGCTAATTTTACAATCGAAATTTTCACCTTTTCCCTATTATCTCTTATGAATAAAGTTGCTTTTTTTTCTTTAAGCTCTTTTTCACCAATTTCAAGCCTAAATGGAACACCCTTTAGTTCACACTCATAAAATTTTTCTCCAGGACGCTTTTCTTCTCTTGAGTCTACATCTACTTTTAATCCAAGATCCTCTAAACTTTTTTTTATTTTTTCAACTCCTTTTATTATTTTATTTTTGTTCTCTTTTGTGAAAATTGGAATTATTGCAACTTGTATTGGCGAGATGCAGAAAGGCAATACTAATCCATAATCATCTCCATGCTGTGAAATTACTGAAGCAAGGATTCTTGAAATTGCTGGACCGTAACATGTCTGCCAAACATAATCTTCTTTTCCATTTTTATCTTTGAATTTTACATTAAATGCTTTTGAAAAATGCTGCCCTAATAAATGAGTTGATGGCTGCTGAATTATTTTTCCATCAGGCATTAAAACATCACTTCCTATAGTATATTCTGCTCCTGGAAATTTATCCCATTCAGGGCGTTTCATTGGAAGAAATGGAATTCCGAATTTTTGATGCATTATTTCTTCTGTTGTTTCAATATCCTCTTGAACTTGAGCTTCTGCCTCTTGCTTTGTTGAAAAACAATCATGGCCTTCTATCCAGTAAAATTCTCTCGCTCTTATCAAAGGACGAGTAGCCTTAGTCTCAAGCCTGAATACATTTGCTCTTTGATATATTTTTAGAGGCAAGTCTCGCCAAGATCTTATCCATAGAGAATACATTTGATACATTGATGTTTCACTCGTAGGTCTTAAAGCTAATTTCTCTTCACCTTTAATTTGTTCAAGCCAAAATACGCTAGGTGTAAAGCCTTTCACGTGGCTTGATTCTTTCTTGAAATTGCCTTCTGGAATTACTGCTGGAAAGAAACTAGGCTTATGCCCTCTTTTTTGCAGAGCTTCTTCATATAATTTATACATATTCTCAATTGCCATTGCGCCCCAGGGTCTTATCACGACGAAGCCTTTTATTCCTGATCTTAAGTCTGTGACCTCTGCTTTTTCAAGAACTTGGGAATACCATTCTGAAAAGTTTTCACTTTTCTTAACGCTTAAGCCCTCTTGGGATTTTTTTTCTTGCATGACTATAATTAGAATTAATCTTTAATAAATGTTTTGAAGAGTTATTTTATAGAACTAACTGCTTAAGCCTATTTACTGCTCTGTGTTGTAGGACTTTTATTGCCCCCTCACTTTTTCCCATTGCTATTGCTGTTTCTTCAATTGACATATCGTCATTAAATCTCATTTTTATTACTATTTTATAAGCTTGCCTGCTGAAAGAAAACTCCACACTTAAGTGATGAGTGAAT
>CAYQXU010000038.1:0-10455 GCA_964421685.1 Candidatus Woesearchaeota archaeon
TCAATCTGCGGATTAAAATCCGCAAAGGGTTTCTTTCAACTGGCTCGTCCTAAAGTTTATATTGAATCCAGGTATGGATTTTTAGACAATGAAATTCCAGCTAAAAAATTTAAAGAAAGCGATGCTTTTAAGTTTATTAATATTACCAAGGAGGTTTTGGAATGGGCAAAAAAGATTTAGAGATTGTTAGAAGTTTTAAAGAGAAATTATTAAAGAAATTTCCAATAAAGAGAATGATTTTGTTTGGAAGCAGGGCTAATGGAAAAGTTCATGAATGGAGTGATTTTGATATTCTAATAGTTAGCGATAAATTCAAAGGAAAAAGGTCGTTTGAAAGAGGGATAGGATTTTATAATTATTGGAAGGAAAATTATCCTGTGGATTTTTTATGCTACACCCCGGAAGAATTTGAAAAACTTAGGAAAATGATAACTATTGTAAAAACTGCTGTTGAAGAAGGGATTGAGATTTAATTCTTTTATTTAAAGGTTGTTGTTATGGAGGATGATTTTCATATATTGCTTCGAGTTAAGACTCTTCCAGCATAGGAAATTTCTCTGCTATAAATTAAGTTAATGCATTAACATTCATTTAGCGAAGAACCTTATTGGAAATTTGAAGAAGGGACCTGAAGATTAATTATTCTTTATCTGAGAATCAATAACACTATTTTGGTGTTTGCTCCATTCCTTATCCTCTTGTTTTTTCATGTATTCTACCCACCAATCAATAAATTTTAATCTCTCTCTGGCGTTTTCCTCTTTAAATTTCTTTAATTCATTTAAATCAACTTTGATATTTTTAATGCTTTTCATTTTTCTAACAACTTAAGTTTATTTTCGACTTTGAGCTTTTCAAGAGAATAATGCAGCTCTTGTTTATTAATTTTGTCCTTAAAAAACTTGTATAAATGTCTAGCGTCTTCTATGTCTTTTTCACTTCCAAGGAATAATTTATATGCTATTTGCAGTTCTAAGGGAGAAATATAAAAAGTGTTAGCCTCAATCAATACTTTTATCTTGTTTTCAAATGAGAATCTATCTAATTCGTTTTTTATTCTCTTAAATTCTATATTTGGCAATGGCTGATTTTTCCTACAAAACCTTATTGCATGGTCGTTTAACATATTATAAGCCTCTTCTGGGTTTGGGGTGTTTATGCACCAAAAGCCATTTTTTATGGACTCTTTCCACAAGTTATTGAATTCATTCAGGCTTATCTCTGGAACTAATAAATCAACATCTTCTGTCGCTCTCGTTCTTCCTAATAATATAGAAACATAACCCGAAACTATGACATACTCTTTAAGCAAACTTGTAAAATCTCTGACAAATTTATCCAATTCATTTAAATTCTTTGATAATTTTATAACCCCTTTGATTTCATCATATATCATGATTTTTCCAAGCCTTTGCTTTTTTTAATCTTATCTGTTTCTTAAATATTTATTAACAATAGCAAACTTTTTATATTCTAAATGCCTAAAAATAAAGATGAAAAAAGACTATAGAAAAGAAATATTGGTTTTGTCGTTTCTTGTAGCTATTACTGTAATGCTTAATTTCTCGCTTATCTTAATTATAGAAACTCATAAAGGGGGAACTGTTAGGGAAAGAATAATCAGGACATTTACAGGCGACAATCAATTAGATATATTTTCTTCTTCTATTATTGGAAAAAATATTAATACTGGAACAAAAATATCTAAGACGGGGACGACAACAAAAACTCGTTCAACTACACAGAAGCCTACTTTACCAAAATTAACTACCTCTAATCAAAAAACACTTTTGTATAAAGGAGAAATTCCTTTAACTGTTGACTATGATAAAGGAACTATAAGATTTCAGGGAAAAGAAATTCCTATTATTGTTGAAGGTGGAACTTGGAGTGATGTTCAAAATTTAATTAAAAGCGTTTCTTTTTGGCATCCTTTAACCTATCAAAATTTTGATGTTTTTGTTGATGAAGGCTATTATAATGCCAATGCCCCACAGCTCAATGTCTTTTTTGATAACTTTGATAAGAGATATAGTATTCTTAAAAATCAAACTGGTTGGAGTTCTGAGAAATTTTACAATAAAAAGTTAAGCATTAATGTTACTGGAATATCTAATAATTGTTTTGGTGTTAACTATGGCGCGACAGGACAAGTCTTTTTACAGTTTTCCGATCCTTTTTATATGCAAAATTGTTCTGCTTCTGGAGGAACTGGAGAATTAGGAGATATGTGGCCATATATGGGAGTAGCTCTTCACGAGTCTCTTCATGCAATTAATCCATTTCCTATATATGCAAGAAGTTGGCTTACTGAGGGTCTTTCTAGATATTATCAGTTTAATATTCTTTCGGGTTATGGAGATATAAGCCAACAAACAGCTAATCAAACAATTTATCAAGGCACTTCTCAGTATAATTGGCCTGGCTATGTTTCTAATAATTATAAGGATACTTCTCCTTCAAATTCTGAAATACAGCTGTCTGCAGGTTATGATATCACAGCATGGATGTTTTCAATGATGAGAGATAATCATAATTTGAATTGGAGTAAATTTTATCAATTGGTTGGAAATAATGAAGAAACTTTGAATCAATCTTATAATATTTTGGGAGAACCTTCTTGGTATTCAATTTATACAGACACTCATATTATCGATCTCTTCGGAAGATCCTCTGGATTGACTTTCCCTCAAACAAAAAGAGTCTGGGAATATAATTTAACTTCTCCGGCTGGTTGGGGCGTGAGAAACTGGACAGATACTAATGGTGTTGTTAACTGGTATGCGGATTTGAAGCCTAATCTTAGTTTTTCTATGTCATCCCCCTCTGTTAATGATAATGCTCAATTAATTGCAAACGTTTCTAATAATGGAGATTTTTCACTGAATAATGTTTCTGTTAGATTTTATAGTGGAGCTAATTTGTTAAATGAACAAGTTGTTAGTGTTCCTGCACTTGGGAATATTGTTGTCTCTACTACTTTAAACAGTACAGGAAATTACTCAAATAATGTGATTACAGTGAAGGTAGATGAAGATAACATAAAGGTTGAAAGTAATGAAACTAATAATGTAGATAGTAGAAATTTAGTTTTCGGCTGCGGAGATCTTGATGGAAGCATTACCAAATCACCTAGCGGAGCTATTGATGTTATAGATGTTGTTAAAATGATTGGGGTTGCATTTAGAGGCGCCAAACAAGAAGAACCCTCTTGGGTTTGGGATGTTGATTCTTCTGGAGCAGTAGACGTTCTAGATGTTGTTAGAGAAATTAATGTTGCATTTAGAGGCGCTAATGCAAATACAGAATTAAAATGTGGCCAATCTTCTCCGCCTGGCCCATTAGCATTATCAAGTCAAGACGCTAAGGAATTAACACAAATTTTGAATAATTATGGGGTCAAGAATGTTGATCTTAATAAGTATGTTTCTAGTAAATAATTTCTCTCGCTTCACTCGGATTAATAAAAATTGAATTAGTGTTAATTTTTAAAATTTTGATGTAAATAATTATTTTAGACAGAATAATTAATTAGCTTTGAAGTTTGTTACTCTATGATCTCTGTTCAATCATTGAAATCGATATTAATGTAATAATTTTATGATTAATACTTGTGGTTATTTTCCAAGATTCCTCTTTCTTTTTTTGAAATCCTCTATAGCTTCTTTTAAGTGTTTGGCTGTGAAATCTGGAAAAAGAATGTTTGTGAAATAGAGTTCAGAATAAATTGTTTGAAAAGGCATAAATCCAGAAAGTCTTTTTTCGCCTCCTGTTCTTATAATTAAATCAGGATCTGGAATGTTTTTGGTATCAAGAAATTCACTGAAATTTTTTTCTGTTATTTTTCTCTTTTCTTTTAGAGCTTTGCTTACTGCCCTTATTATCTCATCTCTTCCGCCATAGTTTAAGCAGAGTATGAATGCGAGCCCTTTAAAATTTCTTGTTTTTTTCTCAAGTTTTCTAATCTTATTAAAGATTTCTTTAGGAATTCTTTTTTGATTTCCAATGCAGATAAAGCGATATTTGTCTCTTTCAGCTTTTTTGGCTGAAGCATCAATAAATTTCTCTATAGTTTGGAAGGCAAACTTTATTTCATTTTTATTTCTTTTCCAGTTTTCTGTTGAAAAAGCCCAGATTGAAATATACTCGACACCGCATTTTTTAGCCTCTTCTCCAAGCTTCTTAGCCTTTTCATAACTTCCTGCAGATTTGTAAGCACTTAGAAGCGAGAATCTTTTACTTTTTGCCCATCTTCTATTCCCATCTGGAATTATTGCAATATGTTTTGGAATCATTTAGGTAGAATTATAAACTTGTTTTTAAGCTTTATTTATTATTAATAAAAATTCTTTTTGATATTTGAATAATTTATTGATTTTTTTATTTTGCTCACTCAAGTATCTCGCCCCAGCCGATTAATCTCCAGTGGCCGGAGATGTTTCTTGCTATTCCGACATTATCTTCTTTTATTGGGACAATTGGAATGTTTAACAAAAGTTCAACATGGTCTCCTGTTATTTTTTCAACGCTTCCGACTGTTATTGTTGTGTTGACATTTAACATTAACATTTCTTTTGTTTTTATAGGATCTACTTTTTTCTGGCCTTCTGCTCCAAGAACTTCATTGAAAAGACTTGCCTTTATTTTTATTTTGTAGCTTATTTCAGGAAGAACGCTTTTTTTAGATAGCATGCAGCCATTTAAAGAATCTGCCTTAGTCAAGAAAGGATCCAGGGAAGTTTCAATCGAAATGCTTGCGCCTGGCGTAACTTCCTGCATTGAATTATTTCCTTTGTGCAATGAAAGAATTTTTGCTGTTAATGATTGGTATGTAACTTGATGGGCTTTCTCTATTGTTATTCCTGGCTTTATTTCAATTTCATCACCAACCTTTAGCTTGCCTTGTTTTAATATTCCTCCTAGAACCCCCCCTTTAAGGTTTTTTATATCTGTTCCTGGTTTATTTATATCAAAACTTCTTGCAACCAGGAAAATTGGGCTTGCATTTAAATCTTTTTTTGGAATTTCTATTTTACAAAGCTCTTCAAGAATTTTATCTATGTTAATGTCTTGCTGTGCTGAAACAGGGATTATTGGAGAATTTTCTGCCAAGGTTCCCTTAACGAAGTTTTTTATTTCATTGCAGCTTTTTAAAGCCTGCTCTTTACTTACAAGATCAATTTTATTTTGGACTATAATTATATTTTTTATTTTTTTAGCCTGCAAGGCGATGAAGTGCTCCTTTGTTTGGGGTTTTATCCCTTCATTTGCAGCAATAACAAGGATTGCAGCGTCAATTATTGCTGCTCCGGAAAGCATTGTTGCCATAAGCATTTCGTGGCCAGGTGCGTCTATGAAGCTTACATATCTTATAGGAGTTCCTTTTCCAGAAGTATTAAACTCATTTTTGTCTTTTGATATTATTATTTCAGCATAGCCTAGCTTGATTGTGATTCCTCTTTTCAATTCTTCTGAATGAGTGTCTGTGAATTTTCCACTAAGCTTGCTTAATAGAGTTGTTTTCCCGTGGTCAATATGGCCAACAACGCCGACATTTATTTCTGGCAATTCTTGATTAGTCATAAAAAGAAATGTTTTGAGAAGTTTTTAAAGGTTATTGAATAGAATTATTTTGAAGGTTTTATTGAAACAATATCACTGTAAGAATTTGTGTCTGTAACAACTAGATCATATTGTGAAAATCTTTTAAGTTTATCTCTAGTAGGATCGCCATCATATAAAAATTTAAATCTAGGCTCCCTGTCTCCTCTTAACCTTGGATCTTGCTCATCAAAAACCAAAGTTACAGGATTGCCTTCATACCATCCTTGAAGTTTTTGATTTTCTAAAGTATAATTTCTATTAGATCCACATCCACCTAAAAGAACTCCTGCAATTAAGATTGGAGCAATAACTTTTCCAACAATTCCTTTTGGTTTTAAGGCTTTTTTATTTCTTGCTTGAACGACTTCTGGATGAAAAATTTGCTCGTGAGCTTCTGAGTCTTGAGTAAATTGTGGACAGTGATTACATCCGTAAGTTAATGTTTGACTATTCTCTTGAGTCATGTTCCTCCCTGTAACACCTTGGGGAATTCCTAGAGAATATCTTCCAAGTTCAATTGTGTGATCAGTTTTTGTCATTTTATTTATTTAGATAATTTAATACTAAAGCAGCTGCAGAAATCCATCCTGCTTGATAAGCAAACCATCCCCAGCTACCAAGGTCACTTCTATCCTTATATTCCAGATTACTTACGTCTTTTTCCTCTGCAAACGCACCATATATTGGAGCCCAGTGTCCTTCACCTGGCTTTGTTCTGATCACTGCTTTGAGGAATTTTTCTAGTAAATTTTCTTTTTCCATGCTTTTTCTAGTAATCACTTATTTATAAATGTTTCTATTTGTTGTTACTTTAGAGAAGTATCAATTATCTATGTCTTTTACCCTGTGTGCCTGGTTGTGAAAAATTTCTGTTACCATTAATTGCTCCCTTACTTCTTTCAATTAACGGCTTGACAAGATGCTTGAGGCTAATTCTTGTTCTTTCATCTGGAGTAAAAGTTCCCATTTTGCTTGGCTTTGCTTTGAAATTAAAATTCTCATCAAAAGGAATAGTATCATTGCTTCCTGCTCTATACGCAACACTACCTGACCAATATGCGTTAAACACTTCTATGTCTGAAGAATTATATCCTTTGCCTGAATGTATTAATCGGCAAGTTTTTAGAAATAATGAATCAACCTCTCCTGAATAAAATATCATCCCGCTAACATATCTCATTCCATCTATAATTAAAACTACAGAGCCTTTGCTTGAATCTTCAGCATAAACACTTAGTCTAATTCCGCGCCATAAGTCATTTGCATATATTACCTCTCCGCCACTAGGTGATTGAGAAACATCTCTCACTTCAAATTTTTGGTATTCTTTTGCAAAATAGTCAGCATGGAGCTGGCTTACAATCTCAACAAAAGCTATAGAATCTTGGTTTAATGATGTGTCTAACGTTATAGGCATTTACTGTTTAGAAGAAAGCTATTTTTAAGAATTATTGTGCTGGGGTTTCTGCAGCAGGAGGCAAATACTTGACCTTTTCTTTTGGCTTGTTTTGATCTGGAAATACTTCAGTTAGTGGCTTGCTGCCTTGCTTTAGAACTTTCATGTTAATTTGAACTATGTCGTTAGATATCACTTTTCCCCTCATTGTTTTTCTTAATCTAAGGCCTTTTGGCCTTGGATTTGATCTTTTTTTCTTTCCTTCTCTTTTAGATCTTTTATGCATTCCCATGCCGTATGTTAACAGAACTCTTTTAAGGCCTATTCCTTCAATATTTTGAGAGGCTGGAAAACCTGCTTTGTCGCTAGTTCCTGTTATTTCAAATTCATAGCCGCTTAGATCAGAATTAAGATCTTTACCCTCTATTTTGTCATTAAGCTGTTTTCCCATAAGCTCTTCGCTTTCTAGCTCTAGCTTATATGTTTTTCCGTCTTTAGTTGAAATGTTAAGTTTGAACATATTAACTAAGAGGAAAATTGGTTTTTAAACTTTCTGGGAATGAAATTTAGGCTCGCTCATTTCATTCGTTCACATAATGAATGACTCAAAAACTGATTTCATCAAGTTTTTTCGCTAAGTGTAATGTTAATACATTAAAACTTTTTATGTGGAGAAATCGGCTGAAAATGATTTCGAAGCTTTCATTAACATGCGAGGAGAAGCCGAGCGTTTTTCATCCCAACTGATTTACAGCTTCATCCAATGCTGAGAAGTCACCTGTTGAAGTTGCTAGGTTGTTGTATTGCGCTTGAGTTGTATCTGGGAGACCTGATGAGCTTCCTGTTCCTGTGTTTGTGTTTTGGATTTCTGTCTTAGTCTTTCCCATTGTCGCTATTAAAATTATTGCCAATACTACAACTATTGCAACTATTGTCCAAACTACTTTTTTATTCATCTGCTTTATCCGCCTTATATGATTTCCATAATGTTTTTAGCTCTTGGAGCTTTGTTTTGATTGTTGCCCTGGCTTCGCCATTAAGAATACTCTGCTTTATTTCTTCAATCTTATCAATTAATGCAGCCCCCTGTTCTGGAGTTATTCTGCTTTTATTTACTGCCTTTTCAACTTTATGCTGGAGATTCGTTAACACCAAAACCATGTAGTTTCTTACTTTTTCCCTGGCTTCCGTCTTGTTATTGCTCTTGTTTACTTCCTTATCTATTTGTGCTTCCTTGAAGCCCTCAACCATCTTAAAGCACTTATCTCTTTTTTCGCCATCTTCTGCTTTGAAACAATTTTGGGATCTGACATACAATGCAACGCAAAGACCTCTGTTTCTTAAGCCATCACAAGCTTCATCTGACTCAGAGAAGTTTGCGAATCTGTTCATATTTTGAAGCCTGCAGTTTATTCTTTCTGTTCTATTGTCTATACCATCGCATTTTTCCGCATTCTCACACTTTTTTGTCTGCTTAGGAACTTTTCCCGTGCAGTTATTAATATTCGTGCAACTTCTTGTTTGAGTTGAATTTGAACAATCAGACCATTTAGTGCACTGCCATTCACACTCATTTTCAGTCTCGTTTTTATCTTTATTTTCTAATTTACAAACTTTGTTCTCGCATTTATAACCCTGCTGGCAGTCACTATTTGCGGTACAAGTAACATTTGTTTGATTTCCTCCAAGTGTTTCATTGCTGCTATTTCCAGAATCATTATTTCCTGTTGAGTTTTCAGCGTGAACTGCTAAAATCAGAACTAAAGTTAGTGCTAAAACAATTGATAGTGTAAGCAACCTCTTATTAACCATGTTTTTTATAAGACTTTTGGGTTTTTAAAAGTTTGTAGGGTTTAACTTTCCTGATCTTTTGCTAAAAATCCCCACCACGAATATCTTAATTTAACAATCTGCCCGTTTTCAGCGTCTATCTCTGCATTTACATTTTCCTTTGTAGGTATTATAAAAAATAATCTGGATTTTTTCTTCCCTTCAACTTCATAAAACCCTTCTTCATTAAGTTTTATATCTAAGTTTTCAGTTTTGGCTTTTACTTTTTCCTTTAATTTATCTTCAACTTCATCTGGAAGGATTATAGGTTTTTCTCCGTCGTTGAACTTAGCTTGAATTGTTTTATTAACTTTGTAGAGTGTTACATTAGTTGTCATATTGATTTCCTTCACTTGCACTATTGTATTTCCGGACGATGAAAATACAGTCATTTCTCTTCCGCCGTCGACTTCACATCTCATTACAACTCCCTGGCACGTGCAGCCTTCAAGGCATGTTTCTCCGGTTTTGTTTTCGAACTTTAATTCTTTTTTTCCTGACTGGATTCCAGCAGTAGGTATCCCCTTGTTTTTACAATCCCGAGGACAAGTTCCAATGTAAGCTGGCGGGCCAAGACAAGAAGGGTCTGCGTTAGGACCACATCCCCCAGCCACATCTGCTTCCCCTGTTTCACATATATTATTACCACAAGTTGCATTATTAGAATTATTCCCTGTTTTGCCTATTGTCTTAGCAGGATCGGTATCATTAGGACTATTCGTATTTGTAGAATAACCAGCTGCATGAACAGCTAAAATTAGAACTAGGATTAATGCTAAAACAATTGATAGTGTAAGCAACCTCTTCTTAACCATCTTTTATTTAAGGTTTGGGGTTTTATAAACATTTAGTTTTTATAATGTATTTTACAGTAAATAAAAGTATATAAACAATTGCTGTTGTTAATCTTGATGGGGTTGTTAAAGAGAGGGCTCTCTTTGAACTTAACTTTAGTTGTATCTTTCATAATAATTTTGGGTTTAGCTTCATTTGTTTTTGCTGCAATTGCTAAATATATTCCTGTTTCTGTAGCTCCTCCTACTGAAAATCCAGTTAAAACACAAACCCCTGAACCAAGCATAATTGGGGGAGATTATTCACCATTAACGACAACGAGTATCGAGATTATCGCAAGCAATGGCTGCAATATAGCCGATGCAGAATGCGGTTCCGTTCCTACAGATAATTGCGATGTGAGGCAGAATACAACATTTACTCCTGGGACATATAATTTGCCCAATGGGATAGATGTTTGTGCAAACGAAATAGTTCTAGACTGTAATGGGTCGACTATAATATCAGTAAACTATCCAATCAATATCTATCTCATAAATGGCAGTACAATAAAAAATTGCAATTTAACAAATAATGGAATAGACTTACTGGCTTCCAATTTCAATGTAATAGCAAACAATAGTGGTAATATTAGAATTCGTGATTCCAATTATAATATCATAAAAAGTAATAATTTTGTTGGGTCCGCCGAAACCCAATTAGATGATTCTGACTATAATATTCTAGAAAGTAACATTGCAAATTTCCACAATGGCAACGGAATATTTCTCACAAGTTGTGAACTACCCATGGGCTAAAGCCCAGAGCGTCTGATGTTAAAAATCACTCAA
>CAYQXU010000039.1:0-10186 GCA_964421685.1 Candidatus Woesearchaeota archaeon
TCAAAGCGGAACTAATTTTCGGTTTTGCCTAGGACATATGTCCCTAGGTCACACATTATCTATAAAAAAGTTTAAATAAAGACTATTTTTGGATGCCCTATGGAATTACAAAATCCTGAAGTAAGAGAAGAATATGAAAAATTTCAAAAACTAAAAGAAAGCGATCCTCAAGGAAAAGATTGGGTAGCTTGGTTTAACAATTTATCATTAAAGGTTCCTGGTGGAGCGATGCCTAATTATTATTATGGTCCAGGGATAAGAGATTTAGACAAGAGACATGATGAATGTGAACATGCTGAATATTATAAAAAAATGAGCAGCGCGCTTCGATTCTCTCAGACTAATAGGCAATTTTATCAAAATATAGAGAGAGTTTTAAGAGAAGATGGAATATTAGAAGATGTCCAAAAAGAGCTGACGCCTTCTCCAATCACAACTGTTAATTTTAGAAGATTATATTCATTGCTCATACCTTCTTATTTTAAATTAAGAGATATGGGCTATAATCGATTTGACTTGACTTAATTAAAAAATAAATTATTACACAATCTCAAGCTTTTTTCTTCCCATAATAACCATTCTAGGATTGTTTATCTTGTATTTTATATCGTAGTCGAGAGTTGCAATTATAGTTGACTCGTGAGCTTTAGCGTAATCTATTATTGCCTCGTCAACCTGATTGTTTTTCAAGTCTATTGTTTTGAACTTTTCTGTTTTAAGATATTTAATGGCGAATTCTGAGATTGCGCTTGCTGTGCCTTTTTTTCCTGCAAGCTTTTTTAATTCTTCAAGAACCTGCTTTGGGATTATTATTTCATATCCTTTAAACTTCAAATCATCAAAAAAGTCAATTTTTTGTTTTATGCATGTTATTATGAAGTTTGTATCTAAGAGTACTTGTTGCATGATTGTATTAAAGAAATAAGGTATAAAAGATTAACTTAAGGATTGTTGAGAAAGCTTTCTATGTACAAATCTATTGGTATATTTCTTCGATAAGGGGAATTAGTACCTCCTCGATTTGATGTTAGTTCGTTTTCAAATAATATTCTGAGAGTTTTCTTATCTTCTCCAGCTTTAAGATTTAACCCAAATCGTGTTTCAAGATAAGTAATTGGCAAAGATGAAATCTGAAAAAGTAGAATAAACGGCCCTCCAGAATTTCCGCAACCATAACACTGATAACAATTTCTTCCTGGTCTGATAACAAATGAAGGGGTTCTTTCAGTGTGAAAAGGGCATCGTGCCTTCCAGTTAGGGCTAATTTTTTGCTTTTTTGGACTTATGTCCATGTCAATCGCAACCTCCAAAACCGTTAAATGCTCTAAATCTAATCCTCTAGAAAACTCTACTTTATCTTCACAACCCAGGAGATTAAACTGTCCCATGTGTAGAAAGAAAAATCAATCTATAAAAAGATATAGACAGTTAAGAACACATTAACTTTATTAATATTGTTTTCTTTAGCAAATTATGGAAGAGAGGGAGAATATTCTTAAGATTCTTCAAGGAACTTTAGATGCAATAAAGAGAAATGACAGCTTCAGGCTTAAAGACCTTTCAAATCAGACAATACACACAGCTTCTATAACACAAGATCCTGAAAACATTGCACTTGCTGTTATTATATATTCATTAAGCAAGATAATTGAAAGACCAATGTATAAAGAAAAGCAGGGATGGAGCAAGTTTTACAAGGGAGTTGTCAAGGAGATATATCATTCTATTAGTGCATTAAAACAGAAAGATGATACACATTTAAGAGTCCATATTGAAGGCTTGAGGAACAGTATTGAAAGAGTTTCTGGGAGTTTAAGGAAATACATTCAGGAAGTTTTCATAAAAGCTAGGATAAACAAGGCTTCCAGAGTCTATGAGCATGGTATTTCTATGGGAAAAACTGCAAAACTATTGGGAATTACAATGTGGGATCTTGCAGGATATGCTGGCCAGACAGGAATTGGAGATGTAAACCTTGGAAAAACAATGGAAGTAAAGGATAGAGTTAAAATTGCGATGGAGATTTTTGGATGATAAGAAGAGCAATAAGACTAGATTTAAATAGAATTTACGAAATAATCCATGGCAATATAAAAAATGCTAAAGATAAGCTAGAGATTGAAAAATTATATACCAAAGATAAAATTTACAAATATTATAAAAATTATGATATCTTTATTTTTCAGAAGAATAAAAAAATAATTGGGTGCGGCAGGCTTCAAAATAATGAGATTTGGATGATGTATGTGGATTCAAAACACCATTTAATGGGAATTGGGACAGCTATAATGAAAAAGCTTGAAAATTTAGCCAAAAGAAGAAAAATAAATAAGATTTACCTTTATCCGAGAGAGACTGCTATCGGCTTCTATAAAAAATTAGGCTATAAGCTGATTAAAAATAAAGAAGAGAAAATGACGAAGGAGCTAAAATGAATCAAAACAAAGCAATCATCTTCGACGCGAGCACGCTCATAAGCTTTGCTATGAATGGCATGTTTGATGAATTGAGAAAGTTAAAAGAAGTTTTTGGCGGGAAATTTATAATTACCAGTGAGGTTAATGAAGAAATTGTAGAGAAACCTATAAACATAAAGAGATTTGAATTGGAAGCATTGAGAATTAAGAAACTTATTGAAGATAAAGTTATTGAGACTCCATCTTCTCTTGGAATTAAAGATAAAGATATTTCTTATAAAACTAGAGAGTTGTTGGAAATTGCAAATCAGACGTTTGATGCAAATGGAAAGAAAATGCACATTGTTGATTTGGGAGAGGTGTCTGCTCTTGTATTAAGCAAAATCCTGACTGAAAAGGGAATAAATAATGTTATTGCTGTAGATGAAAGAACAACTAGAATGTTAATTGAAAAGCCTGACAATCTTGAGAGACTTTTTGAGAAGAAATTACATACTAAAATAAGGGCAAACAAAAATAACTTTAAGTTTTTCAAAGGTCCTAAGTTAATAAGATCAACAGAACTTGCCTACGTCGCTTATAAAAAAGGCCTTGTTAATTTAAAAAATCCTGAAACTTTAGACGCTTTACTTTATGCAATGAAATACAAAGGATGCTCTATATCAGAAGATGAAATTGAGGAGATGAAGAGGATAAAGTAAAATGGGATTTATTGTAGTTTATATAACTCATAAAAATATGAAAGAAGCTAAAAAAGTAGTTGACCATTTATTAAATAAGAAGTTAATAGCATGTGTTAATTATTTTCCTATTGAGAGTGCATTTTGGTGGAAGGGAAGCATAGCTAAATCTAAGGAAATTGTTTCATTAGTTAAGACAAGGAAGGAAAATTGGAATAAAATTAAGACAGAAGTTAAGAAAATACATCCTTACAACACTCCTTGCATAATGAAGTTTGACGTTGAAGCCAATAAAGATTATGAAAAATGGATAAATGATGAGACAAGATGAAAAAAACAAAAGAAGCTTTAAAATGGATTATAAAGATTCTTAGAAAGCATAAAGTTCCTTTTTTAATTTCTGGAGGGTTTGATGCAAAAGTTTATGGTTCTAAAAGGCTTCTTGCAGACATTGATATTGAGATTCATGATAAAGAAATGTATAAAGTTTTTCCTTATGTTAAAGAATATATAATTTACGGTCCAAAAATATTCAAGAACAAGGAGTTTAATTTATTTCTAATGACTTTGAAGTATAAAGGCCAAGAAATAGATATTTGTGGAAAAGATCATTTAAAGATGTTTGACAAAGTACATAAAAAATGGTTTAAAGAGAGCAATAATTTCAAACAAGTTTCTAGAAAAAAGATTTATGGAATTAAGCTGCCTCTTGAAGAGCTAAAAGACCTTATATCTTACAAAAAGAAGATCCGAAGAAGAGTTGATATAATAGATGTTAAAAACCTTTCTCACAGAAATATTTAAATATCAAATTTGTCTTTTTTTGACATGAAGAGCCTAATAACAATTAACAGAATCTTGCTTGGACTGCTTATGTTAGTTGCAGGCTTGCTTAAGATTTTTGTTTCAGGTGTAAATGATATCACATCATTGCTTTCTAAAAATATTTTATTTTCATGGGCACCTATGTTTTGGGCTTGGGTTTTAATTATTGGAGAAGTTGGCTCTGGCTTGGCGATTATAGGAAAATGGAATCTTAAGTATACCGCTTTTATTCCTGTTATTATCCTTGTTATTGCTGTTATAACTGTAGATATTAAGTGGATAGCTTTAGGGCAAACAGATTGGGTAGATATAATCTTTAATTTGATTGCTATTAATGGATATATAATGCTTAGCTCCCAGAATTGGAAGAAGTAGCTAGTATTGTCGCAGATATTCTATTGTGGAATTGTATTAATTCTTTTTCACCTTTTTTAAGAAGATTTAAATTAGGAATAATCACTTGACTTTCAGAATTTCCTAAAACCAATTCTAAATCTCTGGCGTCATCGGCTGTGAAATGTCCTGTTGCTTTTGTAGATTCATAAGAGCTAGCTGTAAGTGAAAAAGCCCTTTTATTTCTGTCAAAAAAATCTTCCCCTCTTCCAATTTCAAATGCATAATGCCTCTCTGGCTTAGACTCAATTAATTCACATTCCCCATAAAAGGACAAGACATATCTAGGAGAATAAAAGAAAACACAATGAAAATTGTGAGTTTTATTCCTCATTACATTTACTTCTACATTTTCAGCTTCCATTAGTAGCTAATTTGAAATGGTTTTATAAATTTATATGGGCTGCTTTTCACAACCATTAACAGATAGAGTTAAAAATCATATATTTCTTTTAAAAGATAAGGGTGCGTAGGCTAGTGGTAGACTATCTGCCTCCAGCGTTTAAACAACGGAGTGAGCAGAAGGTGGGGGTTCGATTCCCTCCGTGCCCATAAATTTATAAAACTAATTCTAGAAAAATAGCTATGAAAGAGATAAGTTTGCAAGATAGATTGGCTAAAGTATCTGGAGATGAACGTCCCGCAAATTGTATAGGAACAGCTCTTTTTTTAGCTGGAGAAGTAGATATTGATGAGCATATTGAACCTTCTCATTCAAGACCCTATTTCGAAAAATTAACAGAGTTACATTCTCCTGAAGTTGAAAGTATTATAACTTGGGAAGAAAGTACTCGTAAAGGAATATCTGTTGGACATGCAGGGCTTATTGTTGGAGTTAATCCCATTTTAATTACGCATAGGCCTGGGTGTTATGAAATGAATTGTAATGCTAACATTGTTCGTGGGGCTGATTTTATTGAAGTGGATAAGATGTATAAAGATTGGAATTCGGTTAATAAATATTATAGACCTTCTTCAAGAGTTATTATTTAATTATAATCCTTGACTTTACCAAATTCAAAAACTTCATTCTCGCCAACAGCATATACTTTGAATTTCATTATGTCTTTCTTGGGAATTGGAGAAAATGACTCTACATAGTCTTTATCATAATCATTTACAGCTGTTCCTTCATGGAAATCAAGGAAGGAAGGTATTACTATAAAATTCTTGTTTTGCGAGATTCCTGTTAGAAAGCACTTATACATTTCTACTTTCACTCCATCTTCAAAAACAACCGATGGATGAATATGCCCCATAACAACTGTCTTTACATTTCCTTCTGAAATAATTTTAGGTTTCTTATGCCCGTGAATGAATAATATATCCTCCTCTATATGGTGCTCTTTCATAGAACTATCGTATGTGTAGTCCATAGTATCGTGATTTCCTTTTATGAGAATTATATTTTCCTTAGGCAGATAGTTTCCAAGAAATTCGATAACTTCCTGGAATTCTTTTTTTTCCTCTCTTTCATATGTAAACATGTGTTTTATGTCTCCGATGAACACTATTTTCCTTAATTCATGACCTTGTTTTTTTATTTCTGAAAATATTTTCTTGAAATCATCAATTATATCTTTAATCTGTCTTGCAGGAACTAGAACTCCTGACTGACGTAACATTGCCTCATAACCTATATGTAAATCGCCGATTACAAGAATTCCCTGTTTTGGAAAAAATAATGCTTTATTGATAAATTCATATTCAGGCATATTATTAGAATTTTTTTATGGTTTATAAGAATTGGGGTTGGATCTATTCGTAAATATTCTTTCTGTGTCCGATTTTTAAGATAACAACTACATCTTTTTCAATGTCAAAAATAATCCTATAATCTCCAACTCTAAGCCTATAGCCCAACATATTTTTCAATTTTTTTATGTCTTTAGAAAAAGGATTTGCAGATAGTTCATTCACTTTTTTAATAATTCTTTGAGAAATAGAATTTTCAAAATCTTCTAAATTATCTAAAGCTTTTTTTGTCCATTCTATTTTATACATTATAACCCGTATCTTTTTTTCACTTCTTCATGGCTAATCACATTTCCAGCCTTAGCTTGTCTTCTCGCCTCTTCTATTTCTTTTTTTGTCTTTTCGTTCAAATCTAGATTATCTTCTAGCATAACTTCTATTACATCGTTGTATGTTTCTCTTCCATGAACTTTCATTCTGTCTAAAGTTCTCTTTACATTGTCTGAGATTTGTATTGTTGTTGACATTTTACTGTAACTTGCTGTAATAGGTTATAACATATTATAGTATTTAAACATTTTGTCAAGAAAATTAGGGATTACGGAGACTATTATATTATTAACTTTATAGTAGTTACTATTAGAAAACTTTATATACTTCCATAATTTGATAAAAATATGCTAGATAAACCTAGTTTTGAAACTTACGCTCTGTCAAATGGTTTAACTGTAGCCTTGCAACTGACAAGATCAGAAAATATATTTGGAAATTTAAGAATAAATCATGGGGCTTTGCATGAGCTGCCTGGTGAAGAGGGAATTGCACATTTTCTCGAGCATATGTTTATTGAAGGAGGAACTTCTAAGTACACTCCTGAAGAGCAAGCAGTAGCAAGAGGCAATTTTGGATACACTAATGCAATAACCTCGAGATCAAAGACAAGAATTCCCTGGGGAATGGTCTCCCAGGATTTAGAGACTTATTTAGATATGGCTAGCCAAATGGCATTTTATCCACGTTTAGATGAAAAAGTTATCGAACAGCAAAAAAAGGTTGTTTTAAGCGAGATATCAAGAACAAAGGGGGCTCCGGAATTTGAAGATATATTCAAATTTTATCTACCAAGTATGGCCAGAGATAGAGACCATACTTATTTTGTTTTAGGTAATGAAGATGTTATTAGAAATTTGACTCAAGAACAATTAAGAAATTTTCACACAAGAGGCTATCACCCAAACAACATGATTTTAATGCTTGCGGGAAATCTTCCAAGAAACACACTCTCAATGGTTGAAAATTATTTTGGAAGTATTCCTTCTGGGTCTGGAAAACCAATTGAATTTTCAAGCGTGAGTCCACTTTCAGAACAAAAAGTTGTCAAACACTCTTTTGCTCCTGATCTTTTGAATAAGGACAATCCTGAAGAAAGCAATTCTAGGATTAGGCTTGGAGTAGTTGTGCCTGATGAATTTCATAAAGACAGTAGTGCTTTAGCAATTGCTTCTGAAATACTTGGGAGCAGCTGGACAACCGGATTAAAAAAAAGAATAAGAAGCGAAGAAGGCATGTCCTATGACATAGGAAGTTATTATTCTGGCGATGAAAATTTTGGATCATTTTTTGTTGCTGGCAAAATCCATGCAAAAAGACAGGAGAGAGCAATTGAGATTATATTTGAAGAGATGAAAAGATTAGGAAGTGTTTCTCAAAGTAATGAAGAAGTTGAAGGGGCAAAAAGAAGAGTTATGTATGAAATTGCAAACACAATAGGCAGCACTTTTGATGACTTTGTAAGTGTTGACCCCATAAACATTGCTGAGATTGGAAAAATGGATTACAAATTTGATGGTAGAGCCCCTATAAAGGAAAAGCTTGATCAACTTGCAAGAGTTACTCCTGAAGATGTTCAGAGAGTTTCAAACCTATATCTACCTTCAGATAAGGAAATGGGAAAATATGTTTTGTTAATTAGAGATCCATTGAGAAGTTAGATTACTGATTTTAGTTACTCTAAAACTTCGAAAATTTCTCTTCTACCTTCAAGATACATGTCAGTGTATTTTGACATTTCCTCAGCCATTTTAGGATCCATTTTTCCTTGCTTGTAATCCTGCATCTGTTTTTCCCACTCTGCTAAGCTTTCGATTTGCATTTCCATAACAACAGTATTATAATTTCCAACGAGGTCTGTCATTATCTTCATATTTGCCCAATTTGGATCATGACTGAATGCTCTCTTGAAAAGCTTGGCAAGTTTTGATGCTTGGCCTGGCTTTGCAACGAACACTTCTCTTATTATTAACATTTTTTAACCTCCATTGTGTTTAATTTAAAGATAACTATTGTTAAGATTTGGGGTTTTTATATTTTTTTGTAGTTGAAGAACTATCTCGCGCCTGCCTGTAAGCTGGTTGAATGTCTTTCTACTAATCTGTTTAGTCCTCTTCTTAATAAAGGAATTGCAAATCTTGCTTTTGTGCTTATGAAGCCAGCAATAGCTTCTCCTACACCACTATAATAAAAATCAACAAAAGTCTTCCCAACAGGATTATTCATTAAAACATTATCCCTATAATGTCTTAACACATCTAATGGTTGAGCATTAATATCTTCGTAGACTGCTGTGGCAACGAAACAGTGATTATCGCTAAGTTGGTCCCATGTGTCTTTTTGCTTTGTATCAGAGTGCCCAGTATAATGGCCTTTAGAATCATAATAGTTTGTTCTTCCCATTATTTTTTGAAAAATTAGGGATATTTAAAGATTATTGTGATAATTTAGAAATATTTATCTAAGAAAATTCATATACTATTATTCACTTCTTCAATAATTTTATCTTTCATTTTCCATCACACCATTCACAGCTTTCCTTAGGGCAATCGCCATTCTTCTTTAAACTTAATGTGAAGCTGAGGCATTTCTTTATATAGCCAAACATTAAACTTCAAAAACTCCTCTGTTTCTTGCTTGATATAGGTAATTATTTCATCATATTGCTTGCTTTCATAAAGTAAAGGAATCTTTGAGCCATCACTTTGCTTTCCAGTAATTTTGTCCAAACCAGAGCCTTTGAACTGTCCTTTGTTCATCAAAATGCCAATAGCTCTTAAATCAATAAACGGCTGATGTAAAATATCAACTTCAGTTAAATCATTAATTTGAGCTCTCCTTTTCAGAAAGTTATGCTCGAAAGTTAGATTATAGCCTATTGGAACAAAACTAAAAGCATAAGTATCTAAAATCCTGCTGTCTATTACAAACTTTTTTATTATGTCTTTCTCAGAAGATTCCCATTCTTTTAAGATGATTAATTTTCCAATAGGCTCTCCAGTACCAATATCTAATTCTTGATATTGAATTGTGATAATTTTATCTTTATTTGGGTCTAATCCTGTTGTTTCAATATCTAAGTAGTAGGATGGCATTTAATACTTAAATCTCCTTTCATAGTTTTTGTGATCCATATACTCGATTATTACTGCAAGAATTTGGATGTTATTTGGGGCTATTACTGAATAAACTAATCTCCAGGCATTTGGAAGAGGATACCACCATAAATTGTCAATGCCATATTTTTGGACATAAACTTTTGGAATTAATTCCTTTTTTATTCTTTCCCCACAGAAAGCATTTTCTTTTAATTTTTCAATTGCCTTGTTAATTGCTTTTTTCAGCCAATCCTTTTCATTTAAAGAATTAAACGCCTCTTCTAGCTTATCATCTACAAAAGTAACTTTGTCAGAAGGCTTAGTAAACATACCTGCTAATAGGCTTTTCTATTTATAAACTTCTTGGCTAATTCTGGATTCCAAATATAAACAATATACCCTTGCCTATCAATTCCTATCTTATTGCTATCCCAGAGATATTTAAGAATAACGTTAAAAGTTCCCCACATTATTTTTTTAGGCAGCTTGCTAAATAGCTCTGTTTTTTTGAAGTCTCCGCTATGCTCTTTTATGAATTTCTCAACCATGACAACCGTTTCAAGTCTAGGACTTCTGGTTATAATTTCTTCAACATTAAATTTAAGTTCTTTTGAATGTTCCATCTTGTTAGTTTTTAATTTATCAAATGATAATATAATCAATTGATACTAGTATTTAAAGGTTTTGTTTCTGCGGCTTTGTCCGGATTGAGTAAATCTCAATCTGGTAAAAAATAAAAGTTTGACTA
>CAYQXU010000040.1:0-10132 GCA_964421685.1 Candidatus Woesearchaeota archaeon
AGTATGAATGGAACATTAATCCAAGATTTATGATCTAGGATTTACACATAGCCGTACAACCTTTGTTAAGAGTTAATTAATACCAAACATTTCAGAAACTAAACGCTTTTGCGATTCAAATTCTTCAGGAGTGTTTAATCCATAAATTTCAGCAACAGGATAGTGCACAACTGTTTTTCCATCCTCTATATACTGGTTATAAACTGGGCATACATAAAATTCATTGTTTGTTCTAATGTTTTTGCTTATCATCTGATTAGCATATTGAATTAATTCTTTTCCACTGCTAAAATAATAACATCCTGTTGCTCCATGATTGCTTATCATAACTTTTTCAGCAGTCTCTATAACCATTGGATGATGTTTTACTTTTGCAAAACTATATCCTGGATTGTCTGTGTGTATTGTCTGAATTCCCCCATGCGCTTTGTTTCTTCTCATAAAATCCAAGAAATGTTCTGGCATCCAATTTAAAACTTGATCGCTGTCCTTTATTATAACTTCTTCATCATTATCAAAAAGATGACTTGCCAATAACACAGTGCATATAGCCCCTTCAGTGATTTTATCAATGACAACAATGTCTGCACCCGGTTCAATTTTTTTTAACAATTCATCAATTTTGTATTGATCAACATGATCTTGCCTTATAATAAAAATAAAATGCGCCCCTTGGAATCTCATGCAGTCAATTACATATTCAATCATTGTTTTTCCGTCAATTTTTAAAAGAGGTTTTGGTGTTCCATAGCCAGCACTAAGAAAACGCTGACCTCTTCCAGCCATAGGTATGACAATATTAACCTTTTTTGTGTTTGGTTTTATCGGAATCATTCTTTATACCCCCATTTTTTTATTGCTTCCTTTAATTCTATATTTTTGTCCATTACATCAAAAGGATGAAACCCGCCCATCTCTGCAGTGATTGCCTGCCTCATAGCCTTAGCTCCAGCAGTAGCTCCTAAAGGATGCCCTTGTATAGCTCCTCCTACATTCATCATCAAGTCAGTTCCAAAATTTTTTACTGTGGTGCCGACCAATCCAGGATGACTTCCGCAAGACAAAGCAGGAATTGTCTGATTAAATTCGCCTTTGCCTTTTAGCGCCTGCATAACCTTTGTTAAGTCTTCCTTTGAATCTGAAAGATATCCTCCCCACATGCCTGCATGAATAAAATCAGCCCCGAGCAGTCGTGCAAATTGACATACTACATTCCAATTAATATTAAAATTATGATTTGCTCCAGTAATAACTTTATCTCCGCTTTTTTGGAAATGTATAGCTGTTTTCAAGTCAGCGTCTCTTAGAGCCCTATAAGCAGGAAAACCTGCCCAAATATTTAAATGTACTGCCTTTGCTCCAACTTCACTCGCGTATCGCGCGTTTTCTAAAAAATAAGGATAATCTCCGTTTATGCAAGGGGCATAGAAAATTTCCCTTCCCTGGTCATCAGCAGCATCATTTATTGCATTAGAAACAAGCTCAACTCTTTGTCTGAAATTGCAAAATTTAGGATTTCCAAGTATTTCATCTTCTTTAATAAAATCAACTCCACCAGCTACAAGTTCCATACACATTTCTTTAAGCTCTGAAGGAGTAATCCCTGTTTTAGGTTTTATTATCCCTCCAAGCAAAGGTCTTCCTATTGCACCAGCTCTCTTTTTTATATTTTCCAAGCCAAATTTAGGTCCTTTAAACGCTTGAGTGTAACCCCTTGGAAGCTGAACATCAGTTAATTGGCATTTAGTAATATTGTCTATATCCATTTGGCCTCCCATTAAATTGCAAAGCAGATGAGTTATTCCATCCTCCTGTGGATTAAAATTTACCAAAGGAAAAGCTATTTTTACATAACCTTGGTGTTTTGCCAACAAATTATTTTTGTGATCTAGGATTTTAGCTAAGTGATCTTTTAATAAATGAGGGGATTCTCTTTCAGTTCTAATATTTGGATTACCTATAGACTGCCCAATTGCAATTTCTTTTGCTGCAGAAAGAAAATCCTTGCTTTCAACAAAATAAGTGGCTATAACATGTGCCTCTTCATCAACACTTGGCTGAAAGATATATTCATCAATCATTAAAGCTCATATTAATTATTATTTATAAGGATATTGGTAATACAAATATAGATTAAACCTACTAAAATTTTGAAAAACCATTTTATTAATTATTAATTCGAGATAATATTGCTACCATATTTAAATACTTGTCATTTATCTTCGTTTCATAAATTTTATATACCCTTATATCGCATTACTTTCACAAATAAAATGAGAAATGGAAAAAAAGTAGCATTTATAACAGGAATAGGAGGTCAGGATGGCTCTTACCTTGCTGAATTTTTATTATCCAAAGGCTATTTAGTGCGAGGGATAATAAGAAGATCAAGCCTTCCAAATTCTGCTAGAATAGACCATTTAGATGTTCACGGGCCAAATTTAGATTCTCCATATTATTTAATCTATGGGGACTTATCAGACGCAACAAGCATTAGAAATGCCCTAGAAGAATTTAAGCCAGATGAAATATATAATCTTGGCGCGCAGAGTCATGTAGGAATAAGCTTCAGTAACCCCGAATCTACAATTAATTTTAATTTGCTGGGAACTTTAAGGATTTTAGAAGCAATAAAAGATATGAACCTTAGCTGCCGTTTTTATCAAGCTTCTTCAAGCGAAATGTTTGGAATTTCTCCTCCTCCTCAAAATGAAGAAACTCAAATGCTTCCACAAAGCCCTTATGGAATTGCTAAATTAGGCGCTTTTCATTTAACTAGAATGTATAGAAATGCCCATGGAATTTTTGCATCAAACGGAATATTATTCAATCACGAATCTCCGCGAAGAGGATGGAATTTTGTCACAAAAAAAATTACAAGAGAAGTTGCTAAAGTGCTTGTTGGAGAAAAGAAAAAAATTCTCCTTGGGAATTTAGATGCAAAAAGAGATTGGGGTTTCTCTAAAGAATATGTGGAGGCAATGTGGAGAATTCTCCAACATGACAAGCCAGATGATTTTGTTATAGCTACTAACGAAACGCACACAGTTAGAGACTTTGTTAAAGAAGCATTTGATATTTTTGAATTAAATTTTGAAGATTTTGTAGGAGTAGATGATAGATATAAAAGACCAGCAGAGGTTCCAGCACTGCTAGGTGATTATTCAAAAGCAAGAAAAGTTCTTAACTGGGAGCCAAAGACTAAATTTAAGGACCTTGTCAGAATGATGGTAATCTCTGATTTGAAGGAAAAATTAGAACAAAAAGGAATCATTCCTATTGATGGAACAGAGAAGTCAGATGATTTTTATATTGAAAAAGGAATAGAATTAGCTAGAAAAATTAAAACAGCAAATAATGTAATTGCGCAAGGAATTTAAAATGCTAGTGATAAAAAAATATTGGATAAGAAGTATATTGAAGCCTTTAGGATTAAATTTAATCCAATATAATTTTAGGTCTTTTGATAGATTTTTGAAGAGCACAAAAAAAAGAAATTTAGTTGGCATAGAAATTGGGGTGCATGATGGATGGCATGCTGTGGATTTGATGGAAAATTTGTCAATACAAAAACTTTACTTGATAGATCCATATAGGGAATACAAGGAGTATGATGAAAGTGTCGGAAACCCAAGAAAAACACAAAGAGCTTTGAATGAAAGGATGGAGGTGGCAAAAAAAATTACGAAAAAGTATGGAAACAAAGTAGAGTTCATACGAAAATTTTCCGATGATGCAGCAGAGCACTTTAAAGATAATTCAATTGATTTTGTATACATTGATGGGAATCATCAGTACGAATTTGTTAAAAAAGACATAGAAGCATATTACCCTAAAGTTAAGAAAGGTGGAGTTATTGGCGGAGATGACTATACGCACAGCCCTGAGACTGAAGCAGAACACTTTGGAGTTTTCAAAGCCGCAAACGAATTTTTCAAGAGATTGAAGAAAGACATATCTTTTTACCAAAGAGATTGGTGGGTTGTAAAATAAAAATTTATAAATAGATTAAAAAGTAAAATATAAGCATGAAATATAAGAATACACTTCTAACAGGAGGTTCAGGCAAACTTGGAACTGCCATATTGGTATCTGGACATTTTCCAGAAATTTTAAGCCCACCTCACGAAAAACTTGACTTATGCAATATTGATTCAATCAGAAATTTTTTAAATGAAAAACCTGTTGATGCAGTAATTCATTGCGCTGCACTAACTTCAATGCCAGAATGCGAAAAAAATCCAGCCAATGCAGTAAATGTAAACATAATTGGCACATCTAATCTAGTTAATGAGATTTTAAAAAAAGAGCAAGATCAAGGAAATAAAATAAGGTTTATCCACATATCAACTGATGCAGTTTATGAAAGAGAAGATGGAAATTATTCTGAGAATTCTCCAACAATTCCCAACAGCATCTATGGATGGTCAAAACTCGGAGGAGAATGTGCAGTTAATGCTCTCTCAAATCATTGCATTATAAGAACGAGTTTTTTTGATCCAAAAAAATTAAAATTTACTGAATGCCCTAATGATGTTTATACTTCTAAATTAGCGATTGCTGAGCTAGCAGACGCAATAAAGCTTCTTTTAGAATCTGATTTTACAGGCACAATCAATGTTGGCAATAAACGAATATCAAACTATGATTTGTTTAAAAAATATGTTCCAGAGCTAAAATCTTGTAAATTAAGCCAAATTGAGGATAAATTGCCAGCTAAACTGCCAAAAGATTCTTCGATGAATGTAGAGTTGTGGGAAAAAATTAAGAACGACAATCTTTAAAAAGGCATAGTTTATGTTCTTTTATGGCCTCCCCAATATATAGAGCAGCTGTTGTATTGCCCTTGAATTCTAGACAAGAAATGCTTCTTCAGTTGAAAGATATAGGCTATCCCTGGAACCCAGAGCAATGGGGTTTTTTTGGAGGAAAAGTTGAAGATGGAGAAACCCCTGAAATAACACTTCCAAGAGAGATGGGTGAAGAAATGGGAAAGAAAAAATTGTTGGAAAATATTTCTCATTTTGGAGATTTTCCATTTATGGATGTGCATGTTAATGGAACAAGAAGATCAGGGTTTTTACATGTTTATTCTGCAGATTTTGTAGGAAATGTTTCAGATATAAGACTTAAAGAAGGAAAAGGATTTGCTTTTTTATCCCGCCAAGAAATGGATAGATATAATATAGTTTGGCATAATCGTAGAGTAATAAACGCATATTATGATTCTTTGCTAATAAAACCATAGAAAAATTATTAAATAACTGTTTAAACTCTTTGTTATGACAATCGTATCTTATGAGGATTTACCAACTATAAGAGAAAAATATAAAGATAAAAAAATTATATGCTGTACAGGAGTGTTTGATCTTACTCACGCCGGGCATATTCTTTTCTTTGAAGACTGCAAAAAACATGGAGATATTCTAGTGGTTTTAGTTGGAAGGGATTCTTTTATTAAAAGTTATAAGGGGAAAGACAGGCCAATTCTAAATGAACATATAAGACTTAAAACTATAGATTCTCTTAAGCCAGTTGATTATGTGATTTTGGATACAAGAGAAAAGTTTGAGGAAGGTAAAGAGATAGAAGGAGTAACATCAGTTTTACCAATTTTAAAACCTGATGTTTATGCAATCAATGGAGAGGTTCCTAACATTGAAGGAAGGAAGAGTGAGGTTGAGAAATTGGGAGTTAAATTCATTGTTTTAGACAGGGCTTGTCCTAAAGAATTTGAAAACATTTCTACAACTAAAATTATTGAAAAAATACGCAGAAGCCCTTCTTAGATTTACTATCCCTACCAAAAATATAAAAAGGGGAGGTAAGGTCTAATAAAATGGAAGCGCTAGGCCATAAATTTGAAAATTGTCAAGTATGTAATTCTAGTAAGCTGTATAAATTTTTATCTTTAGGGCATCACCCAAATCCAGACGGTTTTTTATCAAAAGAACAGTTAGGAGAACCAGAGATATATTATCCACTAGATCTATTTTTCTGCGAAGATTGTAAATTAGTTCAATTAGGGTATGCCCCAGACCCATCTGCCCTATTTAATGAAGGATTTATTTACACAACTGGGTCTAGTAAAGAGTTAATCGATAACTTCCATTCTCTTGCAGAAACCTTGGTTAAAAAATTTAATCTTTCTTCTAAAGATTTAGTTATAGATATTGGGTCTAATGATGGAACTTTCTTAGGAAATTTCCTTCCCCATAAAATTAAAATTTTAGGGATAGATCCTTCAAAGGCTGCTAATCTTGCAATTGAAAAAAATATTCCTACTCTAAAAGATTTTTTTAATGAAAAAACAGCTCAAAGGGTTCTTAACGAGCGCGGTAAGGCTAAAATAATAACTGCAGCAAATGTTTTTGCGCATGTCCATGACTTAGATTCATTCATGAATGGAGTGAAATTGCTTCTAGATGATAAAGGGGCTTTTGTACAGGAGTCTGGTTATATAAAAACTCTCATAGAGCACACCCAATATGACTCAATTTATGTAGAGCACTTAAGATACTATTCGCTGAAATCACTCATAAATTTATTTAACAAATTCGGAATGGAAGTTTTTGATGCAGAAGAAATAACAACTCATGGGGGTTCTATAAGAACTTATTCGTGCAAAAAAGGAGCATTTCCTATTTCAGAAAATATCCAAAAAATATTAAAAAAAGAAGAAGAATACGGTTTAAATTCCAATAAACTTTTTGATGGCTTCGGTGAAAAAGTTGAGAGCAATAGAAGTGAGCTAAGAAAAATTTTATTTGATTTCAAATCTCAAGGTAAAAAAATAGTAGGTCTTGGAGCGCCAGCCAAAGGAAATACTCTACTGAACTTTTGCAAAATAGGAAACGAAACTGTTGACGCACTTTTGGAAAGAGGAAGCCTTAAAGTTGGAATGTATTCTCCTGGAGCGCACATTCCTATTCTTGAAGAAGAGATCCTTTTTGGCAATAATCAGCCAGATTGCGCGCTGCTTTTATCTTGGAATCTTAAAGATATAATCGTGCCGAAAGTAAGAGCAAAAGGATTTAATGGAAAAATAATAGTCCCAGTTCCAAAGCCTCATGTTCTGCAATTATTTTTATAATTCTGTTTCCTTTAAAGAAAATTTTTTCAAACCCCAATCATCACTATTAAAGACCATAGCTTTTTTCTCACTCAGCATTCTTTTGGCATCTGCAATATAGTTTTCCATATTGGGCATGGGCCTTTCACCAGCAGGTCCATGTGACTGATGATATGTTTTCTCTTTTAATATTTTTAATTTGTTGCCTGAAGCGACAGCCATTATTGAAACATATCCATCCATCCCTCCATGAACATTCATTTCAGGATATCCGCGAAGATTCATGACTTCTTCTCTTGCGAGCAGCATAAAATCTCCTGGAGAGCCGCCGTGATATCTAAGATAAGCTTTGTTCTTTGTCATTTTTGTCAACAATCTGGCGAACAGCCTTGGCAAATCAGGAATGATCTTCATAGCTCTATGATATCTCCCAAAGTAAGCACTCCAGCAAAAATCCCAGTTCTTCTCGCAGAATTTTTCCACATCTTCTGCTTTCATGTCTGTTGGAATATCTACAGACAAATCATACCTATTAGCCCTGTAGAAAATTTTCTTCTTTAACTTTTTTTGCGAGAAAAATCGAATCATATCTTCGCTAAATATAATATCTGGATTAGTAAAAACAATAAATTCCCCTTTAGCTCTTCTCATTCCTGCATTTTTTCCAAGAAATTCAAGAAGAGGCATTTTATCAGAGGTTTTGACCTTATCATGAATTTCTTTAGGAACCTCGACAAATCTGATTTTTAGGAATTCTCTGTCCTTTTTTATTTTTAATGCTTCATAAAGCCTTTCCTTATCCTTAGGAGGATTCCACTCAACAAAAATTAATTCTGAAGGAAGTTCGCATTTTTCACATAAATAAACGAGATTGTCAATAAATCTCTGAATTCTATACAAGAACCTATGTCCATAGTCATCATTTCTTCCAATAACAACAAATGAAACGTAAGTATTATTTTTATCCATATTAAAATTTAGCAAGAATCTCGGTGATTTTACATGCTATACTCAATTATTCATTTAGGCTAATTAAATGTTTTGCTCATCCTTCAAATTCATTATATTTATGCGTGCCTTTATCTCTATCATAACTCTCTGATACGCAAATTATTACAGATCCTATATTTGCTCTTATTCTTAAAGCAATTCTTGGAGGAATGTCTAAAGTATCTCCCGTGGCCATTTCATACTTTCTTTGTTCGCCAGAATCAATATCTTTTAATATGAATTCAGCGTTTCCGATAATTCCGTATCTCTCTTTGTATTCTCTCCAATGGTTTCCATTGTCACCCTCTTCAGTTATCAAAGCCACTCTAACCTGTTCTATATTTATTGAACTATTAACAGGAGGAGGCAACATTCCAACAATTACTCTAGATGGATTTTTGTTAAAATCAAAATTCTTAGTATGAACGACTTTGTCTAATCCCATAATTCTAACATATAATAGTTGTTTAAAAGATTATTGCAAACCTCTCAATTTTTCAATACAAATATCCATATGATCTCTAACATAAGGATGTAACGACTCTCTAAAAGAAGGAGTGTAATCTTTAGGTTTTATTATTCTTGGAGATTTATGCAGCCTATCAAGATTTAATTCCCCTTCACCCTCTACGAAATATACTAAATTAAAACTATCTGTTCCTTTTCCATGCCCAAATGGATCTGTATGAAAAAGCGTTCTTCCTATTCCTATATCTTCTAGGTTTTTTATCTCAAGACCGCATTCTGCCTTAACTTTTTTTCTAAGCGACTCTTCCACATTTACTCCCCTTTGAACCTTTCCGCCAACAGGCCATAATATGTCTTTTGCAGGAACATTATCTCTTGTAACCAACAAAATGCCACCATTATACTTAATGAATGCATCGTGACACAATATTATCGTTTGTTGATGGTCTCTAATGAAGTCTTCTTTTTCTATGAAGCCGACTTCTAAAGGTTTTAAGTCAATTTCTCTTCCATTTTCAATAGCGTATTCTTTAAACATTTTTTAGCTCCGTAATTTATGAAAAAGCAGCCTATTAATAAAGTTTATTGATCTTTGCTACTTTTGATCTCTAAATTATTATAATACACCTTAATAATCTTTAAAAAGCTAATTAATTATTGGTTATTATGGGAAAAAGGCTAGAAGAAGTTAGATTCGATGAAAACTTAAGATTGACTTATCCAGAATTAGGGCATACTGATCGTAGGAGAGTGATATATGATCCTGAAGCAATATTAAGGGATTTGCCCGGAAACTGGATCCAGCACAATTTTTTGATGATCACTCAAGATAGTCTCGAGTTAGGTTTACATTATCATGACTATAATGAGCTTTATTTTACTCCAACAGGAGGATTTGATGTAAGGTTCGTCGATAATGAAGACTTAGCAGCTAAAAGATATCAGTTAGGCCCTGGAGCTAGATTATTAATCCCACGAGAGATTAGCCATATGGTAACTGCTCATAAAGGAGATGTTTTAGCAGTTTATGGGACAGTGCCTTTTGACCCAAAAAGGCTTATCATACCAAAAGATAATAGGATTCTGGAAGCTTTAGCTTCTATGAGATAGATTTAAATTCTTAATGGCTAATAAAATAATATGGCAATAAAAAATGTTATTCATCAGAATAGGGGCATAGATCATGAAGATGAAAGAAGAGCAATCCTTACAGCATTTAATGGAGATTTAGGAGGATTTAAGGCAGCTCAAGCCAAATTCTATAAAATATATCAAGAAAGGCCTTTAGCAGGCCATTATCATACTTATGTTGAAGTTTTTTATATGCTTGACGGAGAAGCGACATTCACATTAAAAGATATAGAGTCTAACGAGGAAGAAGAATATGTTTTGAAATCTGGAGAAGTGTTGTTAATTCCACCCAAAGTCGCGCATAAGGTCATTGTGAAAAAAGGTTCGATAATGGTTGGATTTACAGAAGAACCCTTTATTTCAACAGAAGTCAATGATCACAAGTATGATGTTTAATAAAACTTTAATTAGCTGATAACGGCTATGTGTAAATCCTAGATCATAAATCTTGGATTAATGTTCCATTCATAC
>CAYQXU010000041.1:0-10060 GCA_964421685.1 Candidatus Woesearchaeota archaeon
GTGTTAGCAGATCAAGTGGACGCCCCTGACTTTAGTCTGTGGGTAGTTCACAAATAATAACCTTTTTAAACCAATTTTAACTCTAAAATTTAACATGTTCTATATAACTGAAGTTGAAGACCACATCCGAGTAGAGCCCAGGCTTTTCGGCTTGCCAACCATGGAAGCTGTAGACAAGCAGCTTAGGGAGCAGTATAAAGACTATTACGACGAGGAGCTTGGAAAAGTTGTTTCTGTAATTGATGTTCAGGAGATTGGAGAAGGAGTTATAATTCCAGGCGATGGGGCAGCTTATTATAAATCTCAATTCAAGTTATTGACATGGAAGCCAGAGCTTCAAGAATTAGTTCATGGTGAAATTGCAGAAATAACAAATTTCGGGGCATTCATAAATATGGGAGTTATGAAAGGAATGATCCACATAGGTCAGACAATGGATGATTACGTTAGTTTTAGCAAATCAAACACTTTATTAGGCAAAGCATCAAAAAGAGTTTTGAAATCAGGAGATTTATGCATTGCAAGAGTTGTAGCTATAAGCCATAAAGGCGACGAACCTAAGATCGGCCTTACAATGAGGCAGCCTGGATTAGGAAAAATAGAATGGATTAAGGAAGATCAGGTGAAAAAAGAAAGAGAAGCTAAAAAGATGGCAAAATCAGAAGAAAAAACAGCAAAGGGAAAAACAGAAAAAGGAAAATCTGGAGGCAAGAAGAAATGACAATTGATGGAAAATTAGCGAATGAAGTACCATTACAAAGATTAATGAATGTCGGATTTATGGACGGTGATAAACTTTATATAGGCATGGTGACAAAAATTTCAAGAGATGAAGGAATAATTGAAACTGACTTTGGTTATTTATTATTTATTAATCATTTAAATCACTACACAATTAATACTGAGGATTTTGCACATGTAATTCCTATGCTATCATCTAAATCATTAAATAGGAAAAAATAAAAATGGTCAAGCTAAAATCAAAATTTTGTAAAAGTTCTTTGAAAGGGAAAATAGAAAATGAACCTTTAGAAAAGATTCCCAAAATAGGTAGGTTGTTTTCAAATGCCTAAAGAAAAAGCATGCAAAATTTGCAATAGAATATATGAAACAGGTGACAAATGCCCGGACTGCGGAGCTAGAGAGTCAACAGACAGCTTCAAAGGCAGAATTGTAGTTGTGAATCCTGAAAAATCAGAAATCGCTCAAAAATTAAAAATAAAAGGCAAAGGAAACTTTGCAATAAAGGCAAAATGAAATGAGATCAAGACTTTCATCGGAGGCAACGAGAGCTTACACGAGAGAATCCAAAAGAGAGTGTGGGCTCGAGCAGAGAGAAAGTTGCTTGAGGGATCAAAAATGAACCTTTTAGAAATGTTCCCAAACCAAAAATATTAAAAAATGGAATTCAAAAAATTAAAGGAAATTGAAAATTACTTATTCAAAAGAAAAGAAGTTCAGTTCAGCGTTAATTCTAATATTACCCCAAGTCACGAGGCAATTCAAAAGTTAGCATCTGAAAAATTCTCTGCAGACCAAGAAGCTGTTGCGATAAAAAAGATTCACGCTAGATTTGGGTCAAACAATTTTATCATTACTGCCAATATTTATTCTTCAAAGGAAGATAAGTTAAAGACAGAGCCTAAAGTAAAGGAGAAGAAAAAGTAAAATGGCAAAGAAAGGCGCAAAAAAAGGGAAGAAACCTCATAAAAACAAACCTACAAGCAAGAAATATAGTAAATATAAAATATCTGGAGATAAAGTTACTCGAGATAAATTCTGCCCTAGATGCGGGCCTGGAATATTTTTAATGAATGCAAAAGATCGTTTATACTGCGGTAAGTGTCATTATTCTGAGTTTATGGCTAAAGCTAGTAAATAATAAATCTATTAGTCATGAACGAGTTGAGTTTGTAAGTAAGAAATAATTTCTATTTTTTAAGCAGAACAGCACTCAATCCTTTTTGAGCTATGGATATTCCATTAATAAAAGCAAAGCCAATATCACCTATATAAAAATCCAAACCATTTTTTCTAAGTTCCTCTGATTTTTTTCCAACTCTAAAAGAGCTAATATTATATGCCCATCTATAACCCTCTGCAACTTGATGAGTATAATATTTTTCTGTGGCGTTTCTTATTGCTTCTTTTATAGGATTAATTGCCCTCCCTTCATCACGATCTTGTGAGTGGGTAATAAATCCACAATTCTAGCAACATTCTTTCTAGAACCTTTATTAGTCATTAATAGTAATATTTTATGCTCCTTAAAAAGATATCTTAACTTTAGAATATAATGTACGGCTAAATAATAAATATAATGCGTGGTTGAAATCCAAACCTTTAGAAAAGGTTTCCAAAAGAAGATTTCTTGAACGCATTCTATAAATATAATGCGTGGCTAAAATTAAAATTTTGCCGACCCATCCTAATAAATTATGATGCGTGGGAGCAAGTATTAAAAAATAAATGCTTATATCCACGACTTCTTTTTATTTGAAATATAATTGGGCAAAAAATTATTAGTAATTTTTTATTAAGCCCTCTATTAATTCACTATCTTTTTAGATAAATGATTATGAAACCCTGGGATAGTTGCTTCAGGACTCAAAATAGTTTCCCGAAGCCTCTATCCTGGGGAAAAAGAGGTGATAAAATACAGACATTTAACTAGTATTTAAATGTTTCGTTTCTGTAACTATTTAAAAATGACACAAGGTTTTTCATTTAAAGTAGTAATCTAGTGTTTAACTCTACAATGTCCTGTGTCTTCTTTCATGTGACGAATAATATGTATTTAACCACTACGATATTATATTTAGTAACTTCATAAGCTACTAGAGTAGTGATATTTTATAAAACCCCATTCCTTTTAAGCATTATGGAAGAGGAAAATACATCTAAATCTAACGTAAAGCAGGATCAAATCCACGATCTCTTATTTAGCAGAGAAATAGGCTGGCAGGAAATTATATATGATTTGATTAATACAGAACAGTTAGACCCGTGGGACATTAACCTTTCCATTTTAACAGATAAATATCTTGAAAAAATAAGAGTTTTAGAGGAAGCTGACTTCTTTGTCTCAAGCAAAGTTCTTCTTGCAGCCTCTCTATTATTAAGAATAAAGTCAGAAATACTCTTGAATAAATACATAAAAAGCATTGATGAAATTCTATTCGGCAGAAAAGATCTTAAAAAACGTGAACTTGAAAAAATAGATTTAGATGAAGAAATCCCAGAACTTATTCCTAGAAGCCCTATACCAAGATTCAAAAAAGTAACATTACAAGAGCTCATAGATTCTTTAAACAAAGCAATAACAACAGAAAACAGGCGTATAGGCAAAGAAATAATAAAGACGAATGCATTAAGAGAATCAGGAATATCTCTTCCTAAAAGAAAATTCAGCATAAGTGATAAGATAAAAGAAATTTACGAAAGGCTTTCAGGCCATTTTGAAAAAAGCAATTCAAAGAGAATAGGTTTCAGTGAGTTTGTCGGCATGGAAAAAGAAGAAAAACTAATTGCTTTCTCTCCATTATTACATCTTGAAAACCAAAAAAAAATCTGGCTAGAGCAGGAAGCTCACTTTGAAGAAATTTATATATGGCTTAAAGAAACTTACTTCAAACATAACCCAGACCCATTTGCAGACTTAAAAAATGAACTAGAAGAAGAAATTGAAAAACTCGACGAAGAAGGCAAGAAGCGTTTAGAAAACATAAATGAAGATTTTAAGAATCCTATTGATGATGAACTTTTTTGAGATGGTAAATTTATTCCTCTAATCTACCAAGGAACTTTCTCTTCAAGTCCATTGTATCCCATTTCTCTATTGTTTATCTCTTCTATACACGCTTGATATCTTATATAATTTGCTTTACTCGTTTTGGGTACCTTATCTTTAGGTTTAAGCACATTTGGGTCTCTAGCAAATAGTTCCTGCATTTCCCGTATTAAGTCGCCAAGACCAGCTAATTTAGGCATAAAAGTTCTCATCACTTTATATTTATAAACTTTTATATAATCAAGTGAAGCTCCCAATCACAGCAAGATGTGGGGATTTCCTTTCAATTAAAAGAGGTAGATTAAACCTTAAAAACTCCTAACGCTTTCTTAACTTATGCCCAATTACGCTGTCTACACTTTGGATGTTTTTAACAGAGAGTGAAAAAGCTATCTCAAGTGGAGCAAGAGAGAATTAAAAAACTATTTCTTTAGCTGAAAGAAAACCCCTATGTTGGAGACCAATTAAGGTACAACTTCTTTAGAGAAAAGAGACTAAATGGAAAAAGGATATATTACTTAATTTATGGCGATTTAAAAGTTGTTTTAATGGCTGCAATTAGCAATAAGAAAACACAACAAGCAACAATTGATAGAATTGCTAGATATTTTGATGAATACAGGGATTATGTAGAAAAATTGATAAAAAACTAAGCTACTCTCTTGACTCTACCAGCTTTCAAATCTTCAAGACCTTCTTTAAATTGCCTGACTAGTTCAAAATCCACCTGTTCCAACTCTTTAAGCCGTTTCAATTCTGCTTTCATTCTTTCAAATTTTGATTTAGGCATAGTTACTATTTCCATATTTTAACAATATATAGAATATTTATATAGTTTTCTAAGGAGCTTTTATTCATCTCTTCTAAGTTTGGCTATTCCCTCTTGAGTAAGTTCTTCCAAACTCTTTTTAACTAAAGGAATATAAATTCCAGTGAGGTCATTTAATATCCAATCAGTATTTTTTAAGCTACTATTTCCAGAAAGAGCCCTCATTCTAGCTACAAAATCTTCATTGTACCCTATAAGGCTTGATACTCCTCCAACTTCATGCAAAATAATTCCATCAATTGGATATCCTTCGTTATGCCAAGGCAGAGGCTGTCCAAATTCTTCATCAGAAGGAAAATCATTTCGCGAAAATCTTTCGAACCAAGGAATTACTTTTTCATAGTATTCTATCATTGCTTGACGCTCTTGATCATTCCTACCATAAACGCCTCCTCTTCTTAAATCATAATTTGTCTCTTTTACTAATTCAAAAAGTTTCAAGGAAGCAGCTACAAGTACGGGATTTCTTAAGTATTTCAATGCATTTTCTATATCTTTTTTGATTTTTTGATTTTGATTATCCATAAAAAGAAGTTATTGACTACCTTTAAAAACTTTATCTTTGTCAATTAATTATGAAACTCGGCATTCTCTTTTCCGGAGGAAAAGACTCAACATACGCTGCTTTCCTGGCAAAGAAGCAAGGAAATGAACTAACTTGCCTAATGACAATTCATTCTGAAAATAAATACTCTTACATGTTCCACACCCCATCCATAAAAAAAACCAAAGAACAAGCAAAGGTAATGAATATCCCTCTTTTAATTGGAAAGACTAAGGGTGAAAAAGAAAAAGAATTAGTTGATTTAGAAAGAATAATATCTAAAGCAATAAAAAAATACAAGATAGAAGGAATTGTAACTGGAGCTCTTCACAGCGACTATCAAGCGACAAGAATTCAAAAGATATGTGATAAATTAAAAATAAAATGTGTAAACCCTTTATGGCATAAAAATGAGATTGAATATCTCAATGAATTAATTAATAATAAATTCAAAGTGATTATAACTGGAGTTGCAGCTTATCCTCTTAATCAAACATTCTTAGGGAGAATTATTGACAAATCATTTATTGACGAAGTCCAAATCTTAAAGGAAAAATACAACGTTCACCCTGCAGGAGAGGGTGGAGAGTTCGAGAGTTTTGTTTTAAATTGTCCATTGTTCGAAAAAGAATTGAAAATAAAAAAGAGTAAAATTACAGGAGAGAAAAATACGTGGAGGCTTGAGATAGATGTGGAATAATGTCAAGCCGCGAACATTAGAAGTGTTCTGGAGAATGGAAGTGAAGGTGGAATGATCGTTTTTATTAACACATACAAGAAGAAAGTGCGCTTTTACGGGTTTTTTAAGTTTTAACAATATTATTAAAAATATTTATTATTTCTTTTAATTTTTCTTTATTAGTTTTTCCAATTTTCTTAATGATCAAACCTCTATCTAATCTGAGTATATTCTCAACTTTAACAATACAATTAGTCAGTAATTTGCCTTCTTCTAAATCTTTATTGTCCAGCTTTACAGAATATTTGTCTTTTGAAACATTGGATGTTACTCCTACAACAAGAATGTCCTCTGAATGTTGATTAAATTCATCATTGCTTATAACTATTACCGGCCTAACCTTTCTACTAGACTGGTCAGAAAAAGGAAAAGGCACTAATAGCAAATCTTTTTGTTCTATCATAGATATTTACTCCAGATTTCATCATCTTTTTTATTATCCCATATTTTTTTCATGGATTTTTCAGCGACAATCATCCAGCCTATCTTTTCCTTTTTAGTTCTATCTAGTTTTTCAATTATCAAGTTTCTTATAAATTCGGACTTAGAAGGGTAATTTCTTTTTTTTATGAAATCTTCTAATTCTTCAGCTTCATCTTCGGGTAGCTTTATAGTTAATGTTTTCATAGTAATCTTTTGGGATTACTTATTTATATATCTTTCTTAATAAATATATTAGGACTTGGATTATCTTTTTAGAGCAATAAACCATCTCAAATCTTTTTCTGCTTTTGTTTTCCAGATTTTCTTAAAATATGAGATTTTAAACTTATGATCAGGAAAGCTCCATGGATCATATAAATGAATATAAGTATTGTCAATCTTTCTCAAGACAGAATAATGATCAACATTCTCCTTGATATTATGATAGCAGACGATAATCAGCCAGCCTTCTTTGTGGAGTTTCTTCAAGTCAGATAATTTTCCTCTTCTTTCTACTATATAATTAATTTTATATTTCTCAGCAATTCTTGGAAATTCTTTCTCAGCTGTTCCTTTAATTTTATTAGTTCCCAAAAGCCTTTTCATTTGCTTCTCTGATTTTTTAATTCCAAGCTTTTCAAAAACCATTCTCATGCACGCAGCTCCGCAAGTGTAAGCACTCTCTTGCTTGTGATATGGAAATACCATAATTACATTAGAAAAAAGAGATATAAAAACTTATATTTTCATTTAACCATTTTTAAATTAATATAAATCTTAGAATAGTTTTTAAATTACAAAATTTTAATCTAAAGATGCTTGATAGACTAATGAACAGAGAGCTGAATGCAGAATTGCTTGCTGCAATTTTGTTTATGATAGTATCAGGGGCGTATATTTCTTGGCAATATGGTGCAGGAAAAATTATAGACGCTTTATTGTTATGGATGTTCCCTGCATCTGTGATGATTTTCTTAACTCTTCTTCTTGCGAAAATAATAGAAAAATTCCACAACAGGCAAATCACTAAGCGCAGTTATGTTGACTGGGTTAGAAATAGATAGTTATACTTTCAATACGCTCTCTTTTCCTGTTTTCATATCCTTAACCTTGAATTTCTTTGCCTTGACTTCTTTGCTTCCGACAAAAATAACTTTGTCTATCTTGTAAGCATTTGCATAGTCTAAAGCCTTTGATGGCTTTCCGTAATAAATATTTACAATCTTGCCTTTCTCTCTTAGCTTCTGGACAAGTTTTATTGCTTCCTTATCTTGTTCAAGAGAAACAACAAGATATTTTTCTTTGTTAAAATCAAGCTTTGCAACAATCACCAGCCTATCAAGCCCGAAGCTTAGTCCTGTGCTTTGAATTCCATTAAATACATAACTTCCTCCAGCAACAATTGTTTCCTTGATGCCCTGAGCTTTTACTTCAAAAACACTTCCATTATAATAACTCAATCCCCGAATAACTGTCGGAGAAAATTCAATTTTCACGCCATAAAGCTTGCAATACTCCATTAAACTTATTATTTCTTTGTAGCCTTGAAATTGCGAAAAGTATTTTTCTCCTTTCTTTAATGAATCAAGAACATTTTCAGCCTTTAACTTTTTTAAATTCTCTCTAACTTCTTTTTCAGGAAGTTTGTCAATTTTGTCTATCTCTCTTAAAACCTGATCCTTGTTAGATTTAATTCCATTATCATCTAAGATTTCATTAAGAAGCTTCCTATTATTCACAAGTATAATTGGCTTAATGCCTAGATTATTTAAAATTTCATTTGTTAAAACAAGGACTTCAGCTTCGCTTTTAACGTCGCTTCCAACAATATCAACATCGCACTGCATTATTTGCCTAAGTCTATTAGAAGAAACAGGCTCATCTCTGAAAACAGGTCCTATTTGATATCTCTTATAAGGTAGCTTCTTGTTTTGCATTAATCTTTTTAGCTGAAACGTAAATTCATATCTTAAAGCCAAGTTTCTTTCACCTTTATCTTTAAGTTTGAATATGTCTGAAACAGCCTCATCACTAGAGTTTTCACCTTTAACAAATTCTTCGTATTCAATTATAGGAGTTTCGGCAGGCTCATATCCATATTTTTCAAAGCTTGCCACTAGGATTTTCCTTATTTCCTCGCGTTTTTCAGCTTCTTCACCAATAAAATCCTTGAAGCCTTTAACTAGATCGGTTGTCATTTTTTATTTTCCAGCCTCCCTTCATATATGTCTAACAAAATAAGAAGAACTATACCTACAACTACCAATAACAAAAAAAAGAAAATGAACCCGCTTTTTAATCCCCAGAATAGTCCTAATAGCATCATAAAAATTCCATTTGCAAGTCCTAGTGACTTAACCACAAGCATTTTCTCCTTTGTTGTTAATTTCTTCATCTTATCCTCCTCTTCAAGATAAGAGTTCTAATGATTATAGCTGCTATAACAAATAACAAAGGATAAGCAGTGCTTAATGGATTTAAGCCAAGATAAATAGCTAATGCTAAAATGATCATAGTTAAACCTATGCCCACCCCCATAGAATTAATAACAGTTATTTCACTTTCAATATCTTGTTTTTTTCGTTTTTTCATCTCAGTCTCTTCTCTATCAAAACATTATCATTGCTTTGATAAATTCCTAATTTTCTATAAAGATTTGTAGCTTGAAAATCCTTTTTGACAATTCCCATGATTTTCTTGTATCCTTTTTCCTTGTAGATATTCATTATTTCACTTATAACAAAAGTTCCGATGCCGCGGTTCTGATATTCTTCCTTTATTGCAATCTCTTTCCAAAAGACAACATCTGCAGGGCACATAAACTTTGAGTTGACAGCTATAAATCCAATAATCTTATCTCCGAGTGTAATGGTGTAAAGATCATAATTTCTAGAGTAAAGCCTAATCTGTTCAAATGCCTTCTTCAAAGTCCATTGCTCTTTATACGGAGGTTTTGAAAATTCCTCCATGTAAATTTTGGCGATTTCTCCAACATCTTTCTCTTTTGCTTGCCTTAATTCTGGTTTCATCTTTCACCTCTGAAGCTAAGTTTAAACCTAGTTTCAATTATATTTAATTTAGAAGTATAACTATTAAAATCTTTATCTATGCCGATATTGACCAATTTTAATTGCCATGCTAAGAGATAGAAGTGGGGGTTTTTAAGGGTTTTGTCAGGGTCATTTTTTACCTGCATCTTTTTTAATCTGTTTTGGTTCTGAGTAATAGTAGTTTCCAACTATAATGGTGGTGCTGTTATTATCTTCATATTTCAGTACTTGAGATTCTTTGTTGTACAATTTTAGAATTTCTTGAATATTTCTTACCTCATAATAATCTTTAAGGTTATCTGGAAGCTTCTTTAAAATAATTAACTTTTTTCAGAAATATCACTCACAAATTCAGATATATTTTTTATTTCATCATTCGAATCACCCACAGACTTTTGATTTAATGTGACTTTTGTATCTTCAGTTATTATGACAGGCTGATTAGGTGAAGTTTCTACAACTAAAAACTTTATCTGAGTTATTCCTCCTCCGAGATTTCCAAAGCCCATATTATTAAGCATGTCTCCAAACATTCCCCCCATTTCATCATCCATTCCCATTTCAGAAAATAAATCTCTTCTTCTTTGGACTCCGCCAAGAACAACAACATCACCTTTCATTAAAGCTCTTCGTGAACTACCCATGGGCTAAAGCCCAGAGCGTCTGATGTTAAAAATCACTCAAA
>CAYQXU010000042.1:0-9592 GCA_964421685.1 Candidatus Woesearchaeota archaeon
TTTGATTTTTATTATTGTTTTTCATTTTTTATCCCCTAGCTAGCATTACCTCCAGATTCACTTACAGCAAATACCCCGAGCGAAGGATCCCCGCCAGAAGGACCCCTGCTGCAGTCCAGGCTAGCCCTGCCAGAGCCGGCGCCGAACCCGGCAACAGCTCCGTTTGTATAATGCCAATAATATAAATCTCCTTTGTCAATTTTTTGTTTTGGAAGACCTTGGCTTGTTGAATCATTAAGCCAGCTATCAAGATTTATTCCAGGGGTTTTATCTTTCATCAAGCAATCTTCAAGCTTTTCTGCTTTTGTTTTATTATGAGTTAAAATATAAAACCCATCATTTCTTTGTTCAAAATAAGCATCAAGCCAATTAGCTCTCCAAGGATCTCTAACTTGAGTTATTTCATTGTAAATTTGCGTGTTTTCTGCAGATGGATTTTCTTTTAGGTATTTTAAATAACCTATAAACTCTGGAATTGTTGGCATTCTCAATCCTTCATTTATTAATGCTTTATGTGTATTATACCAATCTAAGTTTGTATGGGCTCTTTGCTTTGCAAAATAAAGTTTTGTTTCAGGGACATAAATAAATTTCCCAACTGGAGCAATTGTTGGCGTTATAATTTGAGCTGCCGCAGGCTTCTGGCTAAGGACTCTTTCTATTGCTCCTTTAACAGGAGCGCCCATGAATGTTTCTGGAATAATTATTCTTGAGTTTGTCATTTTATTTCTCTTTGCCTTTTTCAACCAATCCTTCAAGGGTGTCTTTCATAAATCCCCATCTCCCGCCAAACTTATCTAAAACTCTTTTGTCTTTTTCTCCTCTTGAGGCCATTTCAAATCCAGCAGCAATATTATCTTTTTGGCCGTCAAACTGTTGTTTTGTTGTTGTGATGACTGCATCCATTGCAGAATAGTTATCTCCATTATAAGTATTTTGAATTGCTGCTTCGTTTAAAACTCCAGAGTAAGCAGAAACCAGCCTATATGCTTGCATCATTGATTCAAAGCTTTCTGGTTTCCCTCCCTTTTCCTTAGATATTTCATCGAACGCTTGTGAAAGCCTTATTATTGACTTTGCTGCCCTTGTAGAAATTGGAAGAACAAGCCCAAAATCACCAGCCTGCTCGCGGGAGTCAAGCTGAGTTGGCCAAGCATCTTTCATTTTTCTTTTGCTTCCTTTGCCGCAATAATCCAGCCCATGAATAAGATAATTAGCAATGATTAATTTTTCAAGAGGCACAGGCTTAGATATTAAATTTCTATGTTTAGAGATAACTTCTTCTGATTTATCCTCTGAATCCTGCCCAAACTCAACTCTTGGGTTTTGGTTTCCAGCTAAAACATCTAAGGTATCAGAAGACTTCGGATAAAAATAATCAACATCAACAATAACATGCATTCTATCTCTTAATGCTCTTCCAAGCTGGTTAGAAGCTTCTGTAAATCTCTGGCCTATGTTTCCTGTCGCTATTCCAACACTATAGCCTTTGCCAATAGGGTAAGGAACTCCGTTAATTTCAATATATCCATCAAATAAGTTAAATAATTGAGCTCTTACTGCTGGAACACAATTAGAGAGTTCATCAACGACAATCAGATGGTTATTTACCTTAGAAGTTACTTCCTTAAGATCTTCACTTGATTTTGCAGTTTTAAGCTTCTCAAGGTTAATTTGTTGGAATAATTCTCTTGTGTCCATATCATTTCTTCCAAGAACAAACAGGCTTTTTCCAGGAAAATACCCCATAGCATCTCTTGCAAGCTGTGTTTTTCCTGCTCCAGTGTCGCCCTGCAGAAATAAATTAAGCCTTCCTGTGAGGCAGGAATCAACTACATCATTCATATATAGGGGAGTGCCGCCTAAGTTTGCAACTTCTCTGGAATTTTGATAAGTTCCTTTCATCTTTTTTAGTCCCAAATCGCTTGACTTCCTCCTTTTATTAATTTATTTAAGCTAAATTCAACAGCATGAGACTTATTTCTAAATAAGCCGCCTTTTACAATTTCTTCTAATTTCTTTAAGGTTTTTTTGTCAATCGTCACTGAAATTTTTTGTTTCATCTTATTTTATGCTACTTTATCTGCTAGAAAACGATAAATCTGTGGTTTATAAATCTTTCCATATTATAGCTACTTAAAAAGAGTAACAGATTACTTCACAGGCTTCCTCATTTCGGCCAAGCCTGGACGAAAGCAAAAAATTCACTTCATCAACTTTTTAATAATTTCACTTGCATCTTTACCAGTGATTTTACCCTTAAACTCTTTCATCACCAAACCCATATAAGCATTCTCATTCAAACCTGGTTTTTCTTTGATAATTTTCATGATTTTTTCCTCAATTTCATTCAAGTCTAGCTTTTCAAATTTAATCGCCTCTTCTAATCTCTTTCCATCAACAATCTTTTCAAAAACAGCCTTGATATTATCTTCTTTAATCTTTCCCTTAATTAACAAGTTTAGCACATCAATATAATTTTCTTCTAACAAACTCACAGCTTCTTCAATAGACTTATTGCTCTTAGAAGCAATTTCTTTAGGATAAAGCAAAACAATTTTAGCAATAAAATTAGGTTTAGGCAATAAATAATGCAATTCTCTATAAAGATTAACCTTGTCCTGCTTGAATAAAAGTCTAATATACTCTTCACTCAATCCTTCTTTCTTTAACTCTTTTTCAACCTCGCTTCTTAATTTAGGAAGGGTTTTTTTAGCTTCATTAATAAAATCTCTCGATATTTTTAACAAAGGCAAATCAGTCTCAGGATACATTCTAGAAGCGCCAGGCATTGGCCTTAAAAATTCCGAGTTTCCGTCTTCAAGAACATTTCTAACACTAGGCTCAACTTTCTCTTTTTTATTTATTAAAGTTAATTGCCTCTCAATTTCCTTATCTACAGACTTAATAAAAACACCAGGGTCTTGAACACCTTTAAGTTCTGTTCTTGCTCCTTCTTTACTTTGGCCAAGCTTGGACGAAGTAGGTCGAGCCTCAGTATTTCTGTGAGGCCTTATTGACATGTTTATATCCTGTCTTATAGTTCCAAGACCTCTTTTAACTTTACAAGATCTCAAAATCTCGCCAATCATCAATGCAGCTTCTTTAACTTGACTTGGATTTTTTATATCAGGATAAGTTGCTATTTCAATTAAAGGAATTCCTAATCTATCGAGCTTATAAACAGCATTTTTATCATTTTTAGAAATGGATCTTGCAGAATCTTCCTCTAAGAAAACTCCTGCAATTTCAACTTTTCCTTGAGAAGTCTCTATAAAACCATCTCTAGCAATAAGGGTCGTCCTTTGAAATCCGCTAGTATTGCTTCCATCAATAACTGTCTTCCTCATAATTTGGCTTATAGGAATAATTTCAGCATTCAACAAAAGAGAAATATGCAAGGCAATTTTCAAAGCATCTTTGTTTATTTCACGAGGCGGCTCTTCATCCAGCTCAACAAGACAAGTAGTGTCATATCCTTGATAAATAAATTCTTTATTCAATCCAGCCTGGTAAACTGCAGCTTCGTCAACCTTTCCACTCTCGCCTGCAACAACATGCAACTTTCTTCTAATTTCAAACTCAGGCTCGTCTTTCCTAAGCAAGCTAGGGCATTTGCAAAATAACTTTCCAGTATCTAGCTGCTGATGAATTTCAAGGCCAGATTTGAATCCTAGTTCTTTATAGTTATGATTCATAAAATATCTAGAAAAAGCTGATTTATTAATTTATTTAGAAGCAAGAGATTTAGAATCTCTAGCCCTAACCCCTGGAGAAATCCTAGTAATCTTATCAATTAGTTTCTGAGTAGCGTCGGGAGTAAATGGCACATGCACTACTCCAGATCCAGTTTCATATGGCTCTTGCATAGGATAATTTTTATTAATCCTTAAAACCGAATAGTCTTCCTCTCCTTGCCCTCTCATAATTCCAGTTTCATCAGCATATTTTATAAAGGCCTCTCTTACTTCTGTAAGTTTAACTGCAGTGCTTTCCTGTTCAGCAATATTATCTCCATAATCTCTCGCAAAAATATGATCGATCCCAGAATAAATTAAACCTTTAAATTTGTCAAAAGAATCTTTATAAAATTTACCAAGTCTTCCAAGATCAGATCCAAGTCTCCAGCTTCCTGCGCCAACAAAAAATTCTTGGGACCCATTCAAAAGAAGATGTCTCTCTGATTCCTTCATAATAGAGGGATAAACTACAGCTGCAACCCCTAAAAATGAAGCGCCTTTATCTTCTGAAAAAATTCTGGCTGCTGGATGAATTTCCAATTCGCCTCGAACCTGTTTTCTTTTTAAGAATTGTCTGAATGGATCTCTTAGCTTCCTAGAATTTTCATCAACTATAAGAAACGGATAGTAAGGGCTCTCTTTAAATCCCATTTCTGTAAACATTTGATCAGATGATTGCAAAATTTGAGAAGATGCCCTACCAGAAATAACAGTATCGATTAAACCAAAACCCTCTACTTTTGGAAAGCGCTCATACATCTGAGCTATCTCGTCCCTGCCTTCAATACTTCTTAAAACTACATCAGTAAATGTTTTGAAATAAGGGTTTTTTGCTCTGTCTTTCGGTTCACTAAAAAATGATCCAGTAAATCTTGCCCAAAAATTTCTCGTTTTTCTTACATATTCGTCTTCATCAACGCTAGGATAAAATCTAGTAACATTAAGATCCGCAGTAAATGGAACAAGTAAAACCCTATACTTTGCTTTTGAAACGTCCGTAGAGATTGACGAGCTATGAGGCATTAAAGGCTCAATCATACTTTGAACAGCTAAATTATCATAAAAATCTTTATGCTCACCTCCAAAAGCTTCCCCTAACTTATTAAGCGCATAAGTTGCCCCAATAAAAATAGGAACAGCGCCTCTGCTAGGAATAACAAGTGTATCAAGATTCCTGCTAGCAAACTGTTGAGGTATTGACATTGCCAAATTTAAGCATGTTTCTGCATAGTTTCTTACATGCCCTGCAGAAAATATTTCCTCTAATGAAGTTGTTGTCATTAAAAACTGCAGACTGATTCTATTTATAAACCTTTTTATTGCTACCCCTATATAGTTACAATAAACAAAAGCCGGGCAAGAATTACAGCAGACTTATAATAAGTGCCAAAGAGCACAAAGTCATTATCCCAGTTATTATCCACCCTATAGTATTTGAGAATTTCCTATTAGCATACTTGCCCATTATCTTTTTGTTGCTAGATATTCTCATAATAACAATCATCAAAATTGGCGCTATAATTCCATTGAGTATTGCAGTGTAATAAAGTATTTTGAAAGGAGGTGTTGATGTAAAATTAACAACAAGGCCAAGAACTGTAGCTACAATAATAATACCATAAAACCCGTGTGCATTCTTGAATTTTTTATATAATCCTTCTTTCAAGTCAAAAGCTTCTGAAAGAGCGTATGAAGCAGAACCTGCAAGAATAGGCACAGCCAAAAGACCTGTCCCTATAATTCCTAAAGCAAAGAGCAGATATGCAAAATTTCCAGCAAATGGCCTTAAGATATCTGCAGCCTGATCAGCTGTCTGAATATCATTTATTCCATGAATGTGTAAAGTAGAGGCAGCAGTCATTATAATAAAAAACATTACTAAATTAGAAAAGAACATTCCAATAACCGTATCCATTCTAAGAGCCCTGACCTCTCGGGGCTTGAACTTTGGCTTTCCAATGCCAATAGCTCGAATTTCTTTCTTGCTAACTTCCTCTTCAACTTCTTCATTTGCCTGCCAGAAGAATAAATAAGGAGAAATCGTTGTTCCAAGTATAGCAACAATATTAAAAAGATATTCTTTTGAAAAAGAAATAGTTGGTATAAAGGTTGAAAGAGCTATCTCGCTCCAATTTTGTTTTATAACAAATGCAACAATAATGTATGAAAATAAAAAAAATGCAAGATACTTTAGATATTTTGAATAAACTTTATACGAAACAAATATTTCTAATACAAGAGTGATTGCAGTCATTGCTAAAATAAGAAAAATAAAATTAATTCCAAAAACAAGTTTTGCAGATGCTGCCATTGCACCAAGGTCAGCTCCAATATTTATTGTGTTAGCAATAACAAGAAGAAAAACAGAAAAGAAAAGGATATATTTAGGGTAATTTTTTTTAATAACAGCAGCAAGGCCTTTTCCTGTAACTAATCCAATTCTCCCGCAAATTTCTTGAATGCCTGCCATAAAAGGAAATGAAAATAAAGAAGTCCAAAGCTGTTTATATCCAAATCTTGCACCTGTCTGCGAGTAAGTTCCTATGCCAGAAGGATCGTCATCACTAGCTCCTGTAATAAATCCAGGTCCTAAAGTATTAAAGAATTTTCTAACCTTGCCCTCTCTTTCCATCATAAACCTAGAAGAACTATTTTTTTAAGCTTTGTTGTATGACTAAGAAAAAAATTAAATCAATTTTAAATGCAAAAATTAATAAATATTCAAGCTTTAGGTTAGTCATGGCAACAGCCTCATAAATAAAATTATCAAAGAGCTAGATTGGCTGCTAGTCCCAACAGGAATGATAAGGCAAGATGTTTTTCAGAAAGAAAGAAAAGATTATAGCATTAGCTTAGCAGTAGGCGCAGCATTATTAGAAATTGGCAGAGATGGCTTTTATCTTTATCTTTATAAGTATCTCAGTTAATTCTCGAGTCTTGCATTTAGTTCGCCTGCGAAGTTTTCAAGCATCTTCTCCTTTATAGTTTCCTTATTCTTAGCCCAATTTTCGTGTCCAAGAACCCATCCAAGCTTAACAAAAGCAGTTTCTGAAAGCATGTCTTCAAGATAAATAACACCTGTCTTTGCTATTTCCCTCAAATTACTATAAACATATGGATCAATTCTTCCATATATGGTTTGAGGAGCAAAACAAACAATCATTTTCTTCTGCACTTCTCTAAGTTTTTTTATCCAAGAATTTTTTCCATTCACAGCAACATGTCCAAGCCCAAGAGCTTCTATAACAACTCCTTTATATCCTTTTTTTATATAATAATCTAACAAGTCTGCATCTTGTCCTGGATAAAAATTTACTAGGGCAACTTTTTCTTCAAATTTAATGTCGGCTTTAATCTTATTGTTATTTCTTGTTCTATGTTCTTTTAAAATTTCAATTCTATCAGGGAAAATTTTTGCAAAGGGCTTGGAGTTAACAACCTTAAATGCATCTCTTCTTGAACTATGTAATTTTCTAACTTTAGTTCCAGGCATAGCATAGCAAAAATCATCATCACTTGTCGCATGCCCTACAAGCATAACTTCAGCAATATCAGAAACAGAAGCCAAGGCTGCACACTTTAAATTCAAATTAGCATCACTACTCGCCCTATCAGAACTTCTTTGAGAATAAGTAAGAACAACTGGTTTATTCACTTTTCCAAGAAAAAAACTCAACGCAGAAGAGGTGTAATGAAGAGTGTCGGTACCATGAGTAATTATAACTCCTTTAACATTTTGATCGTTAAGATTTTTTTCAACAGTCTTGGCAATTTTCTGCCAGTCTTTAAAATCCATATCTTCTGAAGCTTTCATGAAAGGCATTTCAATTCTAGGAGTTATTATCTGAAAAATATCTGGATAAAACTTAAAGAAATCTTCAGGAGAAGTCAAAGGAGAAACTGCACCTGTTTTAGAGTCAAGCCTATTGACAATAGTCCCGCCAGTCATGATAACAGAAACAATAGGTTTTGAAGAATCTTTTTTTATTTCTATTTTTTCTTCTTTTCTTTCTTGCTTCTCAACAAGCTTTATATCAAAAATATCTTTCTTATTAAAACCAATATTATATCCAGAATCTAACTTAAGCAAAATTATCCCTTTTTCATCTTCAGGAGCTTCTAATAGAACTCCTTCGTAAATTACTTTTCCAAGATGCACTTCAACATAATCTCCTGGAGATACTTTGTCTGATTTCATTTTACGTTTTTGGAAACCTTTTTCTAAAAGGTTTATGAGCCTGGGAGGAATCGAACCCCCATCAACGGGGCCGAAACCCGTTATTCTGTCCATTAAACTACAGGCCCTCAAATTTATATGTATTTGCTTCCTTTTTAAAATATCTATTTTCCAAACTTCAAATTCCCAAATTTTAAATACTCTACAAAATAAATAATTATATGGTAGTAAAATATAAATATACTCAAAGAGCTCAACCTTCAATTCAGCAAGTTGGGCTTAAAAAGCACCATAAAATAATGTTAGGAGGCTTCACAGGAATCTTAATAGTTTACATGATAATAAGTTCTATTCTTCTAAATGGCTTAATTGTTAAGCAAACTCTTAATAATAACAAAGTCAATGAAAGGCTTAATGCATTGCAAGCAGACACAAGCAGCAAAATAAATGAACTTACAGATATTGTTTCAAAAACGCAGGACACTTTAAGCGAAACGCAAAAATCGCTCCTTTCAATAAATGAGTCAGTTAAATCTCAGATAAGCAGCTTAAAGGCATCCGTAGACGACGACTTCTCAGGAATAATAGAACAAGCTGTTCCTGCTGTTGTAACAATAAGAACAGATGTCGCTCAAGGAACAGGGTTTTTAATAACAAACGATGGATACATTGTAACAAACGCCCATGTTCTTTCAGGAGCAAGAAGAGTTTCTGCAATAACATCCAATCAAGAGTCTATAAACGCAGAATTTATTGGCTATGATTCAGATCTCGATATAGCTCTTCTAAAAATCCCAGGCAACTACGAAAAACTAAAGCTAGACAACTCAGATAATGTTCAAGTCGGAGAAAAAGTAATTGCAATCGGAAATCCTCTAGGGTTGCAGTTCTCCGTCTCTCAAGGAATTGTTTCAGGTATTCATAGGCAAGGCTCTAATGGATTAAACTTATACATACAAACAGATGCTGCACTAAACCCTGGGAATTCTGGTGGCCCTCTTATAAACAAAGCAGGCAAAGTTATAGGAATTAACAACTTTAAGATAGGCGGCGGAGAAAACCTAGGCTTTGCACTAGAAAGCAACTCAATTAAAGAAGCTGTGAATCAAATTTCACAGGAAAAGCTACAAATTAATTTAATTTAATCCCAAAGTTAATCTTAAATACCTTTTATTCTTTTATCATTTATGTCAAAAACTATTGAACAAAAAACTTTAAGTGATGAGAAATTAATAATTCAAAAAGCAGTAGAAAGAGATCCTATAGCAATTGGTCAGATTTATGAATTTTATCGGCCGAAAATCCAAAGATTTGTACGTAGAAAGAGATATGAGATTCTAAATTCAAGCGATCCTGAAGAAGCTTGGGATGTAACCGAAGAAGTATTCTTAAGAGCTTTTGAAAATATTAGTGAGTATACCGACTTAGGATTTCATTTTTCAAGCTTTCTTTATAGAATTGCAGGAAACTTTATTATAGATGAACAAAGAAAACATAAAAGAATAACAGAATTCAAAGTAGAAAAAACTGGTAGAGGAATACATTCCATCTATGAATCAGCCCCATATTTACCGATAATTGCAGGAAGAATTAATAAGGCAATAGAAAGTCTTGAACCAGATTGTGAACTACCCACAGACTAAAGTCAGGGGCGTCCACTTGATCTGCTAACACT
>CAYQXU010000043.1:0-9400 GCA_964421685.1 Candidatus Woesearchaeota archaeon
ATATATAGTTTTTACCCAGCCACAGCAAGCTGTGGGGATTTCCTTTCAATTAAATTGTCCTGGCTGGTCTAATCCTTGGCTTCTAAGTGCGGCAAAATCTACAATACTGCTAGGAGCTACAATCTTGCCCACTCCTACATTCGCTTCCAATTCAGGGCTAGGTGGCATGGCAGAAATTGCTGATATTAAAACAAACAAAATAGTGACAAAAAGTGCTAGAAATAAAATCCTCATCTTCCCCATATAAAGACCTAGGCAAGTTAATTAATAAATATTACCCAATTCCGCCTAATACTACCAATGTCAATATCAAAAGGGCTATTGTTGAAAATAGAGCAGTCAAAAAATAAAGCAAGATTCCTATTTCAAGATTCTTGCCTGTTTTGTTAGTGGTTTCAAGTTTATCTTCTCCTGAATCAATTGTGACCAAAGCTCTTGTGAGAATAAATATTATCTGTATTAAATAAATTCCAACAATCATCTGCAGAAAATAAGGAGGAATAATTTCAGAAACGTTGAATAAATTAACTATGCTCCCTAAATTGCCCAGACCGACATCTGCTCCTTGCCCTAAAGTTTCTGCTATCTTCAGCCTTGACAATATTGACGTTATCATTGCTGCTAAACCAACAACAATTCCTGCAAGTAAAGGAGCTAAAAAAGTCATATTGCTTTTCATATCAGAAACAATTTCAGCCAGCATGTCCTTAAGCCTCTCTGTAATTTTCTGGATATTTTTAACATACTGGGAAATGCTCATCAAGCTTATTGCTGCAATATTAAGCCCTTTTTTTGCAGATTCTATAAAAACTCTCATGCTTGTGGCAATAAGGTCAGAAGGATAGTAAATCAACGCTCCTCTTTTTTTGTCGAAGATAGCTCTCTCAACACTCATCCCCATGCTGCTTATATTAAAATTCACCCTTGCGAAAAAATCTTCTGTCATTAATCCTTTAGAAGACTGCGCCACTTTCCCAAAAACAAGCTCAGGCGGCACGCCGTTGCCAACTCGTGTCCCAAGCTGGAATAATGAATTATTAAATTCCTCTTCAAGTTTATTTGTCTTCTCTCTTTCAATTATTAATTCTTTAGTTTTGCTTCCATAAGCCACTGAAAAAAACATTGCAAGGCCTAGCGGAAAAAACATTCCCAAAAATAAAGCGCCATAGCCGAATGGCCCTTTCCCAGCTTCATTAAATCCAAAAACTTTTTCATCTCCCAAAAAACTCAGCCCAAGCTGATTAAAAGTGTAGTCTTTCTGCAAGCCAATCATCTCTGGAAAAGGGGTATAATGAAATATTAATGGCAAAAGTCCAAGTATAAAAAAAGGCAGGCAGATAATAAAAGCGCTGAAGTAATGCGAGCTGCTTTTGTAGTCTTCATAAAGAGGATGTCTTTCTAATAAGCTTGATTCTCCATGCCCTCCTGGCCTTAAAAACAAAACCTTATCTGTAAGATAAAAAACAAAAAATGGAATTATTAAATTAAAAAGAATAAACACATGATACCATTGCAATAAGCCTCCTAAAAGAGAAGAAGCTAAAGGCAGCAGCGCCAAGCCCAAAGTTGGCAGCACAACACCTAGCATATAAACATTTGTCAAAGGGCTTCTCACCTCATGTGTAAACCTCAGCATTTTATCGTAAACGCCGTCAAGAACAACCTGCAGGGATTTTTCCAAAGTAGCTATTCTTCTTGAATTGTCAGGCTCAAACAAGCTGCTTTCTATAAGGTGGAAAGCTTCTATAAATTCTGTAGAATAAAATCTCCACCTCTCCAGATAATTATCAAGACTCTCTTTTATTGTCGAAAATCTACCCACTTCAACATCATAAAAAACTTTCTTAAAATCTAAAGCAAGAGGATATTGTAAATGCTCTGAAGCAAAAGCAATAGCTTTTTCCAAATTTGAAGTGTGCCTCATATAAACAACAACATAAAGAATTGCTGGAACCATTTGTGAAGAAGCTTTAAGCCGCCATTTATTAGCTAGTCTTTTAGGATATCCCTTAACAAAATAAAATAAAAACAATGAAAGAATAATCATTAAAAAAAAGTAAAGGAAAGGGAATCCATTAATAAAAGACTCTAAAAAGGAGCTGCCTGAAATTCCTCTTATCAAAGCAATTCCAATAGAGCTTATAAGCCCAAGCATAAAAACGCAGACAAAGGACATAACTGAAAAAGTAAGAGCCTGCCAAGGTTCTATTTGAAGATGCGCCTCTTCAATATATTTAGCAGCTTCATCAGAATCTTTTTTTGAAACAGTAAGCTTTACGATGCTTCCTAAAGACTGGCAGAGCCATTCATAAGTGCTAAGTTCTGGAACAATTTCCTGCCTGAATTTAAGGTACTCTTTGCTGTAATTCTCATTGCTAAAAGAATTTATCTGAGTGTCAATCTTCGCGCCATACTTTTTCAAAATATCATCAACATTTGGTTTCTTATAAGGGGGCATCTAAAAACCTCCTGCGGGTTTTTGATCCTGCATCCTCCTGCATCTTTTCTTTGCCTCCAAATGATGCAGATAGAAAATCTTTCTTTGATAATGATCTCATTTATATCACCTATTATTAAATTAAAGTGGCAAAAAGAATTAATAAATCTTAGCCATGCTTATCCTCAGTTGTCTTTCTTAAATACCAAAGGCTCCAAGATCCAAGAACAAGGCTAAATAAATAATAAATTAATCTGGACAAGAACGAGACAAGCAAGGCCAAAGGCGGGAAAATTCCCATTGCAGAAAACAATAAAGTCATGCTTAGCTCAGTAATTCCAATTCCGCCTGGGCTGAAAGACAAATCTCCTATAACAATTCCTATTGGCACAACAATGATCACAAAGAGAAAATTGATCTTGAATCCAAACGCCAAAAACAAAAAGTACGTTGTAAGTAAATTAAAAAGCCACAATAAAATAGCCAAAAAAAATGCTTCAGCCATAACTTTTTTGTTTTTTACAGATTTTCTAAAAACTCTTAAGAAAACTTTCATTTTGCTATTTACAAATTTTTCAATTTCTTCTTCTTTTTTGAATTTCTTTTTGAAAAAAGCAAAAAAATGAAGTTTCTTAAAAAAGTGCCCTATTCTAAAACTCATCTTTTTTAGGATAAAATAAAATGTTGCACTGCAAATAGCCAAAATAAGGGCTAAAACTGCCTCTAAGATATATTTTAATGTGTTTGATATTTTAAAATAAATAAAAATAAAAAATATAGAAAATATTGTTAAGGCTGCCAAGACAATAAGCTGATAAAACTTGTCAGATAAAACAACTGCAAGCATGCTTGTTCTGGATTTGTTATATCGCTTCGCCAAAAAATGCGCTCTAACAGGCTCACCCCCAACAGCAGGCCCAGGAGTGATAGTATTAACAAAAGTCCCGGCTAAAAGCATATTAAGCAAAAACCAAAAATCATTCTTGAATAATTTTCCAGACACATATGCCCACCTTATTGCCCAGACAAAAAAAGTCAAGGCTGTAGCAAGCACTGCTAGAAAAATATATTGCGGGTTAGCATATGTTAAAATTAAATATACTTCCTTAAAATTGATATCCTTTAAAATAAAATACAAAAGCAAAACAATTATTGCAATCCAAAATAAACTCCACAGCCACTTCTTTCTCATATTCAGGACAAATCTTTTTTATTTATAAACTATTTCAATTTAGGACATATATCTTTTTAAGCCTGAAAAACTTTTATATTTTTATGGAATTGGCAGGCTATGTTTGGAAGAATGGCCAGTTCATAAAAGCAGAGGAAGCGCAAATACATTTTCTAACAAACACACTCCATTACGGCTCGGGAGTTTTTGAAGGAATAAGATGTTACGATACGGAAGACGGTCCAGCTGTCTTCAGATTGCAGGATCATGTGAAAAGACTTTTTAGAAGCTTAAATGCAATTAACCGAAAAATTTCTTTTTCTCCAGATGAAATTAATGAGGCTATTTTAGAAACAATAAAATTAAACAATCTTCAAGAAGGCTATATAAGACCACTAATAACATTGGGAGAAGAAATGGGTGTTGGCCCATCTTCGCAATGCGCTACCAATGTGTATATTGCTACATGGCCGTGGGGAAGATATCTAAAACATGAACAAGCAAGAATAAAAGTCTCTTCTATTAGAAAAACACATCCTTCAACAACAGCAAACATAGAAACAAAAGTATGTGGGTTTTATGCTAATGGGGGAATGGCGTCAGACCAAGTGAAAAATCAAGGCTATACTGAAGCATTATTACTAGATTGTGATGGATATGTCGCAGAAGGCCCTGGAGAAAATATTTTTATTGTTAAAGATAATATTATATACACCCCTCAAAGAGGGAATATTCTTCCAGGCATAACAAGAGACTCAATAATTAAGCTAGCACATGATCAAAATATAGAAACTAAAGAAATGCGATTAACTTTAGAAGATGTATTTAATGCAGATGAAGCATTTTTCACAGGAACAGCTGCAGAAGTAAGTCCTATTTTGTCAATCACTGAAGAAAAAAGTGATAGAGAATGGCGAATGAGTCATGGGGCTCCAGGCCCGATAACATTAATACTTAAAGAAGCCTATGCAAACACTGTGAGGGGAAGAGCTTCAAAATACAGAAATTGGCTAACTCATCTAGATATTCCTGTCGCAATTTGATCATATTTTTCTTGCCTTAATTTGTTCACTCAGCCACTTTTGCCAAGCAGGAAAAACTCTTTCTGAAATTGGCAATCCCACTTCTCTTCTTACATCATCTGAAATTTTATGAAATGAATCATTAGATAAAACATTAAAGGCAGCTTCTAGCAGCTGCGGCTTGGCTATTTTCTCAGAAACCTCAACTATTTCTTTTTTTATTTTAGCCCTTAAAAGTATATTGTCATAAACAGCATCCCAGTTACCAGCCCATCCTTTAACGCCTGCTGCAATTTCTTTTATTACTTCACTATCTCCGTTGATAAGATCGTCACTTGCCTCAAGCTGATCTTTTTCAACATTATATTTAAGAAGGTCAACAAAACCTTTTTCCTCTAAAGGATCTTTTTTCCAATGCTTTCTTACTTCAGTCAACTGCAAAACTCTTCTCCAAGAATGCAAGCCGTCAGGACTTTTTATAGGATTTGCCACAGCAATAATATCTGTTGCCTTAAAGCTGGTTGCAGGAACTTCAAGATCATTGACAACTCTATCAAAAACTCCGTAAGGAGAAGCGCCGTGAATTGTTCCTGCAACAACATTAGCTAAAGCACCAACTCTCATTGCTTCATATAAAGCCTTTGCTTCAACACTTCTAACTTCTCCAATAATTAAGCAAGAATCTCCAAGTCTTAAGCTGGTTCGAATTCCGTCGTCAGCAGAAACTTCTGCGCCTGTTTTTAGCAAAGCAGATCTTACTTTCATTCTTAAAATATCGTATTTTAATTTTCTTAAAGAATCAACAGGCAATTCTAACGAATCTTCTATGACAATAACTCTATATCTGGGAATAATTTCAAGCATCAAAGCTCCAAGCAAAGAAGTCTTTCCGCTTGATCTTGTCCCTGCAACAAGAAGTGTCCTTGAACCGTCAACTAAAAAGCTTAACAGGCCAGCAGCGAGGGGGTTTATCATTTTATTCTGCACAAACAAAGGCAGCGTCCATGGATCTTCTCTATGCCTTCTTATTGAATAAGCTAATCCTTCAGGAGACAAAGGCCTTTGAATTATTGCAATTCTCGCGCTGATTTTGCCTATCTCAAGCTGCGTGTCTAATATAGGATTAGCCTCGTCTAGAGGCCTTCCTGAAATCATTCTAAACTTTCCAGCCCAAGAGTCAGCATCTTCCTGGCTTGGAATTATGTTAGTCATGCATTCATCATAATCTTGATGTCTTACAAAAATCGGAGTCATTGAAATAGGAGCGTTTAGTGAAATGTCCTGAAGTTTTTTATCCTGTAAAAGCACTTCGATAATGCCAAACCCGATTGTGTGCCTGACTAAAATAGTCGCGAGTTTATTAACGTCAGAATAGCTCAAAGAAATTCCTTGGCTTTGGGCTAGGTCTTGCAAAAGATCCTTGGCAATATTGAAAAAAACCTGTCTTGTTCTTTCAATATCTGTAAGCTCCTCTGCTTTAGGCTGGTGTTCCATTAAAACTCCTCTTGCAAGATTCAACAAAGAGTTGTAGTCTTCAGAAAGAGAATTCTCTGGAGGGACAATATGATAAATGAGCTTAATCTCTCCTTCTTTCCTTAATATAGTCACAAGAGACTCGTCGTAGCTCTCCTGGCCTATTTTATACTGGTCAAAGATCTCTGCATCTTCAGGAAGATCTGAAATCAGTCTAGTAAATGTAAAATTAGGAATAGAGTCTGCCTTGAATATTCTATTATAAATTTCTCTCTCGCCGATTCTATAATTTTCAGCATGTTTTAGAATTTCCCTGATCAAATTTGTTGCTTCAACTAAAGAAAAAATCCTCTCAAGAGTCCTAATATAATTTTCCTCGTCTTTTCTGTAAATAAAATCAATTCTATTAATAAGCACTTTTTCTTCAAAAATAATTCTCTTAAGTTCAAAATAAGCAGCTAGAGGGTCTCTTTTTAAAAGTATAAAAAATGAAAAAAGATCATTATATCTTTTTGGAAAAGCATTTGGATTATTAACAATTAATTTTTCCTGGCTGAGGATTTTTTCCTGCTTGGAAAAATAAACATAAAGCTGGGCGATTTCTAAAAGAAAGGAAACTTCTCTGATGTCATAATTGTAATTCTTCTGCTGCACAAGAATAACTCTGGAAGCATTTGGATTTTGTATCAAAGCATCTACCACTCTTTCCATAACTTCAGGATAATCTGCAATGCTTGGAACAAACGGCGCTCCTAAGTAATTTATGTAAAGAATGTCCTCTCCGCCCTCTCTTTCAATTTGTGAGGAATATATTGGCGTATCTTGAGTAAAATTCATTTTAATTCTCTTTTAATTTATGGATAATAAAATATCAAGGAAGTTTAAAATGTTTTGTATATATCCAAACAATTTTAAACTCCATTAGCCTAATCTAAAAATGGCTGAGGAATATGATTACCAGGCATACTACGACGTAAATACAAAGCTCAGAGACTTAGAAGAAAAGCAGAGAATTCTAAAAGACAGGCTGTTGCTTATAGGGCAGAACCTTATAGAGTCCAGGGAAAAAACAAACGAAGACACTCTCACTTTGAAAAAAGATATTGAAATAATAAAAAGCACACTTGAAAGAATTAAATCTTTCCTTGAAAGCTTTTCATCAGAATTGTCTAAGTTCGCAAGAAAGGAGGATCTGGAAATTCTGTCAAAGCAGGCAAAAATGTTTCAGCCGCTTGATTTTGTTAGAAAAAGCGACTCAGAAAAATTAAAAAACAGGTAAAACTATTAAACTATATGGGTGTTTTAGACCAAATAACGTTGATGCGGAATCAAGGCCAGCCTGATAGCGACATCATCAATACATTAAAAGAGCAAGGGATCCCTCCAAAAATGATCCAGGATGCAATGGCTCAAGCGCAAATAAAAGAGGCTGTTGTAAGGCCATTGACAGAGGGAATGCAGCAATCAATAATGGGAACAGATGAAGAACAGGAAGATTTTGGAAGCGCGATGGCTCAGCCTGAATTTTCAAGCCCAGTGCCCCAGCAGTATGCACAGCAAGATTTGCCGCAGCAGGAATCTTACCAAGAGTATCCTCAAGAATATTATCAGCAAGAAGGCTACACTTATTCTGGCGGAATGACTGACACAGGAACGCTTATAGAAATCGCTGAACAGGTATTTTCAGACAAAATAAGGAATATACAAAAACAAATGGACTCTCTCAATGAATTTAAAACACTCAGCGAAACCAGGCTCTCAATTGTCGAGGAAAGGCTTAGAAGAATTGAATCCATGATTGACAAGCTCCAAATTTCAATTATAGACAAAGTCGGCTCTTACGGAGAAAACATAGACAGCATCAAAAATGAAATGTCAATGATGCAAGACTCATTCAGCAAAGTCGTAAATCCTTTATTAGATAAATCCGAAAGAAAACGGAGAAGATAAGAGGAGTTATTTTTTAAAACTGCACCCTTTAATAAAATTCTAGAACTATTAACTCATTAAACCTCGTATGATTAACCAACTAATTAAATCCTAAAGCCTTCCATTCTGTAGTCCCGCTCTTAGGTTTTGCAGGTCCTGCTATAGCCCATCCAATTAATCCAAGAACCACTAATAAAATAAGAAGATTCTGCCAGTTATTCTGCCACCATGTCCCTGTGCTCCAGCCTAAGCTTCCTGCAGATGTAACTAAAACAACAATAGCAACAATTGCTCCAACAACAACTAGCGTAATCATCATTCCAGGCTTGCGATCATCCATAAATAAGCCGAGCAAAACAAGTATAACAAGAATCACAGACAAACCCACTCCTAATCTTGGAAATACTTCTGAAAAAAATCTAGATGTAAAATCAAACTGCAAAGCCATTAATGCGACAACAAGCGCAACTACAACATTAATTCCTTTATTCTCGCCGAAAACTTTGACCTTGCTTAATATTGCAAAAACTAGTGCAAAAATCAGCAAGAAAGGAAGAACATAAGCAAAGACTCCCTGCTGCTCCCATGTATTAAGAAGATTCCCAATACCTCCTCCAGAAAATCCTGCATAAGCGAGAAAATTTAACACCCCTATCATCTAAAAATTAAGAAAATCCATTTTAAATATGTTTCTATAATATAAGACAATGTTAGTATTCAAGACTCGCAAATATGTTAAATTACTAAACTTAACGAACCAAATCTATTTACTTCCCGCCACCACTACTCTTGCTTCCAAGAACAACAGCAATAGCAGCAGCAATAATAACTACAAAGATTATATTTGTCCAGACATCATTGCTCCAGCTGCTCTTGAAAAGCCAATCGTAAACTTCTTTAGATATCCCTGTGCTCATAAACAAGAAAATTATGACAGCTATAATAATTATGACAGCGATAACAACTTTAAGCGCCTTGCTTCCTTCGCCGAACTTAGCCTCTGATCCTGTTACAAATCCCCATATAAGCAAGACAACAAATACAATAACAACAGCAACAGATAAAAATAATACTAAGTCAGTTACAATAAGCTTAGGGTTCACTGCTGCGACAAATATAAGCCCTATCACGAATGAAACGAAAGCGTTTACTTGCTTGTTTTCAGATCCAAGAGCCTTAGTTTTTTCTAATATAGCAAACACAATAAAAAAAATCAGCAGGAAAGGGTAAACAAAACCTGTTAAAGCCTCATGTTGAAGTATGTTAGCCATATTTAATAAATAACAAAACAGATTTAAATATGTTTCGAAATAAAGGCTTTGTCCGGAGTTCTAAAAATAAAACCGAAAAATAGTTATTATCGAATAA
>CAYQXU010000044.1:0-9373 GCA_964421685.1 Candidatus Woesearchaeota archaeon
ATTAAGGTATTTAGTCAATATAGAAAATCTAAACACTAATTTTTACACATAGCCTATTGTAAGATACTGTCAAGTTAACGATACGTAGTTATCTTGGACAAATTTAATCAGATTCAATAACTTATTTCTTCCTAATCCTAAATTTATCTCTGCTATTTCTGCAGGAGTCTTTTCATTCAATTCCTGATGCGGATTAACAAAATTATTTATCACTCTTCGCAAATCCATAAAACATTTTGCATCATCAAAACTCTTGAAACCGCTTCTAATATTTTTTATTCTATCTTTTATTTTTCCATTATATCTTTCAATTGGATTATTGTTATGCTCTAAATTATATTTCTTGCATGCAATTGGAACGCCAAAAGTTAATCTACATGTTCGATAAAACAATTTTGTAAATGCGGATTTGTAATTTGCAAATTTGTCGCAAACAAAATTAATCCTATTATCTTCATTTCCTTTGCAATATTTCTTGAGATAATACTCTCTTAATATTTGGTTATAACAAGTAGTTTTTATCTGTGATAAAAACTCAACACATTTATTTTTTGTTCTTTTATCGACGAATAAATGCGCTAAAACAAATTTTGTTTTGCTGTCAATTGCGTTCAAATCATAGCAATCTTTCTTTTTAACTTTTACATATTTTTCATCAAAGTGAATGTTTCCCTTTATTTTTGGTTTAACAATTTCATTTATCCTATTTTAAAAAAATAGAATATCTATTGCACCATTCTCTTATTGTCTCTCGGCTTACCTTAACTCCATCATGCTGATAAAGATGATATTGCACCTGAAACAAAGATAATCCATCGTTATGCAAATGAATTGCTCTTACAATATCTTCTTTTTTAAATCTCATTCTTTCAAATCCATCTTTTTTCATAAAAGTAAATTCACATTCGTTGCATTTGTAAAGCTGTTTTACTCCAGATTTATTATATCTATTCCCTCTTCTTGAGATATTCTCTAATTTACATTTTGGACATTTCATAGGTGCTTTACCTCCTTTCCAAAATGTAAATTGATTAAGATTTATATATTTATCCCTTTAAGTTGACAGTATCCTTTTAAATCTGGAAGGTCTTCAATTACTACCTTCCATACTGTTTCTAAATTAATTCCAAAATAGTGATGCATTAATTTATCTCTCATTCCTGCAATTTTAATCCAAGGAATATTAGGATACTTATTTCTAAAATCAGAAGGTAAATTTTTAACCGCCTCACCAATTACTTCTATTGCCCTAATAATGGCATATTGCTTTAACTTATTTTTTGTTAATTCATTTTTAGATAAACCCTTAGTAAAAGATTCTATATTTTTTAAATTATCCAATATATGTTCGATGAAGATAATGGGATTTTTCTTCATATTATCTTAACCTCTTCATTTAAAATTATCTTTTTTAACAGCGGATGAATGCCGCCATAGGTTAGCAAATCAACCTTTCTTCTAAGAGCTCTCTCTAACTCCATTTCTATGCCAATCAAGGTTAATAAGCTATCATTAAATTCTATTAATATATCTATATCACTATTCTTCTTCTGCTCTCCTCTTGCATAACTTCCAAAAATTCCAGCCCTTGCTACTCCATTCTTCTTCAAAACTCTTACAATTTTCCTTTTAATTTCATTTATATTCTCCATCTTTTAATAAAATAGAAACAATATTTAAACCTTGTCAAGTCTTTCTTTGGTGCCTTACCAACCAAATATCCCTTTAAACCAATCAAGAATTTTTTGCAAGAAACTCTAACTAAACACATTCTTTTACTAAACTATCAACAGGTAGGGGCAGAACCATTTCTATAAACATAATTGGTTAAAATAGTAACATCTAAGATATCGACAACCCCATCTGCATTAAGATCAATTTGGTCCATACCCACTCCCGGAGCTAAAATTCCACCCTTAAACACATATTCTACTAATTGATTAACATCTCCTTTATCTATCACTAAATCTCGATTATTATTCCCACATGCATTTAGAGTGGCAGTATGAGATTTTCCTTGTTCTAAGTTTTGTGGGGAGCAAGAAGGTTTTGTTCCGTTTCTATAAACATAGTTAGTTAGGAGGGTAACATCTAAAATGTCTGTAACATTGTCGCCATTCATATCAACTAATTTAATATTTGGGATAGGGACTCCATTAAATACATAATCAGTAATCTTAGTCACATCATTCTTATTAATCGCTCCGTCTTGATTCACATCTCCGCATTCGTACGTTTTTGCAATTGCACTTTGCTCGCATGTTGGTTTAGGTTTATTCCTCTTAACATGATCTGTCATTATATTAACATCACGAATATCTACTACCCCGTCTCCATTTAAATCAGCATTCACATTCGCGGGAATTTCAACACCTCCAAAAGCATAACTAGTTATTGCATCCAAATCTGTTTGATTTAAAACACCATCTCCGTTAGTATCCCCGCATGCATTTTTAAGTGGCTCTAAAGAAGAAGCAATTTTAATCATTTCTTCGTCCGTTAAAGTCGCTCCAATAGGCACGTCTTCTGTACATCTTTGGCTCGGTTGATTAGTTTCAATATTTATGGCCGTGCTGCATCCTCCCTTAAGAGCTTCTTCATGAGGGGTACTAAGAACAAAATATAAATCATTTGCTTTCCAGAAAAGAAAATTATGATAAGTAGTGGCATTACCATAATCAAATGTTTCGGTAGTGCCGTTACTCAAACGCGTACTCATCCTATTCGGAAAAACTTCTTTATACTTATTTAATGTTGCCTCAACACCATTAATATTAACTTTTTTCGACTCTACTAAATTGTCTTTAGGAAAATTACCCAAAAAACCGTATATCACTACAGAAGGTGATTGCGTCAATATACTTGAACCTTCGAAAGTGAATTCTCCTTCTTTAATCATTACATCTAAACCAATACTGGCAACTTCAAATTCTCCTTTAATGGGATTGCTATAGTGTTCATTAATTATTTCTTGGTGAACATTTGCAAAAGCATAATACTTACTGACTTTACAGTCATCCGGTCCTTCTTCTTCATATCTTACGGGAATTTCTTCGGGGGGATAATTAACTTTAAATCTTTCTGGAACCCATCCAGGAACATAAACTGTAAATGAAGCTTCTTTAAGTGGTTTTGCAGTTTCCATTAACGGATTACACTCCCCTCCAAAACCTTTTTTTTCTTTAGCGTCACTTGGAATGTCATTTCTAATATTAAAAAATTCGTCACTTAAGCCAGGGTTAAGCTGAAGATTTTGAAATTCTTCTGAACTATATAAACAGCCAGGCATTTCTATTCCCAGATATGTGTTATAAAATTCCTTCAAGCTTTCACATCTTCCCTCACCCATGTAACTATCAATTTTTACAGGCCACATGGTTTCTTTATCCGTCCAGTAAATAGTTACACCATCCTCTTTATTCTTTGGCTGTATTGTTAATTTATATGTTGGCCTGTTATTATAAGTAACATCCTCCACACTTGCTTCATTTTCTTTTATGTATTTTTTCAACGCTCCTACAACATCTAGGACGCCTGCTTCCTCCCTTGGTATGCTGTTTGTGAATAAAGTATTTGTATCTTTTCGATAAACAAAATGAGAAGTTCCGTCGCTAACTTCTATACCTTTATCAGGGGTTACCCAAACAGTTTTAGCTTTGCTTGGTTTTTTAAAATAATAATCAAATTCTTTAGTTGCTTTTCCGAATATATCTTTTTCAATAAGATGAACAGAATATTCCTCTACTTGACTATAAGCTTTTTCTAATTTATTGTTGAAAGCTAACACCTCTTGGCTTTGAATTACTACGCCACTTTTTGGCATAAAAATTATTAAGGCTAAAACAAGAAAAAGTACTGCTATGCCTATTACTATGAACGTTTTCTTTTCCATAATTTAAAGAGAGAGAGAGAGAGAGAGAGTTTAAAAGATTTTCTATTAATCAAAGTTATGGCTACCAAAACGCATTCCATAAGCCGCTCTTCCACAAATAAATAAATGCCAAAAAAGCAATAAAAAATACAGGGACAAAAGGGATCCCATGCTTTATCTTTATTTTTTTGTATTTTTTTCTTATAATATTAATCTCACTCCTGCTTAATCCCTCCCAATTAGGGGTTATTGTCTTCTTGTCTATTTTCAATTTTTCAGCAAGCCAATCTCCTTCAGTCAGATCCTTAACATTTACGAGTTTTACCATGCATTTCTCGTCAACACTTCTTGCATAAATATAAAGATAGGGAAATGCAAAAACCAAAACTCCTAAACTGAAAAAAACACTCTCCAAAAACCCAGCAAGCATAAACAACAATCCAGCAGCCATAACTAGCCAAATTTTGATTTTATTTTTTCTAAGCCTTGCAATAAAATCTTTCTTAAAAATCTTAAAATTTGTCAAGCTTATTCTTACAGTTGCAATTAAGCCGTAAATAGCTCCTGCAAACAAAAATACTAATAAAAAGCCAAAAAAAGCCTTCAAGTTTGAAATTAAATTTGTAGATAATGGGAGAACAGCTCCGAGTGCAATCATAAGTTTAGCATCCCCCCCGGCAAACATCCTTCCATAATATAAAATATTCCCTATCAAAAAGAAAATTCCCAAGCCAAAAAGCCCTTGATAAAAAATATCAAAACCTGCTCCTGAAAAAATGCCGTAAAAAAGCCTAAAACCCAAGGCAAATATAATAAGAGAAAAGCTAATCCAATTAGCTACCTCTCTTTTTCTCAAGTCTTGTATACTTGCAAATCCTATCCACAATAAACCTATCCCAAATAAAAAATATTCTATCATAACGCCTCTTTATATAAAGAATTAGAAAAGACTATTTATAATTATTTTGAAATCTATATTACAACACAGAAAATCTTTTAACTACAAAATCAAATAAGGCTTTATGGTAAAAAGTGAATTAACCAAAATTGTTGGGTATCTCAGGAGTTTAGAAGAATACTTTGGAAAAATTAGCTTATCTTTAGAGGATGATATGGGTAATATTTTCTTAGTAAACTACAAATTTGAAGATCAAAGCCTAGGTGAACAGTTGTACAGGACATTAGAAAAAAATCAAAATGGCCCTAAAGTAGAAGTGCAAGTCCAAGGAAAATTAGGAAATGATATTAAAGAATATGAAGGAGTTGGTCTAGTCAGAATAATAAGAAATCAAAAATAAAAATTCTATTTTCTTACTAGATTTACGCTTCTCTTTCCCCCGCCAGTTTGGTAAGGATGTTTTTTCTTTTCCTTCCTCTTGTTTTTTCCTTTATTCCTTTTTTCGCCAAATCCATAATCCATAGATGTAAAAAAGAATTATAATTTAAATAAGTTTGGAATTCCAAGAAATATTAAAAATATAAATTAAACATCAGCAAAGCTGCGGACACTGTTGTATCCCAAATCCTTTGTCTTTGTAAGTGCCTTTAGGATCAGCAAATGCCTTGCAAGTGTCTACAAATGACTCTTTGCCTATTTTAACTTCTCTTTGCCTTGTGCAGAAATCATAGTTGCTTTGAGTTGTACACGCAGTCAAGCAAGCTTGGGAAATCTGGTCAACATTATTATCAGACGTGAAAATCCCTTTAAGTTTATCCCATCCTAGAAAAAATCCCAATGCAAGAATAACAAGCACAATAACTCCTAAAATAATAAGAATTATTGTATTAATGCTAAGCTCTTGCCCCTTTCGGCTTTTTGGAAAAAAGCTGAATTTGGAAAAACCGCGTTTTTCACCTTTCTTTCCCTTAATCATAAAAAAATTAAGGATATTTTATTTATAAACCTTTTCTTTAAATCAGCAAAGTCCTGATGATTTCTTATTTAAGGTGGAACAGGATATTCAACCGAAAATGAAACTTTCTCCTTGCTCCATATCCAAAATCCAGAGCTTTCAATTCTTTCCTTATAAAAAACGCGGACTCCTTTGTCGTTAATTTTTGTATCAACTCTATTTAGATCCTTGTTCGTAGAGAAATCTTCTATCTGAGAATTCATATCTTCAACTAAAAAAACTCCAGTGAAAACATTAATAATCTTAGTCTTGGCAAGCGTAAATGTTACTAAAGCTATAGAGCACAGTAATAAAACGCTGATAACAAGCACAGTTATAGTTATATTCCCGATTTTACTTTCCATTTTTTATCCACTCCGTTATTTTATCTTTATTCTCTGAGTTTTTGGAAAAAGCCAAATTAGTCTTAACACTAAACCAGTCAGCTTTAGCTGCATCCTTGCTTCCAGAAAAAAATTCCTTGAGGCTGCTTGAAATCTGATTTGCTTTTGCAAGTCCGTTTGATATAAAAATAAATATCCCCAGTATAAAAATAATGATCAAAGTGGCAACTAGCCAGGTCACAGTATCTCCAACCTGGCCTTTAGTTAATTTTTTATTTAACATTTTTTATGGATTTGCCGACGGCAGTGCTAATTTTAATTAAAAACTGATTTTTTTCTGAAACAGCATAAAACTTGCCTTCATAACATTGTGTGAGTTTCTTAAAGTCCTCGCTTTCCTGAATAGAACAGCTGGAAATGAAATTAAGGTTTCCTTTTTCAATGCTAAAAACAGCTCCATTGCTGTCTAAATTAAAAAATTCAACTTTAATGTAGTATTGCGGGTCAGTCCATACATTTTCAGCATTAAGATTTATTTTGCAGATATCGAGAAAATTTTGATTAAATTCGCTTGAAAAAATATTATTCTGAAAAACATAGTCTTTTAGCATTCCTCCTGAAGAAATGCAGTCTGCAGCTTTATCAGCTAAAATTCGCGCTTCAATTCCTCTTACATCATAAGGAGCATTATAAAAAGCAGCAGTCATGATGACTAAGGCAGTCGCTATAATTGCAAGAATAACAAACCAGTAAATTGAAATAACTTTATCCATTTTTCACGACTATATACACTTTTCCGTCAGGGAAAACATCAATGCTTGGCTTAACGTTGTTGAAAAAAGAGTAAGTATAACCTCCATCATTTCCTAAAGTGACTGTAACAAAATTTCCAGAAATGACAACAGACTTCGCAAAATTAGTAGCAAACCATTTTTTATCAGAGCTAGCACCCTCGCTAATGTCAACAAGAATTTCCATGCCCGGCTTGGCAGAATCTATTGCAAGCGCTATTTGTTTTGCATAAGCCTGCTCCATAAAAACTCCTCCTCCTTGTTTCAAAAGAAACAAAATCATTATTGCAAAAAAAGTCATATTCAAAACAAGAAAAATAACATTCTCTGTAAGAATAGATCCTTTTTTTTTCATTTTATTTTATCTCTACTACGCGAGTGTATTTATGTCGCTGCAGTTTAATTGCTTGAAAACAGTGTCATCAGCCTCTACAATAGTGGGAGAAATATAATTATTTCCAGATTTTCCTTGCACTACAGACCCAAAATACTTTCCTGCAACGACTCCTATCCCTACAGCAGTGGGAATTGTTACTAAAAGACCATGAATAACAGCTCCACTAACAGCGAGAGCAGCAGGGCCTGCCGTTCCTCCACTCGCCCCAGTTACGGCAACTGCGACAATAACTGTTCCGACAACAGTCCCAATAGCAGCTCCCCACCCTAAGAAATTTATTTTGCTGTACATACCTGTCAAAACATATTGTCGGTTTCTTAAGTCAATATTTCCATAATCACCGCTGGAAAGTGTAACCTCATTCCCATTTTTATCTTTATACGAGCCAGGAACACTCTTAGTTCCAAAGAGATATTCGATATAAGTATACTCTTTACCTGAAATTTTTGTTTGGGATAAGTAATCGTAAAAATCTTTCTTTGGAATTTTTCCATCAGGGAAAATTTGGTTAACACTGTCATCAAAACCAATTTGAGAGCAGATTGAGCAATAGAGGTTGCTTTTAAAGTCTTTCCCAACATAATCAACTTTTCCTTCCCCATACATCCACCAGCAGTTAACCATCTGCTCAGCTAGAGTATTATAAACTTGCTCTTTGCTGTCAACTTTTTCAATTTTAGGATTAGTCATGCTTTCGCATGATTTGTCGTTAGTAAGACAAAGATACTGTGTATTGCACTTCAACGGCACACTATCAGAAGGAAGTACAGAATTTCCTCTTAAAACAACAGAATCGTGGCAAATTTGGCTGTCTGTTTGCTTTCCTAAATCAAGAAAAAATAAAAATATAAGTATCACAGCAAAGCTAACAATTAAGATAACTAGCATCACAATTTGTTGTGTCGTTAACTCACCTAATTTATTTTTATTTAACATTTTACTTATTTTGGAAACCATGTTCGTTTTGGAAACCTTCTCCTAAAGGAGATGTCATAAGAAGGACCTTGGTCCTTTTTATTTTTCAAAAGGTTCAAACCACTCCCAGCTTTTTTAATAAAGTATAAACTGCAGCTAAAGCTATTCCAAAAAAAACAATCCATATTAAATATTTTATTGCTTCCTCAAGGTCCATTTGGTTCTATGAAAATCCCCTTATCATTTTTAATTAATAATGAAGTTGATTCGCTTATTTTTATGTTGGGAAAACTCCGCAAACTTTCTATATTTAAACACGCACCATTTTCATCGCATTCTAAAACTTGTCTTTCTTCTTTAGTGTAGGAAATGGCTTTCAAGCTCAAGCTGTTAATTTCGTCGCAGATGCAGGCACAGCTCTTGCCTTTGCATGAATTTGGCTTAGCAGTATTTCCAGCATAAGAAAAAATAGTCCAGCCTTTTGGATTATGAATAAGAAGGCTTTCAGAGTTTCCGTCGATATTGCCTTGTCCATTCGTAACCCTGCTGATAATAGTTTTAATGCTGCTTGAACCATCTCCATTAAGAGTTGATTGAGCTTGCCGAAGTTTTTCCTCATGAACTCTTGAATAATAAAGCGAAACCAAAAGATAAACTAAAAAAACAATGCAGATTAAGGCAATGATTATTTTTATTGTTTCTTCCCCTAAAAGAAATCCCTTTTTATTTTTCTTCATTTTATTAAATTTAATACGAGGCTTGCTGCCTTTGCTTTATTATCTCCAGCAATATTATTAAAAAAATCTATAACATAATTCTTAAAGAAAAAATAAGCTCCGACAACAACTATAATAAAAACTAAAATTCCTAAAATAATCTTTATAATATTTTCAACTGTGAGATCAGCCATTTTTTATTTTAACTCCTAAACAAGCTTTTTATTTTGTCTATTATTGAAATGCCAGTTCCTTTAAGCACAAAAATGCTTATAAGAACAATTGCAAGAATTGCAATTGCAATCAAAATCCATGGAAGATATTCTGACGCAATGCCTTTTTTCTTATGCATAAAATATATAGAATTAAAAGCTTTATTAAAGTTAGGGTTATGTGCTCCCTACAGACATATGTCACTCCTAGATTAACTTAGAAAAATCAAAATAT
>CAYQXU010000045.1:0-9355 GCA_964421685.1 Candidatus Woesearchaeota archaeon
AATATATAGTTTTTACCCAGCCACAGCAAGCTGTGGGGATTTCCTTTCAATTAAATGATCCTTCTAAAGCATAATACGTGCTTAGTTCTTTTGGTGAACCATCTGGATTTAATAAATGAATTCCAAATCCATAAGGAGAACTTCCATTAAATAGGTTAGACCAAGATCTACTCCTATAAACTTCAAAAAGTTTAACTTCTTCAGGAAATGGAAATGCTAAAAATATTCTATCTCTCCCTCTTATCCTAGAAATTACTCTATAAGTTAGCACTGCTGATGTAGAGTTATCTTGAGGATGATATCTTAATTGTGTTTGATATTGAGTAAATGGATGATACAGATCATTTTCCTTCATTAGATTAAGCCCTGTGTTAAAGAACTCATTGGCCAATCTTCGAGATCTTGGAAACTTCCTTAGTTCTTCCAGTGTTTCAAGCAAATCATGAGGAACATAATCACGGAGTGTTTTATCTATTGCCATGACCAACCCATAAGATTCCTCCTTTTAAAGATTTACACCAAAAACAAGTTACCGCATGCAATTAGATTAATAGGAATAAATTATTTTCACTTAAACTCTTTATAGATATTTTCAGATTTTACTTGCTTTCTTGTTCTTTTTTTAGATAAGGGTATTTTGTTTGTTCTCTAGGTCTGACTATTAAAATTGATCCCCCTAGGCCATAATCATTTATATTATAAAGTCCGTCTAAAAAGGAATTTCCTTCGTGATAAAGAGTATAAAGAGGTCTATTTTGAACTCCAAACTCTTTTCTTACAATATTTTCTATAAATGTCGCGTGTTCCTCTTCTGGGCTACAAAAAGAACAATCGTATTTACCTAGAGGATTATAATGATAATCCAAGCCATGCCCAAAAAGCTCATGCGCTAGAGCGATGTATAGGGGCATGTCTAAATTGAATTCTCTTTCTATCCTAAATACCTGTTCGCTACTTAAAGAGATAGGCATATATCCTTCTTGTTTAATTTTCTCTAAAGAAACTGGGAGAATTTCATTTTTGTATGAAATTTCAAACAGAGGCGAGTTTTTGTTGTCAGAGTCAAGATACATAAAAACATTTTCTTCTCCAAACATTACAAGAAACTTTTCATTAACACCAACTGCATCTCTTAACATCTCAAATGTGTTATAATGTGAATCATCTTTAGCAACAGAAGGGATATCTAAGATTCTAATTGTGTGTTCATCTGTTTGTTCAGTTTGTAATTGATGGTCCCCCGCTAGTTTTTGAAATTGTCCTAAAATCGCTTTTCTTTCACTATTACTACCTGCAATATACACTTTCATCCCGCTCGGATCAGTATACCTCATCGGATTATTTGTAACATAAACATACTTGTTAAGTGATTGCGGATTTGTTATTTTTCCTGAGAGAGGGTCAGCTTGCAAAAATCTTCCAGTGCCAGCGTCGTAATATCTCGCGCCGTAATAATACAAGCCAGAATCATCTTTTTCTTTTCCAGTATAAGTAAATCTTTCCCCGCTTGAAGTTTTTTCCTCTCCGAATGCAAAATACTTTTCTTCTTCAATTTTATTTTTATTTTCATCGAGAACAGCGCTTGTTCCTCCAAGATGATCATTTATGTAAAATTTCTCTTCTCCGTTGCTGTCATAAGACGCAATTAATCCGTTTGATTGTATGTATGAAGTTGTTTTTGTGATTTCTGAAGCAGTTTCAACTGCTTTTCCTGTTGGATTAAGCTTAAGGTTGATGTTTAATGCAAGAAATAAGATAATAAATGCTATAATTAATACAGAGAAAACCTGCAACACTCTTTTCATGTACAACATAATCAATTTGAGGATAAATATGTTTCTATACAAACACAGCGATCCTCTAAGCCTACTTTTAGAGCTAGAAATTTATATTTTTCACTATAGAAATATTTATAAACTAATATGTATCTAATCATCATATGTTAAACAAAAGCATATTGCATCATGTTCATAAAGAAGGGTTTCACGAGGGAGAAATTTATGGGGCTTATAAGATATTCTTTGGGACACTCGTATCTGAACCCAGGCTTAAAATAATAAATCTTCTTAGAAATGAAAAGAAAAATGTCTCTGAAATAATGAAGGAATTAAATATGGATCAGACAGCTGTTTCTCATGACCTTGCAAGACTAAGGCAATGTGGATTTGTAAAAACTGAAAGAGAGGGAAAATTTGTTTACTATTCTTTAAATGAAAAAACAATAAATCGCATAATGGGACTTATTGACGAGCATATGTCACAATACTGTATGCATATCCTGCATAATACCTATGGGAGCAATGAATGAAAAAAGACAATAACGCCCTTATTATTGCAATTATAGTTATCTTAGCTGTGCTATTTTTTGGGGGTTTTGGATACGGAATGATGGGATATGGCAATTATAACTGGATGTGGAATATGATGTCGGGATATTCTGGATACGGAATATATTTTATACTTAATTGGATACTTAATATTGCTATGATAGTAGCAGTTATTTTACTTATCGTATGGTTAATTAAACAAATTCAAAGGAAATGAAAAATGATGAAGATAAAAATAAACATTGAAGGCATGCACTGTGCGAGCTGTGCGACAAATATTGAAAGAAGCTTGAAAAAGGTTTCAGGGGTTTCTGAAGTTAATGTAAGTGTAATTGGGAAAAAAGCTTTCGTTGAAGTTAATGAAAAAGTCCCTGAAGAAGAATTAAAGAAAGCTGTTGCGAGGGCAGGGTATAAAACATTAAGCATTGAATGATAAAGACAAGGACCTATGATCCTTATCCTTATGACATCTCCCTTTTATTAAACCAAAATCAATTAAAAACAATAAAATAGGACACAAAACATTAAATGAAAAATATGAATGATAAAATTAACTTTGAATTTTAAATGCAATTAAGTTTAAAAAACCGTACCTAAATTATCCTAATATAAAATTCGCGAAGCTTTGCTGAGCGTCAAATTTAAATCAGACAAACTAACCAAAATGGAAAATCATGAACATCATAACATGCAAAGAATGAATCATAAAGAACATAATCACTCAAAACCAGCAGAAGATTCTGAGATAACTGGCTGGAAAAGAAAACTTATTGGCAGCTGGATATTTGCAACCCCAATTGCTATATTAATGATCTTAATGCGATTATTCAATATTAATATTTTCAGCGAAGAAATTTCAATATTAATTCTCCTTTTCTTGGGATTACCTGTTGTTTTTGTATTTGGGTTTTCAACACTTAAGTCAGGCTTGAGGGGATTATTTACTTTTTACTTCAATATGGATTCCTTGATTGCACTTGGAACTTTGATTGCTTATTTGACAGGTATATTAACATTTTTTATGAAAATAAATGACTATTCTGGCGTTTCTGCAATGATAATGGCAATATTTATTACAGGAAAATATATTGAGGCAAAAGCCCGTGGGAGAGCTTCACAGGAAATAAAAAAACTTCTTGAACTTGGAGCTAAAAATGCAAGAGTTGAAAGGAATGGAGAAGAAATTGAAATTCCTATTTCTGAGGTTGTTGTTGGAGACATAATAATTGTAAAGCCCGGAGAAAAAATCCCTACAGATGGAGTTGTTGTCAAAGGAGAGAGCGCTGTTGATGAATCAATGGTTACAGGAGAGAGTTTACCTGTTGACAAAACAAAAGGAAGCAATGTTATTGGAGCAACAATAAACCAGGATGGAATTTTGTATATTAAGGCGACTAAAATTGGCAAAGACACTTTCCTTGCGCATATTATTGAACTTGTTGAAGAAGCTCAAGGGACAAAAGTGCCTATTCAAAAAACAGCAGATAAGATAACAAGCATCTTTGTTCCAACAATAATAATTTTGTCTATTTTAACATTTGCAGGGTGGATGGTTTTTGGAAATGAAGTAGGAAGATCTATAGGAGTTGCAATTTCTGTTTTAGTTATTGCATGCCCTTGTTCTTTAGGATTAGCTGTCCCTATTGCTTTAACTGTTGGATCAGGCATGGGTGCTAAGAAAGGGATTTTAATAAGAAAGGGTGAGGCAATACAAACAATGAAAGAAATAAAATATGTTGTATTCGATAAAACAGGAACAATAACTAAAGGCAAGCCTGAGGTAAAGGCAATTTATTCTAAAATCAAGGAGACTTATATGATGGAGCTTGCAGGAAGCTTAGAAAAATTAAGTGAGCATCCTTTATCAAAAGCAATTGTTGACAAAGCTAACTTAAAAAGGTATAAGCCAGTTACAAGCTTCAAAATTCTAAGAGGCAGAGGAGTTGAAGGAAAGGTGGGCAAAAAAATAATTGTTATTGGAAATTCTAATTTAATGAAAGAAAAGGGAATTTCTTTGAAAGACTTTGATAAGAAGATAGAAGAGTTTGAAAATAATGGCTACACTTCTGCAGTTGTATCTGAAAATAAAAAAGTTTTGGGAATTATAGGAATTGCCGACGCTGTAAAAGAAGACTCAATGAAAGCTATTTCAATGCTTAACTATGCAGGCTACAAAACTGTTATGATAACTGGAGATAATGAAAGGACTGCCCAGGCAATTGCAAAAGAAGTTGGAATAAAAGAAGTTATCGCTAACGTTCTTCCTGAAGATAAGTCTAATAAAGTAATAGAATTGCAAAGAAGGGGAATGGTTGCTTTTGTTGGGGATGGGATTAATGATGCTCCTGCACTTAAGCAGGCAAATGTTGGAATTGCAATGGGAACAGGAACAGATATTGCAATTGAAGCTGGGGATTTGGTACTTGCTAGAGGCTCTTTACTTGGAGTTGTTGCTGCAATAAGACTTAGTAGGGCCACATTTTCAAAAATAAAGCAGAATTTGTTCTGGGCTTTTGCTTATAATGTTGTTGCTATTCCATTGGCTGTTACAGGAGTTTTGCATCCTATTATTGCGGAGATTGCAATGGCTGCATCTTCAATAACTGTTGTGAGCAATGCGAATTTGCTTAGACGGAAAAGAATATGATTCTTTTTGCATTTGCCCAAGCTTGGTCAAATAGAAGAGGATATAATAATTTTGCTTTTTAGGATATTTTATAAAGAAAAAGACCTTTGGGATTAAATGGATGTGATTTTTGAAATAGGGGATAAATCTGGAAGGAAAATTCATTTGACTAAGAAACAATGGAGCCATATAACGATTAAGCATAGTTATATGACTGATAAATTAGAGGATATAAAAAAGGCTCTTACAAGCCCTGCATTAATAGTTTCACATAAGTTTAGTGATGATATGAGAAATTACTATTTACATTATAAAGATAAATCGCGTTACTTGCTGGTTTCAGTAAAATATTTAAACGGTGGAGGTTATGTTACTACATCCTTCATAACAAGGAATATTATAAGAAGATGAAACAAAACAATTTAGAAGTCTATTATGATATCGAATCAGATATTCTTGAGATATTTATAGGAGAACAAACAGAGAGTTATTTTGATGAGATAGATGACGATCTTTTTGAAGGAAGAGATGAAAAAACAAATGAATTAAAGGGTTTTAAGATATTTAATTTTGTGAAAAGAGGCGGAATGAAAGACATAAGAATTCCTCTTCCAGCAAATGTTAAGATAGAGGCAGTTGATTAGTTCTTCATTACAATGAAACCTAAACTACACATTTATTATGGCTCTAACACTAATTTTGATGTCTCTTCGATAACCTTTGTGAGTAATGCTAATTTGCTGAGACGGAAGAGGATATAAACTTAATATTTTCTGTAGGAATCAATTATTTCTTTTACTTTATTCACAAAAATTATTGCATTTGTTCTTAAGCTCTCTGCTTCATTACTATCAAATACTTTTTGTGTAGAGTAACTTGCCTTTGTTCTTTTTGTTTTTGCTTCAGTGTAGTACAAAATCTCTTCTTTTTTTATTGCCGCATTTCCTACGGTTTTTATTTCTTCCTCGTTAAGTTCTTTTTGATAAAACTCCTTAATGAGAATAAGCAAAGTTGCCAAATGGTCTTTTGTGGAATAACCCTTAAAGCACATAAAGCAAGAGAAGCATGGTAAATTGAATAATATGAGCTTACAATAGCCCAATCATTAAATTCCTTTAATTCAAGTGTAGACTTAACAAATTTGAGATTGTGGTTTGCCTTGTCTATATGTCCTTGGACTAGCTCTTTAACTTCAATTTCTTTTTTTATCTTCTTTAATTTTAAATATTTTTCAAAGTCAGTGTTTCTTCTATTATCATCTTCAAGCCAAATTTCCCAAATTTCTTTATCCATTTAAAACCTCCTTATAGAATTTATCAAATCCCACTGTTACAAACCCGGTTTTTATAGCATGAGTTATAACTTTATCTTCTTCTCTTAATATTTGTTCTTTAAAATAATCAAAATCTATTATAAAAGTTTGTATTTTAACTCCAGAAATTGCTTCTATTTCTTCTTTTAGTTTAGTGTCATTTTTCTCTTTCATATTAAAAATGAGCAAGATATCAATGTCGCTTTCTTTTCCAAAAGTTTCTTTAGCCGTAGAGCCAAAAATTAAAGCAATTAAAGGCTTAGTCTTGAGTTTGCCAAGAAATTCATTTATTGCGCGTTTTCTGTATAAAGGCAATTTTTCTAGTCTTTTATAATCAAAATAAGACAAAATTGAATAAATCTGGGGATTTCTCGCATTTATTTTATAGAAAGTGTTGCCTATCTTCTTATTAGAAATTACGAGATTATTAGTCTGAAGATTTTTTAGGTGTTTAAGGGTTGTATTCTGGGTCAATTTCGTTTCTCTTAATATCTCGCTGAAATATAGTTCTTTATTCCTGTTTCTGTAAAAACATTCAAGTATCTTTTCCTTGCCTTTTCCAAATAATGCATTATTGTTCATTTTAGGTACAATATTGTACATTTATTGTACTATATAAATGTTTCGGCTTAAAGAATTTATTTACAAACATAAGCTCTTTTTATTTTGTCATAATAGCAAGAAGGACTTCCGCTTGCAGGAGATTTGCATGCTCCATTGAAACAACCGTTTACACATTTATAAGAAGTAGAGATTGCTTGATTGTTGTTACAGTAAAATTCTTTCAGGTTCGCTGTAGTTTTATCACCTGTTGTTATGCAAGAATCTATATAATTGTAAGTTCCTGAAAAGTTTGTTACAGTTACTGTTCCTCTAACATTATAATTTAATCCACCATCGGTGTCGGTGCATGTAGAAAATCTCGTTATCTTTATCAAAGCTCCACTTTCATTCATGTCTAAGACAGTTATATTCATTAAATTAAAATTGTCTACGTATGTTTCGTTTTTAAGAAGATATGGAAAAGTATAAACATCGTTATAACAAACATCTTGAGTAACAGAACTATAACAAATAATTGCATTTGGGTGTTCGGAAAGTAATAAAGTGTCACCAAAAAGCTGAGAATCGGCCCCTAACCTAATAAAAACACCATCTTTAATTTCAGTCAAATTAAATTTATAAGTAGTTTCATTTTTCAAAAACTTTAACCAGTTTAAATAATCCTGATTAAATTGTTTTCTGTATTCTATATAGTAATTAGTAAATGGATTAAAGTAATCTAAAGGCACTTGAGACCCATAATCGTTTATAACAGTAATGCTACTAACATTCCACAAGATAGGTACTTTTAGCCCATAGATATTCAAGGTGTTTGTTAAGTCTTCCTCTTGAGGACGTATAAAGAAAGTTCCTTGTGTTGTTTTTAAAACATTAATGTTATCGACCCAACCTAACACCTCTAACTTATTCCTAAGGCTATAAGGATAGTTTCCACTTCCCATAATATCAAAACTATCACCGTAATTATTATATCTACAAGAAAAATCTAAGCTTTTTACATTAGGGTATTCCCCACAGTATAACAATGCTGCATGGTCCAATCCAAAATTATGCCCTACCTCATGATCAAGAACTTCGGAGTTATCATGAATACCATCAACCCAGACTTCATAAAGTGAAACCCCTCCATCATTTGGAAGATAAACCTTTCCAACGCTACCCATCCCACCATAACATGGATCACTGGAAAAAGGATGATAAACTATTATCCCATCATACTGTCTAAAATTTACAAATGGATCAATCATTGAAATAGCATAATCCATGTATGATTCTGGGATGCATCCAGTAATATTAGTCTGAAACGATTTAGCAAAACCCATGCTCAAACTTGCTTTACCATATGACGTATTAATCATAAAATTATTAGCAAGATTTAGTACATTATTTGCTCTTGAAGTAGCATTAAAATCGCTATCATTTGTTCCTAAGAGATATACTACAATATACTTCTTATCTCCGAGAATTTGAGATAATGACTCAATCGTCGTAGAAGTCGTTGTATAACTCGTTCCTTGAAGTGAAGCTGATTTTGTCTGGCTGTTTGAAAAACTTAAAACATTGTCCTTCAAATAACCTGTGACTTTTATTTTTGCAGAAATTGGCAAAGGTTGGTCTGTTGAAAGAAGATATCTTTTTCCATTTTCATTTAAATAATAAAGTTCTTTACTTAGCTCAGGCTTTTCAAAATTATCTTGAACAATTAATTCTACTTTTCCTTCTTTTGTAACTAATTGCCCTAAAGAATTTTGAGTTGTGGAAGTTCTAGTTTCACCTCCTAAAACTACACTCCTCACCGGATTCCCCGTCGTCACCCCTTTAGCTATGAAAACCAATTCAACAAACAGCAAAGCAATAAGAATAATATTTACAGAATTAAAAATCTTGGATTTTCGAGACCTCTTCTTTTTCATTTTATCAGCTAAATTTAGTAAAACCTACCCTGTGCCAAAGACTTAGACCTCCTCCAGTAAATCCAACCTCCGATAATCAATCCTACCCCAAGTAAAGAAACTATAAGAAATGGAAAACCAACTGAAATAGCCATAACAATTCCCAGAACAAATAATATTCCTCCTAAGATGAAATTTATAACAGCTTTAACTCTCAAACCCCAACCCTCAACTTTATAGCCTGTAGAAAGAATTTTTTGCCCTGTGCTTGTTTCTTGCATTTCTTGATCCATATAATATTATCTCACCTTGAGTTTAATAAATTTTGTGTCTTGCTTCTCTTGATTCTTGTAAGCCAAAAGAATAATCAATGCTATGGCAACAAATCCGATCGTAACAATTATTCTGGTATTCAAATCTCCTAATCCAAAAATCCAAGCATAAAGCACTATACCAAAAGCCACTATAAAAAATAGGGCGTAGTACCACTTTACGAAGGGCTTGTCGTTTTGTTCTGGCATAAAGATCATAAGTAAAGCTAGTTTTTATTCTTTATCATATTCGAAAAAAAATAGCCTACCGGCTATGTGTAAAAATTAGTGTTTAGATTTTCTATATTGACTAAATACCTTAA
>CAYQXU010000046.1:0-8759 GCA_964421685.1 Candidatus Woesearchaeota archaeon
TTGAATCTGATTAAATTTGTCCAAGATAACTACGTATCGTTAACTTGACAGTATCGGCTGGAAGGAAGATTTAAAAGTAATAAGTCCTTTTTAAAACAAAGGAGAAGAGGCAGAAATGACACTATCACCGTTTAAAAATAAACATGAACAAAGATTTGGAGGATTTATTATTATAATTGTAGGAATATTAATTATCTTCTTCCCTAGCTTTACATTTGCAACAATTAGCTTTCCCCATTTATTTACTTTGTTGGAGTCATAATTGGATTAGTTGGTTTGTTTTATTTATTAGATGGACTTTAAGATGATCTCAAAAGATGATAAGGAGAAAAATGTAAAAGATTTAGAATATAATCTCCTCCTTCATAAACAGAATATAATTCTAATTCTTATAGGAACAGCAATTATTTCTATTAGTTTAAGCGATAGCCTTGTTTTTGGCTTACCTAAAATTTGGTTAATTGTGTTTTTATTCCTTCTTGGTCTAATATTCTTATCTTACTATAGTAATAAATTAGAAGAAAAAACTCAAGAAATTAGGGGCATGTAAATTATGAGTTCTTGACACTTTGCGTATTAATTATAGATTTTTACCATCTTTTTCAAAACCTCATCTTTTTACCGAACTTCTTGGCTAGTTTTTGCATTTGCTTTTGACTTATGCCTTTTGATGGGTCGAAGTCAGATCCTGATTTGATCATGTCGCTTAATAGGTCATATTGTTTTAACAAAGATCTTATGTCTGAAGTACTCACTCCTGCGCCCTTTGCAACTCTTGCTATTCTTGATGTTTCTTTCTTTAATAACTCTGGGTTTACTTTTTCTTCTTTTGTCATACTTTTTAGTATATGTTCCCATTTTGCTATCTTGGCTTGCTGGGATTCAAGCATGTTTTCTGGGATTTTCGCACTTCCTAGACCAGGGATCATGCTTTTAATTTTATCAAAACCTCCAAGCTGACCCATACTCTTAACTTGTTCGACGACATCTTCGAGAGAGAGGTTTCCCTCTTCAAGCTGCTTCTGCATCCTAGATTGTGAATCTTCATTTGTTACAGACCTTATTTTTTCAATGAGTGTTTGCAAATCACCCATTCCTAATAGTCTTGACAGGAAAGATGATGGATTAAATTCTTCGAGGTCATTGACTTTTTCACCTGTTCCTATGAAGTAGACTGGGGCGTGAGTTTCAGCGCATGCTGTTAAAGCACCACCGCCTTTTGCAGTTGAATCCATTCTTGTTATTATTACTCCTGAAATGTTAAGGGCTTGTTGAAACTGAGATGATAATGGCTTTGCTGCTTGCCCTATATCTGCAGTTATTACAAGAATAGATTCTGTTGGCTGGGAAGCTTTTTTTATATCTTTAATTTCTTCAATAAGCTCTTTGTCAAGAGTATGTCTTCCTGCCGTGTCGATTAAAACTACATTATAATCTTTAAGCTCTTTCTCGTGTTTTTTCCAAATTTTTATTGGATCTTTTTCTTTAGTATCAATAAAGTAAGCAAGATTATTTTTTTCAGCTAGTTGTTTTAATTGTTCAGATGCTGCTGGACGGTGAACGTCTAAACCCACAAGTGCAACTTTATTACCTCTTTTTGCATAGTAATTTCCTATCTTAGCTATTGTTGTTGTTTTTCCAGCACCATACAAGCCAAGAAACATTATTCTATTTTGGTTTTTGCTTAATTTAAGAGGTTTATACTCGCCAAGTATAGACATTAATTCATCATGAAGAATTTTAATTAAATGCTCTTTTTTCTCTATTTCTTTTACTCTTTCATCAAATGCTGCTTTTCTTAGCTTATCTGAGATTTCTTTTACGAGTGAAATATTAACATCAGCTTCAATTAGAGCTCTTTGCAAGTCCCTAACTATTGCTTCGACTAGGTTTTTGTCAAGAAATATGGCATTTGCTATTTTATCTGTGGTTCTTCTGAGGATTTCTCCAAGTTTTTCTAACATTTGAAAACAACCTCGCGGTTTTTTTCTATTTTCCCTTTTGTTGTGGAAGAGCGACTTCTTTTACTGCCTCCGATTGAAGCCGCATAGCTATAATTTTTCATAGAAGAAGGAGTATATAATGGGTTAATAAATTTGTGGTTTCGAAAAGCTTTTAAATCATTGATAATAATATTTACTTTATGAGATTAGATGGTAGGGTTAGTGTTGATGCTTTTATTAACAATCCTGTTTTAATGGCCACTGACGGTTTTGAAATGCTGGATGTTCAAAGAGGAGACGCAGATTATGATTCTTTATATCCAATCCCTAATGAAGAAGATGCTATTCATGATCCTTGCCATATCCATCTTCATTATCCTTCTCACAGAAGCGTTGCATCTCAAGTAAGAAAATACGCTACAATGTCTGTTGCAAAATTAGAAGCGGAAGTTGTAGCAGAGGGATCAAAGGCCTAGCTTCTCAGTAAATTTCCTCTTGTCAAATAACTCGAGATCTGTGTATTTTTGTCCTGTTCCTAAATAAAGAATTGGCTTTTTTGTTACATGACCTACACTTAGTGAAGTTCCGCCTTTTTCATCAGTGTCTGCCTTTGAAAGTATTATTGCATCAATTCCAATTGAAGAGTCGAAAGCCCTTATTTGTTCGATTGAGTCATTGCCTGTTATTGCTTCTCCGACGAAAATTTTTAAATCAGGCTTGCAAACTCGGCTTATTTTTTCAATTTCCTTAAGAAGATTTTTTTCTGTATGCATTCTTCCGGCTGTGTCAATTAGAACACAGTCTGTCGCATTTTTTTTAGCATAACTTACTGCGTCAAAACCTACAGAAGCTGGATCGCTTCCATACTCGTGACTTATTACTTTAATTCCTAAACTATCTCCGTGCTGTTTTATTTGCTCTATTGAAGCTGCCCTAAATGTATCTCCTGCTGCTAAAATACATGAAAGATTTTTTTCTTTCAACATATTTGCGATTTTGGCTATCGTTGTTGTTTTTCCTGTTCCGTTTATTCCGCAGAATAAAATAATAAAAGGTTTATCTTGCTTTTCTCTTATTTTGTCAATAATATTAAATGGATCAAGCAAAATAGATTCTATAGTGTCTCTTAAAGAGTCCATTATTTCTTTTTCAAGCTCTTTTTTCAGAATTTCTCTGCCAATAATTTTTTGCTTTAGCTTGAATATTATGGTTTCTGCAACTTCGTATGCAACATTATTTTCTAGAAGAAGCATTTTAAGGTCTTCGGCATAATTATCGAAATCCTTATCTGAGATTTTTGTTTTTGTGACTGTTGATTTTATTTTGGAGAAGAAGCTTTCTTTTTCTAACTCTTCCGGAATTCTTGGAGTTTCTTTTAATCCTTCACCTAATGACTCTCCTCTTAATTGCTTATCTAACGATGGTTCAAAATGAATTTCTTTATCTATTTTTTCAGCTTCTTTTTTTAACTTGTCGTAGTCATCTTCCTTAGACTCTTTTCCTGTGAATTTTTCTTTCAGCTTGCCAAAGAAGCCTTTGCTTTGTTTTTCTTCTATCTTTATTTCTTCCTTAGTTTCCTCATGGCGTTCAATAACTTCTTCTTTCGGTATTGGCAGAAGCTCTGGAAGTCCTTTTTCTATATTAGTAATCTCTTTTTTCTTTGTTTCTATAACTATTTCAGATATTTGATCTAACTTAGGCTCTATATCTTTCTTTATTTTTTCAACTTTTTCAGCAACTTTGGCTTGTTTTTCTTCTTGTGTTTTAGCGTACTCTTCTTCTGCTTCCTCTTTTTGGGTTTTTGCCTTTTGTTTTTTGTCTGGCTTCTGCCTTTTTTCTTCTTTTTTTGAAGGTTTTTCTTGGCTAGCTTCCTCTATATTAATCTCTTCGATTTCTTCTGGCTTCTCCTCTGTTTTTTCAGCTTTCTTTGTGAAGCTTTGCGTCCAGCTTTTCAGCTTTTCTTTGAGTTTTCCAAACATATTGATAAGAAATATAAGGTGTTTATAATGATTACTGAACGGAAAAGATTAGGTTTATATATATATATATATATATATCGTTTGATAATTACATCTTTGATGTTTGAAAAGATAAATGTAAGGAGGTGATGAAATGGCGAAAAATAATAATGCTTTATGGTGGATTGTTTTTATAATTCTTGCATTAGTTATTGGGTATATCATTGGGAAGACTGTTACAGGGAATGCAACAGCCAGTTATTCTATTAAAGGAACTAAGATTGTACCTGAAAGTGGAAGTGTGACTTCTACAATACAATGTAAAGATAAAGCAGATAATGATGGAGATGGCAAAATTGATTATCCTGCTGATTCTGGCTGCAGTAGTCCAAACGATAATACAGAGGCTAGCTGCGTTTCAGGCTCAACAACATGCGGAGTGGGAGCTTGCTTGAGAAGTTCGACTTGTATAAATGATCAGGTTTCTTGTACTCCAGGAACACCAACAACTGAAACATGTAATAATTTAGATGATGACTGCAATGGACTAATTGATGATTCATTAAATCAACAGTGTGGAGTAAGTGATGTTGGACAGTGCAAATTCGGTACTCAGACTTGTTCCTCTGGATCTTGGGGGTCTTGTATTGGAGCAGTAAACCCTACAAATGAAACCTGCGATGGTTTAGATAACGATTGTAATGGGTTAATTGATGATGGAATTACGTGCACTACTCCAGATTCATGTGCTGATAGTGATGGAGGTTATGTTATAACAGTACAGGGAACAGCTAGTGGATATAAGAACAATGTTTATTACACAAGGACAGATTACTGTTATACCAGTACTTACCTAAATGAATATTATTGCTCAGGAACTAGTGTGTATAATTCATCAACGAGTTGTTCAGGCAATGGAACAACGAGCTGTAGCGCAGGACGTTGCATATAACTGTTTTGTTTTTTATTTTACTTTTTCTTTATTTTTTCTTATTTCTTCTATCTCTTAATCAGAGATATAAATTTTTATAAAATACCCAATTCTGTCAACCCTTTCTCAACTTTATTTTCAACCTCATTTAGGTCTATGTTTTCATAGCCTTTTAGAATCCTCACTCTTAATTCAGCCTTTATTTTTTTGATGATTTTCTCTTTTATATAGGAAGCATCTTTTTCTGGCAATGGGACTTTTATTGGGTTAATCTTATCTCTGTATCTTTTTGCCACTTCAAAACTAGTTATAAACTCTTTTCTATACTTATCAGATAAGTAATCTTTATCCTTTTTAATAGCTTTTTCTAGAATTATATGGACAATTGAGTTGGCCAAATTTCCTATAAAAATATCAATTATTTTATTCCTGTTTTGAACCATTTTTTACACCCTCAAATATTTTATTAGAAACTTCATTGTACATTGATTTGTATTTTTTAATAAAGCCTTCTTTGTCTATTAAGTTCTGCCTTATTTTTTCCACATCTAACTGAAATGCTGTTTTTATTTCTTTTTCAATAGAATCTTTACTAATCTTTTTATTTTCTAAAAATAAATATATAGCAACCATATTCCTTAAGAAATAATATTTTTCGCCACCATTAAGAAGGTTATAGCTGTCTATTAATATTTTACTCTTTAAGAGATGCAAATCAAGCAGCTTGTAATTTATCTTCTTTTTTATATTGTAAATAAGCCTTTTTTTAGATACACACTTGTTCAACATTAGCCTGTATAACGGATCTGTAGATAAGCCATCCAAAAGCTCTTTATTTGTTAAATGGATAATGTGTGCCTTTATACCTGTTTGAATACCAATTTCATTTTTTATTCCTTTAGAAGACGAGTCTTTTGCATTGCTTCCTTTTATGATTATTATATCTACGTCATTAAATTTAAACCCCTTATCTAAAAAAGACCCTGTAATTATTATATTTTCATTTTTCATTTTTCCCTTTATAATCTTAATTATTTTATTTATTATTTCAATTTTTATTGGCTCTAGGTCTTTTAAATTATAGAAACATGGCTTCTCTATAGGTTTTTTTCCTATGGGCGTAATAATTACGTATTCTCCAACATTAAAGCCAGTTCTTTTTTTGTTAATATAAATTTGATCCATATTGCTTCCTTTGCTTATTCTTGAGATTATTTCCATATTACGTAAAGTTACGTAGTGTTTATAAATATTTCCTTTTTGACTATCCTAAGCATGATTTTATATGGGCCATTTTGGCATTATGTCCCTCTGAAAGAAGTATAAATTTTTATAAAGAAGTTTTTCTTGCCTTTATTATGAAAAGTGGTACTTGCGATTTATGAAATGCATTTTGGTTGTTATGGATGGTTTGGGAGATCTTCCAAACCCGCAGCTTGAGAATGAAACTCCTTTAGAAGCTGCTGAAACTCCAAACATGGATTTTTTTGCCTCAAGAGGCGAGTTAGGTTATTTGTATACTGTTAAACAAGGATTTGTTCCTGAATCTGATGAAGCAATAGTTTCTATGTTTGGAAATGACTTAGATTCAAGCTCAAGAGGGCAGTTGGAAGCTAAAGGGGCAGGATTAAAGTTAGTAAGAGGAGACCTTGCATTAAGAGCTAATTTCGCTGCAATTGATTCTTTTAAGGAAGGGAACATCATTGATAGAAGAGTTGGAAGAACTTTAACAAATAAAGAAGCTGAATTATTATCTAGAGACATAAATAAAATTCCAATGCCTGTTAATTTTATATTTAAGCCGACTATTCAGCATCGAGGGGTTTTGGCTTTCAAAGGAGGCTTTTCAGATAATGTTAGCGGCAATGATTCTATTTACTTTCAGGGCAAGCTGAAAGATGCTTCTAAGATTGTGCCATGCAAAAAACTTGATGATGATGAAAATTCACAATATACGGCTAATGTTATTAATGAATTTCTTGAAAAAGCGTATAAAGTTCTTGAAAGCCATCCAATAAATGCGGCTAGGAAGAAACGAGGTTTGCTTCCTGCAAATTATTTGTTGATTAGAGGAGCTGGAGCAGAGACTTTGAAGCTTAATCAGTATAAGAGATGGTTTGCTGTTTGCTATATGCCTGTTGAAATTGGTTTTGCGTCAGCAAGCGGTATGAAAGTTTTTTCTTTTGAATATCCTAGATTTAAGGATTTAGATTCGTATGCAAATTCTTGGGAAGGATTAGAGATGGCCTGTAAGATTGCTGTCAAGTGTATAAAAAATAGCCATGATAGTTATGATTATGCTTATGTTCATATTAAAGAAACAGATATTCCAGGCCATGATAATAAACCTATTGAAAAGAAAAATATGATAGAGTTTATAGATGCTAATTTGTTTAAATTTTTGAGAAATTTTTGCCCGCCTAATCGTATAAAGCTTGCTGTTACAGGAGATCATTCAACTCCTTGCAGGCTTAAAGCTCATTCCAGCGATCCTGTGCCTGTGCTTTTGTATAATTTTCAGATTCCTAGAGAAAGGCATTTTAATGAGAAAGAAGCATTAAAAGGCTCGCTGGGGAAAATAGAAGGAAAAGAGTTCTTGAAGAAGATTGGGTTTGTGAAGTAGAGTATAGCAATTATTAAAAATAAGGGGTTTTTGGTAAAAATATGATAACATACAATGATATTTATGAAGCTAAAAAGAACCCCCTGGTTCTTTTTGAATCTCCTCTAAACACTGAAGGAGGATATCATTTAATTGCCTTTGATGGATATCCTATAGCTTCATTAGGAAAAATGATAAAATGATAACCTACAACGATATCTACAAAGCAGCTGAAAACAACCCTCTGGTTTTTTTCAATTTTCCTCAAAGCACTGAAAGGCGATTTCTAATTGCCCTTGATGAAATCGCATCGCTGCTTCAAGAGGTGAATATAAAATGATAACATATAATGACATTTACGAAGCAGCTAGAAAGGAAAGATATTCTGAGAGCTTGCAAGGCATACCTAAAAATTTTATAGATGATGTTGCTTCTTATCTTAGAGACAAGAGAGAGATTGCTTCTAAAGAGCAGAATGATTTTTCAGATGTTATTATAAAGACTAAAAAGCAGCTGGAGAATGCAATAACTCTTTTCAAGGAGCTTATGGTTAGGAGAAGGAAGAAAATACTTAACCTTGTGCTTATTGCAGCAGAGACAGGAATTTCCAAACAGGATTTTGAAAACATGTTCACTTTTGAGAAAGAGCTTTTTGAAGAGCTTATGAAGTGTGTGGAGTTTTCTGATAAAAAATTAGATGCTAAGCTTAATGGTGTTAAGATAGAAGAAAAGAAAAATGAGCTTATACTTTTTATGGAAGACGTTGAGGAGTTCTTGGGATTAGAGGGAGAGAAAATGGGGCCTTTTTTTAAAGGACAAATTGCAAATATCCCAAAAGAAATTGCAAAGATACTTATTGATTCTGGAAAAGCCGAGATTGTTGAAGATAATTAATTTTTGTAAATTAACTTTTGAATTAGAAGAACAAGCCAGATTGTTCCTGCTAGTATGCTCATTATTGTTGAAAATGTTAGATTAAGAGTATTGTAAACAAATGCTAAGACATACATCCCTATTGACGTTATTAGCGATGTTTGAATATTAATAAGGCCTTTCTTCTCTTTAAATCCTTGATAGGCTTGTGGAATTAAAGCATAGCTAAATAAAATTATTATGGTTGTTATTATCGTGTCTTGCCACATTTTTATGATCAAAATTAATAAAAGCCTCATGAGGGATTTGAACCCCCGACCCCCAGTTCATTTGGATTTTTTTTAAAAATCGTACAAAACTGATGCTCTACCACTGAGCTAATGAGGCATAATAAAAGAAGGTGATTAGGTAAGTTCCGGACTAATCACGCCCCATTTAATACAAATATCAAT
>CAYQXU010000047.1:0-8401 GCA_964421685.1 Candidatus Woesearchaeota archaeon
AATCTGCGGATTAAAATCCGCAAAGGGTTTCTTTCAACTGGCTCGTCCTAAAAAACTTACTTATATACGCAGTTTTCTTTTTATACTTTCCTTTAAGATAAAACCCATAAACTAATCCTGCTAAAAATCCTCCAAGATGCGCGGTGTTTCCTATTGGAACATTCCCTGCTATAGAAATAAGCCATAAAATAACAAGCATGCCTGGTGCAGCATATTTCATCTTAATAGGAATTGGAATAAACATAAGGTAAACAGGCTGATTAGGCGTCAATATCATAAGCAGACCAATAAGCCCAAATATTGCTCCAGACGCTCCAACAGCATAAGTGTTAAGTTCCTGTGAAAGTAAAAGGCTTGCTAAAACAAACAGCAAGGCTGCAGTAACTCCTGCTATTAAATAAAAAGAAAGATATCTTTTTCTCCCTAAAATTCGCTCAGCAAAACTGCCTACAAATAGCAAAGAAACCATGTTTGCAAAAATATGAAAAAACCCTCCATGCATGAACATGCTGCTTATAATAGTCCAGAGATATTTTCCTTGAAGAATGTTAGAAGGTTTTATTGCAATATATTCCAGGAAACCCGGCATTTTCCATAAGAGTATCGCAAAAATTATGAACAAAACAACATTCAACAAAACAAGAATAATTGTTACACTTAATCTTCCTAAAATACTGGTTTTAGGCTTAATTTGATAAACATTAGACATAGTTTATCTCCTCTTTCTTTTTTTTGCTTTTGGTTTAATTTTTGGTCTGGACTTTTTTGCAGGTTTCTTCTTCACTTTGGTGTTTTTTTTAGATTTAACAGATTTCTTGCCGGCAATTTTCCTTGATTTAGAAAGACTTTTCTTTTTATCCCTGACAGCTTTCTTTGCTTCCTTGAGTTTCTTCTTGCCAGACTTTGTTTTTTCATTTTCTATTTCTTGGTCAAGAATTTTTAATTCTTCCTCAAGCCTTTCAAGGCTCTTCTTGAATTCCTTAATAACTTTTGAATTATCCTTTAGAACAAAAATGCTTCCGCATTCAGGGCAGGTGAAGTCATGAAGAAGGGCATTCTCTTCAGTGTATTCTGTGCCGCATTTTGGGCAATAATAAAACTGTTTCAATTCTCTGCTTTTTATCTGCCCATTTATCTGTTCTAATTTCTTAGTCATCAAATCTTTAAGAAATTCTAAAGACTTAAGAGTTTCAATTTTCCAGAAGTAGGTATACCATCCCTTTTTCTTGTCTTTCTTCCTTATAGAGGAAACAAGTCCATGGTCTGAAATTTTATAAAGAAGATTTCTGGCCTGATTGATAGTCACATCCAATTTCTTGGCAATAATAAACTCATTAACATGTTTGTCGCTAGTAAGAAGTTCAGCAATAGGCTCATACTGTTTTCCAACAATTATAACTACAGCCTCTTTTAAAAATTCTCCCAATATTTTGTCGTTTTTATCTTTCATTTTAAGATAATCAAAAGTTTGATTAAATACTTTTCTGTTATAGTGAAGCTCCCAATCACAGCAAGCTGTGGGGCTTCTAACGACGTCTAAAAATCGCTCAACTTTAGTTGAGCTGTTGTTCTTCCTTGATCCACTCCAATTGTTTCAAAGGTAAAATAATGTCTTTCTCCGATATTTTTCAGAATGTCTTTGAAACAATTGACAATATTATTATCCTGAAATAAGTCTTTTCTATATTTTATACAAAACATCAAATGATATTTTATGCTGTAGACCTTATGGCAAGCATGATGAAGTTCATACATAAATTTTAGAGGTTATTTTAATATATAGCTTTTACCCAGCCACAGCAAGCTGTGGGGATTTCTTTTCGATTAAAGTAATTGAAAACAAAAGATAAAGATTTTTAAACCTATATGCTATTTTATATATATCAAAAAATCTATATTAAAATAATAAAATGGGGTGGTTCGGCAGAAAAGATAAAGAAGAGGCTCAGGGGCCTGGGAACTTTCTCCCGCAATTGCCAAAGCTTCCTGAATTGCCTGAACTTCCAAAAATAAAAGAAGAGGAAGAGCATGAAGAGATTCATCAACTGCCAACATTCCCAACAACTTCTATGGGAGAAAAATTCTCAAGAGACACTATAAAACAAGCTATTTCAGGAAATCCAAAGCCAGAAAGAAGCTTGGATAAATCTTGGGGAAGAGAGGGACAAATGGTTTTTGAAGCAGATGACTTCAATCCAGGAACGGAAAGAAAGATGCCAATGAACCTTTTAAAAAAAGGTTCCCAAAACGATGAAGAAAAAGACTCACAAAGACAAAAAATGCCGATGCAAAATCAAAGAGAGCCGCAGATAATGCCTCCAAGAAAAAAAGAAATTATTCCTCCTTTAAGAAAGGAAACAAGATTTATGGAACAAGATCAAATGCAGGAACGTAAAAGATTCGATCTTAGAGAGCCAGAATATGAAGAAAGTGAGATGACTTCTCATTCAATGAAAGCTAAGAGAACAGAGCCTGTTTTTGTAAGATTAGATAAATTCGAATCTTCTTTAAGGACATTCGAAAAAGCGAAAAAGCAGCTTTCTGAAATTGAAAAAATGCTCGCAGATGTAGAAGACATGAAAAAAGAAGAGGAACATCAACTGGATTCCTGGAAATCAGAGATTATGAAAATAAAAGAACAAATTCAAAAAGTAGACAGTGATATTTTTTCTGATATAGAATAAAATGGCAAAAAATGACAATTTAATGCATGTAAGGTTAGACTATGAAGGGGCAAAAAGATCTAAGAAAGATTTGTTAATGACAGAAATTTCAGTTATAAAAGCTGTTCAAACTCTTCATGCTTACAAATTGCTCAAACAACAGGAATATGAAGAGCAAGAAAAACTGCAAGAAAAAATTAAGGAGACCAGACTAATTCTTCTAGCACTCCAAAGGCAGCTTCCAAAGGTAAAGGTTCCAAAAGAATTTTCAGAAGAAATTGGACATGAAGAAGCCCACGAGTCTAGCAAAGAAAAGCCAAAGGCAATTTCAAGACCAAGAATAATAAAAATCCATGAAGATCCTTTACAAGCTCAATTAAGAGAAATCCAAGACAAGCTAAGCAAGCTTGGATAAACTTTTAAAATACTTATTCTTGATAGTTTCATGAAATCTCAATATTATTGGAGACATAAAGAGGCCAACTTTGGTCCTGTAATAAAAAGAGAAGTTAACAAAGGAACACATATAACTTTCGAGATTTTATTAAAAAAAGGAAATACTTATTTTGCATTAAGAAGACCTAAAGGTATTCCAAGACATATCATGCCCCCTAAGGCAATGAAGTCTAAGAAAGGTATGCTTTATTTTTGCCATGATTTAATCAGATACGGTGAGTCTATAGAAAAATGTATAAAAAGAATTGTCAAAGCTCAAGCAAATGTAAATGTCGAAAGCTACAAAGTAGTTTACATTGAGTCTTTATTGAAAAAAGAAAATTGGGGAGTAAAACACGAGCAATTTGCTATAATACCATGTATAATTGCTGAAATAAATAGTCCACCAAAAATAAATAAAGCAATAACAGAAGTAATAAGTTTTACCAAGTCAAGTCCACCTAATGAAATGGCCTGGTGGACAAGAAAAGAATTAAAAAAATTTTTAAGAGAACATGATAACCCGTAAACAGTTAATTCAAAAGTATATTGAATTTTTCAAGAAAAAAGGGCACAAAGAAATAGAAAATTCTTCTTTAATCCCTAAAGGAGATCCTACTGTACTTTTCACAACAGCAGGAATGCATCCTCTTGTTCCTTACTTACTAGGCCAGCCGCATCCTCAAGGGAAAAAACTTGTCAACGTTCAAAGATGTCTAAGAACCGATGATATCGATAAAGTTGGTGATGAAAGTCATGGAACTTTTTTTGAGATGCTTGGAAACTGGAGCCTCGGAGATTACTGGAAAAGGGAAGCAATAGAATTTAGCTTCGAGTTTTTAACAAAAGAATTAAAAATTCCAAAAGAAAAAATCTCAATAACATGCTTCAAAGGAAAGAGTAATATTCAAAAAGACACTGAATCTGAAAAGATATGGAAATCTCTGGGCATAAAAAAAATAAAATTCCTTGGAAAAAAAGATAATTGGTGGGGACCTGCTGGAAAAGCGGGACCTTGCGGACCAGACACAGAAATGTTCGTCAATGGAATTGAAATATGGAATGATGTTTTTATGCAGTATAACAAAGATGAAAAAGGAAATTTCAAGGAAGCCAACCAGAAAAACGTAGACACTGGAATGGGTGTTGAAAGAACTCTAGCTATTCTAAATGGTCTAAATGATAATTACATGACAGATACCTTTAAGCCCATAATTGATGAAATTGAAAAGTTATTAGGTAAAAAATACGAAGACAATAAAAAAGAAATGAGAATAATTGCAGATCATATCAAAGCTTCCGTGTTTATTATTGCTGATGAAATAACCCCAAGCAACAAAGAGCAAGGTTATGTTTTAAGAAGATTAATGAGAAGAGCAATAAGATATAAAAAACAATTGGGAATAAAAGGAAAGTTAAGTGAAATTGCAAAACCAGTCTTTGATATTTACAATGATTATGATCATCTTATTAAATTTAAAATATATATACTTCAAGAGATCGATAATGAAGAAGAAAAATTCAACAAAACTCTAGAGCAGGGAGAAAAAGTTCTTATAGGTTTATTAAAAGACAAAAAGAAAATAATTGACAGCAAAACAGCTTTTTTATTATATCAAAGCTATGGCTTTCCGCTTGAGCTCATAGAAGAAACGGCAAAACAGCATAAAATTAAAGTGGATATTAAAGGCTTTAATGAAGAACAATCAAAACATCAAAAACTTTCCCAAACAGCGTCGGCTGGCAAATTCAAATCTGGTCTTGCAGATCATTCAGAGGCAACAACAAGACTTCATACAGCACATCATCTCTTACTTGCAGCATTAAGAAAAGTTCTAGGAAATGAAGTCTTACAAAAAGGAAGCAACATTACTCCAGAAAGACTAAGATTAGATTTCTCATTCTCAAGAAAATTAACAGAAGAAGAGCTAAGAAAAGTCGAGTTTTTAGTTAACGAACAAATAAAGAAAGGCCTACAAGTCACTATTGAAGAAAAAAGTCCAAGTCAAGCATTAAAAGAAGGCGCTTTAGGGGTCTTTGGAGACAAATATGGCGGGTTAGTATCTGTTTACACAATAGGAAATTTTTCAAAAGAAATTTGCACAGGACCTCATGTAAAGAACACTAAAGAACTCGGCCACTTCAAAATCACAAAAGAAGAAGCATCAAGTGCAGGTGTTAGAAGAATAAAGGCGGTATTGGAGTAAGTCTATTACAATAAACCTTAAAAACTATTTTTTTGTTTTTAGTCAATGGAAGATCATTACTTGAAATTTGAATTTAGAGAGAGAGAGAGACAACTGCACATTTAAGAATTTATAATTCTAATTCAAGAAGAACTCTGGTTGCGCTGCATGGAATAGGAACTTATGCTACAGAATCGTTTGATGATTTCTCACAACATCTTAGGCAAGATTACAGGCTTGTAACTCCTGATTGGATAGGTTCTGGTGAAACAACAAAATTGCTTGAAAGAGAAGATATTTATGGATCAAGATATTGCACTGACTGGCTAGAAATTCTTATCCCAGAAGTAAAGAATCATGGAATTTTAAATAATAATTTCTCATTATTTGGAATATCTATGTCTGGGTTAGGAATAGCAGAATCTTATCCAGTAATAAGTAAAGATTTAGAAAAAATAATATTTCTTAATCCTGCAGGGTTAGATAGAAGAATAAAGGGGAGTTTCGCTTTCGCATTAAGCAGTGGAATCTTTAGTCCTTCTATGGCCAAAAGAGTTGTCAATAGTGATTTCTTATGGAGGAAGACTCTTAATTGGAGTGAAGAAAAAAGGCAAAGACTCAAGAGAGATCTTGACAATGGTGGAGAAGAATTTGCAGTAATGTTAAGACACGGAAGAACAGGGTTCACGCCATTTGGAAGAATGAGAGATAGTCATTATCTGCCTGGCCAATATGATAAAATAGAACATCCGGTTTTATTAGTTTATGGAGAAAATGACGACATATTTTATGAACAAGGATATCTAGATTTTGCAAGGCGACACGACTGGCAAACGTATATGATAAAAGATGCCAAACACAGCATAATTAGCTCAAGGCCAAAAGAAGTCGCTGATGCTGTTAATCCTTTTTTGGATTAAATTATTTTATCAAAATAGCTTCTTTAAACCCTTTAAAATGGGGGTCGCCCGTTAAAACCTTGGCATTAATTTTTCTTGCTGTTAATAATACAAAAGCGTCTATTAATCCAAAATCTTTGATTTTCTTTCTTATTTGTGCGTGCAATCTTCCTGCTTCTTTTGAAAAATCTACATTAAAATTATAAATTTTGGAGTTGGAAAGAATGATTTTATTTGCCTCTTCCCCATCCTTTCCTTTCCTATCAAAAAAACTCGAGATTTCAGCTAAGTTCAAAATATTAGTCACTATTTCATTATTAGAGTCCTCAATATATTTCATGACTTTCCTTCCAGAATCGCCACCTTCAAAGTAATCTATCCATGAATGTGAATCAACAACAATTTTCATTTTATAGTTCTGTGTCTAACTCATCCTCTTTTAAAAATTTCCCTATTCCTTTAAATAATCCAAATCCACTTTTCTTGACTTTCTCAACATTTATCTTAATAAGCTCTCCTTCTTTTATTGAGGCTTCATCTACAATTTCTTTGGGTATGGTCACAACTAAAGACCCCCCGATTGCTCTCGTTCTCGTTAATGATTCCATTTTCCAAATAAATTATATTTAAGTGTAACAAAATATAATATTAAGTTATATTTAAATCTTTCGGTCACTCGACTTTTTAAATTTCATATTAGGCCATGTCTTTTAGCTATGCCTTTCTTTATTTTCTCAGAAATTTCATTCACATCTTTCTGTGTTAATTTGCTTTTGAAAGCTATTTCTTCCATCCTTTCAAAATCTTCAAGCCTTTTTTCCAGCATTGCTCTCATAACCTCACTCCACCTAATCTCTCTGTGTTTCTTTAATTTCTTATGTAAAGAATCTGGAATTGATAAAGTTATATTTGGCATAATAATCTGTGTTTTCACAGATTTATATATTTTTCTGTTTATCAAGAATTATAAATTTCAACCAAACCATATTTCTTATTCAATAACTCTAAGTCTTTTGATTCGGAATAGCCAAGTTTCTTTCCAGCTTCAACCTTGCTTCTAATAGCATCAAAAGTCTTTGCATCCTTATATTCCTGCATATCTCCAAGCCCAATTCCAGGAGAAATAAAAAGTATCTGCGGCTTTGAAGTTAGCTTTACATTTCCAACATAAACTATTTCCCTATCGCTGATAATGCTGGGAGCGCTAGTTTCAACAAAGCAATATCCGGAATTCCAATAGCTATATTGCGTAGGACAAGCTATTCCAACAGACTCGTGATTTTCTGCTTGGTTATAGAAGAGTACAGTTCCGTATCCAAGTTCTTTTAGTAAAAATGCCAGCAACTCAGATTTCTCACCGCAAACTCCAGCATTTTCATATAAAACTTCATAAGGATATCTTGAATATCGGATGCTAGAATTCCCAGCTTTAATGCTCTTGCTAGATTCTCCAAAATCAATATTCTGAACCAAGCTTATTGCAATTCGCGCCTGGTCTTCTTTTAAAGAGACTTGGTTTTGTATAGAAACAACTAAAGGGTCAAGTGCCTGCTTCTGATTTTCTTCATTTATTTTCCTGAATTTGAAATCAACTCTGAATGGAATTTCCTCTCCAGTGTAAGTTATTTCTCTAGAAACATTCCCAAGATAATCATAAAGTCCTTTATATAAAGTCAATGGAATTTGTTTTTTCTCGCCATTAATAACATATTGAAAACTAGAATCCTTAGAGTTAGTCATCAAGGATGAAACACAGCTATCTTCTTTCTTAGTAAATCCATCAGGGCACCCGCAAAATCTAGCAGCCTCTATGAGTTTTCCATTATCGCAAAGATAAGGCTTTCTTATAGAACAGGTATCATAAAAGCTGCTGTCTCCGCATGTTAGAATTTTCTGAGTTTGCTTCACAAAAATCCCATTATAGTTAAACCCAATAAAAACCAAAGCAAAAATAACAACAAGAATACCTATAAAATAATAAGTATTTATTAGGAGTTTCCTTTCTTGTTTATGCTCTATCTTATCAATCGTTTTTTTAGACACTTTTGCAAGTCGCTTCTTCATTTGTTTTTTCTTAACCATTCAATAAAGTATAGGAATAATTATAAAAATGTATCTAATCCAAGCATGTCCCAGGTGTCTCTTAAACTAGATCCACAAAAGATGGCTATGTGTAAATCCTAGATCATAAATCTTGGATTAATGTTCCATTCATACT
>CAYQXU010000048.1:0-8282 GCA_964421685.1 Candidatus Woesearchaeota archaeon
TCAAACTTTTATTTTTTACCAGATTGAGATTTACTCAATCCGGACAAAGCCTAAAATTGTGATCTATTGTTATTGTATGAAAAATCCTTTAAGAAGTTTAGCTTTTGGTTTGTTGGAATTTGGGTCTTTAGTTTTGGTTACTACACCCTTTAATTATTATTTAGGCCGACGTGAAATAAAAAATGCCTGCGAAGAAGTTGGATATAACCAACCAAGTGAAGTTAAATCTTTTTATCAACAAGACATTAATTGTGATGGGCGATTGGATATTATCTTAAGACTAAAAAATGGAAATCAATTGGAATTTATTAATATGAGCAAAGGATATCAGAAATTAAAATAATGACAAATTTAACAGTTGTTGCTAATAATGAATATTTTTCTTGCCAATGGTTTTTTGATTCGCAAGGTAGAAGCATTGCTGTTGAGAAGCCTGTTATTCATAAAGAATGCCGTGTTCAAGAAATGAGATCTTTTTATATGGATACTATCGGGCAAGTCCAAGAAGTTAGGTATTCTTTAATCTTGTAAATTTTGAACTCTTAACAACCTTTATAAATTATCTTTTTCTATTTGTTATATGAATATAAAAGATGTGATATTGGGAATTGCAATAATCGTATTGACAATTTTTGTCACTTATTATGGAATTAATACTTTTTTCCCAAGTCCTGACTACAATTCTTTTTGCACTCCTGAGAAAGTTAATATTTACGTAAATAATTCTGCAGAGTGCGAGGCTGCTGATGGAAGATGGAATCCCAGCTATGGCGGCCCTGTAAAAGCTACTCCTGAGGGCTATTGTGATTTAAACTGGAAATGCAGCCAGGAATTTGACCACGCTAATAGAGAGAGATCTAAGAAAGTATTTTTTATTGCACTGCCTTTAGGAATAATCATTATTGCTGCCGGCGCATTTTTCTTCGGGCTTGAGGCTGTTGGGGCTGGCTTGATGGGTGGCGGAGTTGGAACACTTATTTACGGATCCGGCGCTTATTGGCCTTACACTCAAAATTGGCTTAGATTTTTGCTTTCACTTATAGGCTTGTCTTTGCTAATATGGTTTGCTTATTTCTGGAATAGGAAAATGCACGAGAAGGGAAAGAAGAAGAGATAATTCTAGAATATAAATGCTTAAAAACTTTGTAAAGATAAATTTCTATGATTGAAGCATCCAAAAGCTCTGCAAATAATCCTAAAGAACTCGATAAACGCTATGTGAGAGATTTCTTGGAATGGAATAAAGATAGTGAAATAGAACATAAAGTTCTTGACGATGGTTCAGTAGTTAAAATTAGGAATCCTACTAAAAGAAATCGTTGTTATAGATTAGATATTTTATTTCCTCAGAGAAATCATCAACATAGTTATCCTGTGAGTGACTTTGATCAAGCTTGGAACACTTATTGTGCAATAGAATCTGCTAAAGATTTTAAATTGATGGTTGACGAGCTCGGAGATTATGATAGCGTGTTATAGTGTTAACGTAAACACCCAACTTTGCTTGCGCTAGGCTGAATGTAATCTTTTTATTCTAAAATAATGCTTTTCTTTAGCTTATTTAATCTTTCTTTATAAACCTCTAGAGATTTATCTTTAATTCCCAATATTGCCATTTTAATTTCAAGAGCTTTCAACAGGCTTTTATCTATTTCTTTTATATGGTAAAATCCTCTTTCAACTCTACCTTCTTTAATATCTCTTTCAATTTTGGAAAAATGCTCTTCTATTTCACTTTTCAAGCTCCCTATACCTTTTTCTAGCCTTTTAGCTCTTTTAGCCATTTTTCAGATAAATCTAACAAGTTTTTTATTTCATTTGGTGAATTGTTATTTAATTCTTTTTCATTTCTTTTCACTCTAAGGTAAGCTGAGTAAGCTTTTTCTCCGCAAATTTTAGTAAATTCCTTTTTATAGTAATTAATATTGGACAAAAGACATTTTATTAAGCATAATTCTCTTAGTCTTAAAACAATGGAATAAACTATTCCATCAGGAACATTTTTTTTATTTTCTTCACAAAGACCAACACTTTCTTTATTTATTCTTAATATTTTTTCAATTTCCTTCAAAATACCTTTAGTGTTTAACTTGTATTTTTTAGTAGCATATTTCTCAATTAATTCTTTGTTTATGATAACTTTTATTTCTTTTAACATGCTTAAGTAGTTTAGGCTCATTGGCAGGTTTTTTGAAAAATTGTCTTCAGAAACTAAAAGAATTTCATAATTGCCTTGGTTAATTAGTTTATTTACTTTTTTAGTTATAACTAATACATCTACATCGCTGTTTGGATCATAATCATTTCTTGCATATGAGCCGACTATGTAAATTCCTTTTATCTCTTCATTTAGGTTTTGCTTAAATAGAATTTCTAAGACGTCTTTTGCAATACTTTCTTTTGAAGGAGATAGGAGAGTTACAACCACCTGTTTGTTCAGCCATTTTCTAGGCAACAACACGCCAGCAGAAGTTCCAACTTCCCTTGTTTGCTTTACTAAGGTTTCCATGCATTATAATATATTATAATGAACTATATAAAGGTTTTCTTTTATATTTACATATTAGAATATTATTAAGGGATTATTTTAGAACATAAATTTTTATAAATATCCTTATTATTAGTTTTTATGGTAAAAGTAGAAAAATCTACAGATAAGTTAAGCGAGAGAAAAAAAGTTTCTGTTTGTGATTTAGTTAGGAAGTGTTTTCCCGAGGCAGATATTAGTATTTTTGGAGACAATATGTTTATATCTGCGTCTGTTAAAGATGAAAGAGTGCTTTCTTTTGTAATTGGACAAGCTAGGGTAGATTCTTATAATAAAGACCATTCGCAAGAAGTAATAGATTTCGCTTCAAAATATCAAGATATTATTGGAAGAGATGTGGTTGTTAAAACTTATTTTTAATTACCCCAAATACCTAACCTTTCCAGGCCTAGGCTCAAATATTATTCCTTCTTCGAGGAGCTTTTGAATTTCCTGATTGACTATTGTTGGCGAGACTTCATTGAATTTCATTATAATTATATCTTTTTCTACTCCACCTTCAGCTTCTGAATTTTTTATTGTTTCTAAAAGCCTGTCCTTTATCGCTAATATTTCTTTCCTATCAGTTTGAGAGTTTTTTGGCCTTTCTTTTTCAAGTTCTAGCTTTCTCACAAGAAGATATTTTGGATCCTGCTCTTTTATTATTTCTAGGCCAATATATGTTTCATTATTCCAAACTCTTAATGTTCCTATAACTATTACTGTTTGCCCTTGAATTACTTTGCTAAACTTGTCAACATCATCTCCAAATGCTTTGAGTTTTATCTGTCCTGACCCATCGTCAATTGTTATTGATAGGTATTTTTTTTCGCCTAAAGATTCGTATTTATCAACGACATTTCCAATGATGTTCACACGTATTATTTTTTTATCTCCCAGCTCTAGAAACCCAAATCTTTCTCCATTATTCACAGGCTTGCCTATAAGCAAGTCGCCTATTCTTAGCTTAAACGCAATGTTTCTTTTGAAGTCTTCTGGCATTTTTTTGTCTCGTTCATTTCATTCACTCGAGATTTGATGGCTCAAAACAGATTTCATCATGTTTTTCGCTAATGAATACTCTTAAAACATTAACAAATTTTATCGCGGAGAAATTAGACAAGGTCAATTTCGGAGCAAGGCAAATTTGTGAGCGAGTTTACAAGCGAACGTATTGTTTCTTTTTCTCTCCTTTTTATTTTAGTTTTATTTTCTTTTAAAATAAAAGCGCGAAAATTTATTTGAGCTTTTTTATTATTAATTTATGAAAATGAAGCGGGTTTTTAAGGATTTATGTTAAATTCCTACTTCGTCTTGCTGATAAATCCTCTTCTTGGCTCATACAAATCTCCGCGTTTTTTTAATTCCATTATTGCTTCTTCTATTTCTATTGCATCCATCTTGCCTTCAAGTTCTTTTTCAAGTTCTTCTATTGGGATCATCTGGCCGAGCCTGTTTTCTAAATCAGTTATGGAGTGTAATACTCCTAAGATTTTTGATCTCTTTGAGGTAGTTATTCCAGTAGATATTTTATCTATATCGAACGTTTTTGATTCGTAATCATAGCCAACTTGCATTAGATAATATTTCATAATGTCTACTGATCTTTTAGCATCCTCTATTGATACTGATTCACTAAGCCTTAGCTTTGCTGATGCTTCTGCCATTCTAATTAACGCCTGCAGCTGCCTTGCAGAAATTGGAATAGGCTTTAACATGCTTTCTGATGAAACTGGCTTATTCCTTAAATCGACGTAGAATTTTTTTATTTCATCAACTGCTTCATCAGATAACATTGGTTTTATTTTTTGCTTTGCATAAGCAACATATTTCCTAAAAAGCTCTCGCGGAATTAGCATATCCTCGCCTTTTTTTTGGTGTTCATAAAGGACATGCATAGCAATTTTTTCATCCTTGTCTTTATTGGGAATATCTCTTAAAGTAAATATTACGTCAAATCTGTTAATTAATGTTGGTGGCAAGTCTATTTGCTGCGCAACTGATTGATAAGGATCGAATCTTCCAAATTTTGGGTTTGCTGCAGCAAGAACAGATGTTTCTGCCTTTAGACTTGCCTGGACATTTGCCTTGCTAATTGTGATTGTATTGTGTAAGATTGCTGCTTGTGATACAAAAGCATGGCTGGGTTCAATTGTTATATCATAAACCCATTTTTCCTCTTCGTTATCTATTATTTCAATTCCAGAAACCTTTTCCCACCCAATTTCACCTGTTAGGCTTTGAATAAACTGAACGTTTTCTTGCTTTTTTAACAATGGCAGTAAGTTCTTTAAAAATTCAGTCGAAAAAGCAAACTTGTCGCTTCTTGTAGAGTGGTCGTATATTAAATTGTATTGCTTATATTTTCCAACCTTTGGAATGCTTTCATCTTTTATTATTTCTATTATCTTCTCACTGAACTCCAAAGGCACTCGATTTTTTACATGCCTTTTTATTGTTTTTTCTTTTAAATAATGTTTAACTATCTTATTTTTTCTTTCTGTAACAAACCTTATTTCTTTATTGAATTTTTCAAGGTTACTGTATTCTGTTATTCCCACTCTATAAAAGCCCCTATTCTCAGTTATTGAGCTCCTTATATTAAATCTCAGAAGCAAGTCTTGGATTTGTTCTGCAAGTCTCTTGCTTTTTGTTTTATAACCTATTCTTATTGTCCTATCCTTAATCGACGCATACCCATCTCCTTCAAATAATGTTGAGAGCATTTTTGAAATATATTCTTTTTTCCCTTTCATTGCAAATTTAGGAATTTGCTTTTCTCCTGCCAGCTTCAAGATCTCTGGCATATTCTCTTCAAAAAACTTTGCCAGATTAGAAGAAATATATCTGTATGAAAATCTTGCCTTATGGGAATCAATTTTAAGCTGTTTGTAAGGCAATATGTCAAAAATCTTTTTCATTAAAAATTCAAAATCATTCAATACTTCTTCATCTCCATTAGTGAAGTTGACTCCTATTAACTTGCCTCTATTTTTTTCTTTTGAGCCTTCAGAAACTAAATATCCAACTATTTTAAATAGCTCTTCACAATTTTTCATAGGTATTGTTGGTTTTTGCTTTATTCTTCTATCTTCAGTTTGCTCAATTTTTGTGTTGAAATATTGTTCTTCCCCTTGAATTGGAATAGATAATGGTATTGGGACGCTTTCTCCTATATTTATCTCGTCTGCTCTTTTTGTGATTATCTCCCCATTTTTTGCTACAAAAATAGGATGTTCTGGAGTAACTTTAATTTCTCTTCCGTGAGAAAATCTTATTTTTATAAACTTATCAAAAGCTTTGTGCTTGCTTATTCTATCTACTTTGATTTTGTAAATATTGTTGAAGTTAGTTGTTAAAACTTCTAAGTCTTGACCTTTTAATATGATGCAGTCTTTCCCCTCAACTATTTTATCCTTGTTTTTTTCCATTAATTCTTCAACTAATTCCCCAATTTTTCGTTCTTCACCATTGGCCAAAGTTATTATAGTATCATAATGGTAACATTGCTGCTCCATCGCTTCATGCATCGCGCTTCTGTCGTTAGGGTCCATTTTTTCAAGCTCATCTATGCAAACAAGGCCTTTGTGCGCAAGAACCATGGCTCCTGCTTCCAAACTCCATCCTCGCAGATACTCGTCTCTTACAACTGTTGCTGTTAATCCAGCTCCTGATGCGCTTTTTCCAACAACATATCTTCCTTTTGGGGAAATATTTGCCATAAAACCCAACATTACTGATTTTGCAACTCCTGGATCGCCAATTAATAATATATGCATATCTCCTCTGCTTTTCTGACCGTCAACGTGAGTTTTTTGAACGCCTCCAAAAAGCTGCAATACAAGTGATTTTTTTATTTCATCATAGCCCCATATGCTTGGTGCAATGCTCGTAGATAGCTTATCGAAAATTCTGGAATCTTGAGAAAGCTCTAGAATTTGCCTTTCATCTTCATCCCCTATTTCAAGCTCTTCAAAAGTTTCTTCCATAGGAATTACATTATTTGCTTCTATTGCCAGCTCAAATCTCGTTGACAAGCCTCCTGACTGAAGCGGGACAGGAACTTCTTTTAAAACTCCTATGACTTTGACTCTTGATCCCGGGGTTGTTTTCTGCTCCATTCTCGGCTCTACTAAATCTTCTTTAAGGAAAACATTTATTCTCTTAGATTGCTCTCCTCCAGTCAAAGATTCAGGAGATTCTTCTATTACAATTCTTTGAGTATCAACCATCTCTTTGCTTACAAGTCTAAAGCCTCCCCGCCTTCCACAAGAACATCTAGCAGGCTCACGAAATTTTTTTTCAATTTGCAAGACGCTTATCATTGTTCCGCAGCTCGGACACTCAAATTTTGCATTTACGACCTGCGGGCGCACATCGCTTGCCTGCCTGATTATTCCTTCAACAACAATCAATTCGTCCAGGTTTTTTGATCTTATATTCCTAATTTTTATTTCCTGGCTTTTTGAAAGATTAAACAAGCGAACTCTAACGTTGCTTACTAAACCAAATTCTTCAATTGCAAGCTCTATAGTTCTTAGAGTTTCTTCTGGATTAGACATTACTTCTTCTGAAAGCTTGTTTGAAAATTCTGTCAGCTTTAGGAAATCCAAAAAGATTACGTTATTTCCTTTTCTTAAAGAGTCTCCTAACTCTTTTTTGTAAGCGTCAAAGAAGTTCTTTGCTTCTATTATAAGATCTTCTTTTTTTGGTTTTGCTGCTGACTCTTCCTCTTCCATAAAACTCGTAGAAAATCCTTCTTTTTATAGATTTATATCTCTTGATGAGTAGTTTTTATAAGAAGATGATTATTTTAGAGGGGTGAATTAATATTCTAATTCAATTTGTAAAAAGGATATATTATCTGAGAAATAACGCCTATTGAGAGAATAATTAATACTAAACCCCATATTGATGACATTTCTGGTAAAAGGTATCCAATTATTATCCCTAATATAATTGCCATAAGTGTCATGGATACTCTTTTTCGAATTAATATTAACCTTTTTTTGTCCATAATTTTACTGCTTATAGTTTTTCAAAGCTTCTTTTACGTTTTTCAAAAGCTGATTCATTGAGTCTTCCAACTGTTGTTTGTTTTTTGTGCCTGTACAGACTAACTTACCATTACTGAACAATAAAAAAGTTGCTGTTGGAGAAACTAGCTTGTAAACTAATCCTGGAAATTGTTCTGGTTCATACTCTGTATTTTCCATTTCTAAAGCTAGGAAATTAAGATTAAGTTTAAGGTCTATAGAACCAGACGCTACAATATTTTGAACTGTTATTTTTGGTTTTGCAGTCACATTGACGTTAATTTTTCTTAACTGTTTTATAACTGCCTGAATAACTTCCTTAACTTGCGCTATTGATTTAGTTCCTGTGCACACAAGGTTCCCTGAGCTGAATACGAGAACAGCTGACTTAGGCTCTTTAATTCTTAAAACCAAGCCTGGAAATGTTTCTGGATTATATTCTGTATTAGGCTGAGTCCTTGCAAGCTTTGTTAGAGGGACTGGCTTCTCTAAGGAGGTTGTTGCTACAATATTTTGTATTTTATACGAGCTTTGTGTTGCCATTTTAAAACCTACGGTTTTAGATCCCTCAAGCGATTTTCTTTAACTGCCTCCGAGGAAAATCTTTACCCCATAAAACTTATTTATAAAGATCGCGAGGAGGCTTTATAAAGGTTTTTAAAGAATGGCTTTGTCCGGAGTTCTAAAAATAAAACCGAAAAATAGTTATTATCGAATAA
>CAYQXU010000049.1:0-8206 GCA_964421685.1 Candidatus Woesearchaeota archaeon
AACCTCAGTAAAATTTAATAACTCTCTCTCTCTCTCTCTCTCTCTCTCTCTTCTTGCTGAATGAAAGATTTAGCATCAGAAATTTACAGACAAAGACTAATTATTGAAGGAAAGCCATTGAGGATTATTGACGATAAGCAGATTAAAGAATATCTCTTAGAGTTATCTAGTAAATTAAATATGAAGACATTAATTCCTCCTGTTACTCACAAATCTGATAAGTTTGGATGGGCCGGATGGATTCATTGGGATAGCTCTGGAGCTCATTTTTATGCTTGGGAAAAACCTTTTTTGTTTTTTAGTGTTGATATTTACACTTGTAAGAAGTTTGATGTTAATGTCGCTATAGAATTTACAAAATCTTATTTTAAGGCGAAAGAAGTTGCTTTTAAGAGTGTTTAACTCCTCATTCCTAAAGACCTTAAAATTCTTATTAACATTGTTTCCCTGTCTTCGCTTGAGCTGTATTTTTCACCTAAAATTCGTGCTGCAATTTCCTTGTAAGCTCTTGATGGAGCTGATTTTGGATGAGTATGAATGACAGCGTTTCTCATGCTTAAAGATTCCTGAACAGCAATATCTTCAGGCACCATCCCAAGAATAGGGACTTCAAGCATTTCTCTCACTGTTTCTGGCTGCATTTCTATTTTATTTCTTTTAACTCTTGTTACAATAACTCCTATAATTGGCTTTTTCATTTCCTGAGCGATTTTTATAGTTTTAAGGGCGTCAGTTATTGCAGCTATTTCAGGATTAGTGACAATAATCAACTCATCTGCCATTTCTATAACTGATAAAGCTTCTTTTCCCAAGCCTGCAGACGAATCAACAATGACATAATCTGAAATCTTTTTGAAATCTTTTTTAAAATCCTTGAGCTTTTCAGGCCTTATTTTTTTCAGCTCTGTTATAGAAAGAGATGAAGGAACTACTTTCAGCCCCGATTCGTGCTCGTAAACAGCTTCTATAGGCTCTGCTTTTCCAAGCAAAACTTCATTAAGGTTTACAGGAACTTCTGGCGAGTTTAGATGTATTCCTATATTCGGGGTTGAAAGATTACCGTCGATAATTAATACTTCTCTCCCGAAATGATTTATGGCTGCTCCTAGATTTATGGCTGTTGTGGTTTTGCCGACACCTCCCTTCCCTGACGTAATTACAATTACTTTCTGCATTTTATTTAACCTCTCAAAGGAAACATTATAGTTTCCATTTTTATTAATTTTTACAGAGTTAGATATCAATCCACACTCTTATGATAGAAGAAATTGCTTAGTTGTGCTTATAAACTTTTCGACCTTTTCTGCATAAACTTTTAGCTGATCAAGATTTATGTTTATTTCATTGCCTTGATAAAACACCTTCAGCGTAACATTTTTCCTGAACTCACCTATTCTTTCTGTTCTTAACTCTCTTATTCTTTTGAACATTTCATAAAGCTGTATAACTTCAAGAAGATTTGCATCTTTTTTGAAAAGTTTTTTCATTGCCTCTATTTTTCCTACAGGGTTTGTAGGTATGGATGAGATTTTCTTTCTTTTTTTTGCATGCTTCAACAGAGCTTCTATACTAAGGTCAATCATCTCTTTCCATCTTATAAGAAGATTGATTATTACATCACATGTTTTTGTGTATTTTAAGCTGACGTATAGCAGATGGTCTGCGCTAATTTTTTCTTGTATGATTTCCTCCATCACTCACCCTTCTTTGTTAAATAGAAGTATAATTATCCATGGTTGGCTAGTATTTATACTTTTCCAAGATTTTAAGAGAGTTTTTCTTTTGTTTTTTTAAGCATGTCTTTTGCTAAAAATAAGAATTCTTTAGTCTTGTCAATTGTTAAATATCTTTCAGCCATATTTTCTGATAAAATAACTATTTTAGCCCCTTTCACAAATTCGAAAGGGCTTTGCTTGTGGCTTTCAACAATTTCAAACAGGTCAAGAATTTCCTTTATTTCTTTTTCGCTTATATTATATTTTTGAGAGCATTTTTCAATGAATGTTTTTAAGTTTGTTTTTGAGTCTCTGGATAGTTCTATTTGTTTTTTAAGGTATTCGTACTGCAATATTGAATTTATGCAATTTGCTATCGCCTTTCTTGTTTCTACAAGTATTTTAAGAAGCATTCTTTTATCTTTTACAAGAGGATATGTGACATAAAGAAGGTGGTCTATTGCCTTTACCATTCTTTCTGATTCTTCGAGCTTTTCCATGAATTTGCGCATTAAATTGAATGTTTTAAGAATTAATATGGATTTTGGTGGTTTTAGGAGAGCTTTAAAATAGCCTCAGCCAGATCTCCGGTTTCTTCAAGAGTTTTTACTGCTTGAGATCTAGGAACCCCTGTTTTTCCCATAACAGTTTTTATGTCTGACTCTGAAATTTCCAAAGCACTTGATTCTTCTCTTACATCTCCTGTTATTTGGAAAGATTCTTGGTCTTGCATCTTTATCTTAGTAACACTAGCTGGTTCAATTATTATTTTTCCGCCATCAACTTTTTCAATTATTACTTTAGAAGCATCTATTTCTTGCTGAGCTATTCCCATCTGCTTCATTACTGCCTGCATTTTTTTAGGATCTAAGCTAGGGAACATTTTAATATATAACAGAAAGCAAGACTCTAAAGCCTATTATTAGAGCTGCAAATACTATAATACTTGCAGGGCTTAGTGGGAATTTTGTTTCATACTCTTCACTATACCTCATTAAGCCCCCATAACCCGAAGGCATGTTTATTGATGTGTCTGCCATTTTAAAACCTACGATTTTGAACCTTTTGGAAAGGTTCCCAAACCAATACTTGATAAAGATCCCTCAAGCGATTTTCTTTAATTGCCTCTGAGGAAAATCTTTACCCCGCTATGAAATATTGAGATATAGATAGTTTTTAAAAGTTTCTTAGTGTTTTTCTTTAATGGCTTACAATCATATTGAGGCTGAAAAGAAATGGCTTGAATTTTGGGAAAAGAACAAGACTTATAAGTTTAAGCCAGGCAAAAAGGTTTATTCTATAGATACTCCGCCGCCGACAGTTTCTGGTGAGATGCATATTGGGCATGCTTTTTCATATTCACAGCAGGATTTTATTGCTAGATTTCACAGAATGAAAGATGGAAGCGTTTTTTATCCATTTGGAACAGATGACAATGGATTGCCTACTGAAAGGCTCGTTGAAAAATTGAAGAATGTTAAAAGTAAAAATATGCAAAGACATGAATTTATTGAGCTTTGCCTTAAAACTCTTAATGAAATAACTCCTGAATTTATTCGGGCTTGGAAGAATTTAGGAGTGTCGTCAGACTATGATTTATATTATTCAACAATAGATGAAAATTCTAGAAAGATATCACAGAAAGCTTTTCTCGAGTTGTTCAAGAAAAAACTTGCGTATAAAAAAGATTTTCCAACTATATGGTGCCCTGAATGTCAAACTTCAATTGCACAGGCTGAGCTTGAAGATAAAGAATTGTCGAGCGTGTTTTCTACTATTATTTTTTCTTCTGAAGGCAAAGAGTTTTTGATTGCTACAACAAGGCCAGAGCTTATAGGTGCCTGCGTTGCTATATTTGTGAATCCTAATGATAAAAGATATTTGAAATTAATTGGAAAAGAGGCTAAAGTTCCTTTGTTTAATTTTGAAGTTCCTATAGTTGGTGATAAATCTGCTGAAATTGATAAAGGAACTGGCGCGATGATGGTTTGTTCTTACGGAGATAAATATGATGTTGATGCAATAAATAGGCATAAGCTAAGTCCTAGAGTTATTTTTAACAAAAATGGAACTTTGAATTTAGAGGATTATAATGGAATGAAGATTAAAGAAGCTAGAAAGAAAATCTTGCAAGACTTAGAAGCTAAAGGATTAGTTAAAGAAAAAAAAGAAATAAAGCATGTTGTTAATGTGCATGATAAATGTGGAACAGAAATAGAATTCTTGCCAACAAGCCAATGGTTTATTAAAATACTTGATAATAAGAAACTTTGGATTAGCCAGGGCAAGAAAATTAAATGGCATCCTGAATTTATGTTTAAAAGATATGAAAATTGGGTTAATGGATTGGAGTGGGATTGGAATATTTCAAGAGATAGACATTTTGGAGTCCCTATCCCTATTTGGGAGTGCAAGAAATGCGGCGAGATAGTGTTGCCTAAAGAAAGCGAATTGCCAGTTGATCCTTTGCAGACTAAGAAAAAATGCCTTAAATGCAAATCAGAAGCAGAAGGGGAGAAAATGGTTTTAGACACATGGGCGACTTCATCTTTAACTCCTCAGATTATTTCTTCATTAACTAAAGGAGTGAATATTCCTGTTTCTCTAAGACCTCAGGGTCACGATATAATAAGGACTTGGGCCTTTTACACAATTGTTAGGTCTTGTCTTCATGAAAAAAATATTCCATGGAAAGATATTGTTATTTCTGGAAATGTTTCTCTTGGCGGAGAAAAAATGTCGAAAAGCAAAGGAAATGTTATTGATCCTAAAGAGGTTATGGCAAAGCATGGGGCTGACCCTTTAAGATTTTGGGCTGCGAGCTCTAAACTTGGGGAAGATTTAGATTACCAAGAAAAAGATTTAGTTACAGGGCAGAAGTTTGTAAATAAGTTGTTGAATGCTTCAAATTTTGTTTTTATGAACCTAAAAGATTATGACGGGAAAAAGCCAAAGACTCTTGAAAAAGTTGATGAACTATTCCTTAAAGAATTAAATAGGACTGTTTTTACCACAACCAGTAGATTTGAATCATATGACTATGCAAAAGCTAAATTTAATACAGAAGATTTTTTTTGGAAATCCTTTTGTGATAATTATCTTGAAATTGTCAAGAAAAGGATTTATAATGAAAGAGGGCAGAAAAAGATTTCAGCACAATATACTCTTTATCAATCACTTTTAACCATAATAAAATTAATTGCCCCCATAATGCCGTTTGTTACAGAAGAAATTTATCAGACTCATTTTAAGAAATATGAAAAAGATATAAGTATTCACACTTCTAAGTGGCCTGATTACGATAAGAAAAAATTAGAAAAGTGGAGTGAAAAAATCCCTCAAGATTTGTTAGCTGCTAATAGATGGTTTGTGTTAACCAACTTAATTTCAAAAATTAGGGGCATAAAAACAGAAAATAAAAAATCTATGAATGCTGAGATTATTTTAACTTTAGAAAGTAGAGAATATAGTTTATTAAAGGAGCTATTGCAAGATTTGAAAGATGTAACAAACGCTAAAGATATAGTTGAAGGAGAGTTTAAGGTGGAGTTTTTGTAAATAAATATTTTTAAACTGAAGATTCTTATATTTATTATGACTTTACCCGCCCAACTTGAAAGGTTTATTGATTCAAATATTATGCTAACATTTGGAAATTCTGAGTTAATTTTTGTGGATGAGCAAGAAGCTGCAATTCATATACACTCTAAAGATAAGCCAAATCCTCATTGGTTTGGGGCTATTGGAATCTGTTTTAGTTTTCCAATGGATCTTAGAGTTCCTTATAATCAGCAAAGAAGAATAGGTAGATATCAGGGAATGGGAGGACATGACAGCGTTGATTCTAACATCTGCAACTTAACTCTTAAAGATTCTGTTACTGGTGATAAATTTAGATATAAAGTTCATATGATCACTAAAGATACTCCAGGTAATCTTTCTTCTATGCTACATGCAGAGCCGGCAGAATACGAACAGGCATATAGTGAACACCAAGGTAGAATTAATAATAAGGCAAGATAAGTTTAATCAATTTTATAAACATACTTCTTCTTTATAATTTGATATAAAATGATTAGCAAAGACGAATTACAAGAATTAGTTGATGAGCTTGAGACTTACAAAGGCAGAGCCACAGAACTTATTACTGTTTATGTTCCTGCAGGGCAGAACATTTACACTGTTGCAGACCAGCTTGAGGCTGAAAAATCTACTGCTAAAAATATAAAATCTACGTCGACAAGAAAAAATGTTGGAAATGCTCTAGACAAGATAACGAGACAGCTTAAAGAGTATAAGAAAACTCCTGAGAATGGATTAGCTCTTTTTGCAGGCAATATTTCTAAGATAGAAGGGCAGGATGATCTAAGGCTTTGGGAAATAGAACCTCCTATGCCTCTTAAAACAAGAATGTATAGATGTGACAAAGATTTTATTTTGGATCCTTTAGTGGAAATGCTTTCAATTAAGGAAGTGTTCGGACTTTTAGTCATGGATAGGAAAGAGGCTACAATTGGAATGCTTGAAGGCAAAAGAATTGAAATAATGCAAAAGATGTCTTCAGGAGTTCCATCAAAAGTTAGGGCTGGGGGGCAGTGTCTTTCTCCTGATAGTTGGGTTAGTTTGAATAAAAAGAATAAAAATCTAATTGATTTAAAAATAAATGATAGGATAAATGCATTAGATATAAAAAATAATAAGATAGTTCCTACTAAAGTAAGAAATAAGTGGCAGACTGTCAAAGATAAAATCCTAGAAATTTTTGTTGAAGATGGAGAATCTATTATTTCTTCTCTGGGTCATACTTTTTTTAGAATAAATAATGAGAAAATTGAGGAAGTTGTAGCAGGAGATTTAAAAAAAGGGGATATCCTAATTTGCTCAAATAATTTTGATATTTTAAAATTAAGTGTAGTTAACATAAAGAAACAAAGTGGGAGTTTTAAATTAGTAGATATAGAAACAGAATCAGGTAACTTCTTTGCAAATGGAATTCTTGTCCACAACTCAAGCCAGAGATTTCATAGAATAACAGAAGGATTGACTAAGGAATTTTATAAGAGAATTGCAGATGAAATGAAAACTATTTTTTATGAAATGCCAAAGCTTAAAGGGATTATTATTGGAGGGCCTATACCTACTAAGGATGAGTTTTTAGATGGCCAGTATTTGCCTACAAAATTACAGGAAAAAGTTATTGGAAGAGTTGACATTGGCGGAAGCGATGAGTCTGGACTTAAAGAGTTAGTTCAGAGAAGCCAGGATTTACTTGCAGGACAGGAAATAATTCATGAAAAAAAACTTCTAGAAAGATTTTTTGAAACACTAGGACACAATAGAGATCTTGCAACTCTTAAAGAAGCTGATACTAGGAAAGCTCTTGAGTATGGAGCTGTAGAATTATTAATTTTATCTAAGAATTTAAATAAGACTCTTGCAAAAGAACTTACTAAAATGGCTCATGATATAAGTGCGAATGTTGAGATTGTTTCTTCAGAAACAGAAGAAGGAGATCAATTTTGGAATCTTGGAGGAATTGGAGCAATACTGAGATTTAAAATATAAACATTTAAAAATGGAATTTTATTAAATTTATTTATGGGAATATTATCAAGAATTTTTGAAAGAAAACCTAAGACATTCACTTGGGATTCTAGAGATCATCCCCAAGAAAAATTAACTCCAGATAAAGTTAGAAAGATTGTTACCGGATTAAGAGGAAGATATGAAGAAAGTGTTAAACCTTATATCTTAAGTGGAAATTTTCAGAGAGCGCATCTTGAAATGGGGGATATAGCTGTTTGTTTGGAAGTTATGAGTAGAGATGTTTTATTAAATATTCATTGTGGATTAACATACATACAAGGAGCTAGAAAGTTAACTGATGCATTGGCTACTGCTTCTTCAGTTCCCCAAGAGGAATTGGAATTTTTTGAAGCTTACCAAGCTCAAACAAAATTACCATATAGGCCTGGATTTTAATTCATAACCCTTAAAAACTCCAATATCTTTTTCTATTCATGTCTCCTGAAATTGAAATTGCTGGATTAGATTTGTTAAGTGAATCTGAAAAGGCTGAATATAATAGATTAATTGAAGAAGGCTTTAAGAAATTAAAAAGAAAACTGAAAGAATCTTCAAGACTTAAAATTCATATTAAAGTTTATTCTCCTGAGGGAAATAAAAGGAAGTTCAGCTTAGACTTTGATTTGTTTTTTGGAAGCTCTCATTTTCATGCTGATTCTGTTGACTGGGATTTTGTTAAGGCAATACACAAAGCTTTCGAGAAACTTGAAAACCAAATTGAGCATAAGTTTCATATTAGCGATCAGAAGAATGAACCTTTTAAAAAAAGGTTCCCAAAAGCGAATAACCTTACCAGTAAACCTTTTGGAAAGGTTTCCAAATAAGAACTTGGAAGAACTTTTAGAAAATAAACCTTTAGGACGAGCCAGTTGAAAGAAACCCTTTGCGGATTTTAATCCGCAGAT
>CAYQXU010000050.1:0-7754 GCA_964421685.1 Candidatus Woesearchaeota archaeon
AATACTAACATAAAAGAAATAAAAGGTAAAGACTACGTAACAAGCATTATTTTAGATAAAGAGCATAAAGGAAAAAAAGAGCTTGCGCTGGAGGGGGTTTTCGTTGCTATAGGGCATATTATTTTATCTGACCTTGCAAAGCCTTTAGGTGTTAAACTAAACAACCACAATGAAATAATTATTGATCACAAAACTTCTGAAACTAATGTTCCGGGAATTTTTGCAGCAGGTGATGTTACAGACAAGCAGTTCAAGCAGTTAATCACAGGAGTTGCTGATGGGTGCACTGCAGCTTATTCTGCTTATGAGTTTATTAATAAGTAGATTGATGTTTTATTTCTTTTCGAAAAACATCCTTTCGTGAGTCATTATTTCTCTTATAAAACAATTACGTTGATCACTTTTTCTTACTAACTCTATTTGAATTCTAAAATCTCTGTCAGTCAAATATCTGGGTATAAGAGAAATTATTGCTTTTAGTGTTGAAAAAACATTTCTCGGTTTGAATAAATTTTTATTGCTTTTAGACCAACCTTTAAGTGTCTCAATATAGTCCAGCCTTCCGTTATTTGATTCAATGAATTTAAAATATGGTTTTGCACAATTAATAATCTGCTCTTTGCTCTCTGGAAGGAAAGAGCCCGGATAGAATTTTTCTACTCTTGCAAGTATTTTTTTTGTAGTCCCTTCTGGAGCATTTAAATTTAGGCTATATGGATTTGGAACTTTTTTACCCCAAACCATTGTCTGAAGAAATAATCTTCCTCCCTTTGGTAGAGAATCGCTACAAAATTTAAAAAAATCTTTATAAATTTGTTCCTGAAGGCCTTTCTTGTATTCATCTATAGAACAAAAATGTTCGAACGCCCCAATACTTACCACTCCATTAAACTTTTCAGCTTTAGCCGCTTTCCAGTCTTTTAGTCTTATATCGAGCTTTCTATCCGTACAATATTTCTTTTGTGCACTTGAAAGAGTTAGACCAACAGCTTTTCCACCTTTATTTCTTACGGCATTTAACATTGGTCCCCAACCACAGCCAATGTCTAATATTCTATCTCCTTTTTTGAACTTGATGCCTTTCAAAATCCAGTTGTGTTTATCTGTCTGAGCTTGCTTAAGTGTTTTAGAATAGTCTCCATTATAATATGCACATGTAAAGTCAGGATATTCTCCAATACGCAGTGCATGGAATTTATCTACCCAATCATACATTGTTTCTATTTCTTTTTGGTTTGCCATCTTTATGTCTCAGGATTAAGGTATTTAAAAGTTATTATGCAGGAATATAAATATTTATAAGATAATTTTCCGATTTTCTTATATGGAAAAAAAGAATGCGGTTTTTTATCTAGGTGGTGGAGCAATGGCAGGGGTTTTTGGAGGAGGAGTGCTTAAAAAACTTTCAGATAATAAATTCCATAATCGGATTGAAAGGTTATATGCGGGGTCTGCAGGGGGCTTTAACATTGCGTATTTTACAGCAGCCCATATAAGTCCAGAACAGATAGAGATTGGAGCAAGCATTTATTATGAAAATTTATATGAAGGTTTTATTTTTACTGATCGAATTTTGTCGGCAATTAGAGATAGATTTGCCAGAAGATTTGGATTTAAAAAAAGAGGTCGTGATCATATAAATGTGTTAAATGTTGATCATTTAATAAATGTGGCTAGAAATGTTAAGGTACTTGATATCAATGCTTTAAGGCAAAGTTCTATGCCTACTTATGTTAAAGTTTTTGATACTGAAAAAAATGAAATAGTTTATTTGAACTTGAAGGAAAATCCTCTTGGTGTGCTCAGAAATGCCATCAGCGTTATTCCTTATTATTCTCCACCCAAGGATCAGAGATTTATTGATGGAGGAGTAATTGAGCAGATTGGATATGATGAATTAAAACAAAGGCATCCTAAAAGCCCAATTGTTTTTTGTATAAATTATCATCCAGAACAATTTAATAATTTAAAGACCTCATTAAGAAATACCTTGGAAGGAATTGTTGCATCGTGGATGTATCCTAACAAAGGTATGATTGGAAGATTTTCTAGAAAAGTAAGAGATTTCCAAAATGATGTTGATAAGATAAGAAACGATTCAAACGCACTTTTAATTCATCCTCCAAAAGAAAACCCGACAAATCAGAGGACAATTGACCCAGAAAAGTTATTAGTTACATACAAAATGGGACAAGAAGCTGCAGAAAAAATATTAGAATGGGTTGGATAATTTTTTATTATAACTTTTTTATTTAAAAACCTTTCTCATAAAAAATTATTATATTTTGCAACGCAAAAAGCTTTAAAAGGTGCGACTTCTTGAAATGCATAACTAAACTGAGGTGTAAATTTGAGATGGTTAAACAAGAGCTTGAAGAAGATGAAGAAGATGAGGATTCTATAGGTGATGATGAAGATGAAAAAGATGAAGAAAGAGACGCCGGCAAGCCTGATGATGACGGCTGGTAGTTTTATTTAACATTTTTCTTTTTTTAGTTTTAATCTGTTTTTAATGTCCTTCAATAAATTTATATAATCTGTTTTTGATTTATTCTAATGAGCTGGAAAATTGGACTAAGTTTGGTTTTTTTTATAGTTGTTATCAGTATTTTAATTGTTTATTGGTTTGTGCCGTTAAACACAACTGAATTTATCAGCCATTTTGAGACTGGCAACGGCAATTTTGAAAACTTGAGCAATAAAACTCTGCAGTTCTATCCTAATATGAGGTTTCTTGAATCAACAATATCTTATAGAATAGAAAATTGTCCGCTTGGAAAGGAAAATGACATGCAAAATGCATTTGACACTATATCTAGTTTAACTTCTTTGAATTTTTATCCTGTCAATTCAAATGAGGAAATTCATGTCACATGCGACTCAAAAGCAAGAATTGAAGGCGGGTTATTTATTGCAGGAGAAGGCGGGCCCGTCAATATAACTAAATCAGGAGAATTTAATGTTATTTATAACGGAAAAATCCAGCTTCTTAGAGATTCAAACTGCCCTCATCCTAATATCGGCATCCACGAGCTTTTACATGTTCTTGGATTTGATCATATTAATAATCCTAAAAGCATTATGTATCCTGTAAGCAGCTGCGACCAAGAAGTGGATAAGGAAATAATAGATATCATAGACAATCTTTATTCTGTTCTTTCTTATCCTGATCTCGAGCTTGAAGATGTTTCAGCTGTTATGCATGGAAAATATCTTAACACTAACTTGAGCTTAAGAAACAACGGACTTAAGGATGCTTCAAAATCTAAGATATTGATTTATGCTGATACAACACTCTTAAAAGAGCTTGATGTTGATGCCCTGCCTGTCGGAAATGGGAGAATTATAACGCTTACAAATATTTGGGTTGCGAAGCTCAATGTTGACAAGCTCAGATTTTTTGTAGAATATCCATCACCAGAATTAAAAAAAGAAAATAATGAAGTAGTATTGGATATTAAAAATTAATCGTCTAGAAATGAAAATTCTTCATCAGGGATGTCATCGTCCAATTCAATGTCACTGATCGGCACTTCTTTATTAACTTCTTCGTCCATGTTTGTATCTGTCCTTAACAGATAAAGAAAGGAATTTTGTTCCCTTTGGTTTACCTCGTTTTTTTCTAATCCTTAAAAAAGCGCAGTCTTTTTAAATATTTCTATTTGGGAAACTCTATATTTGCCGACGGCTTTTTATGCCAGAATTGCTGTTGTTTGCCCTTCTTTGCCCCAGACAATCTGTGTTTGAGGGCTTGTGCTTACAGCTGTTTTACTTGATTCTCCTTCGCCTATTGCAAAGAACACTTGCTTGAATAAATCTTTTATGTCTCCTTGATACTGGGAAGGTGAGACGCTTACGGAATTCATTAAATTTATTATTTTTATCTGCGTGCCTATCCAGTCTGTAGTTGATTTAATTATAGTTGAAGGGTTTATCTTCCCTTCTTCCCACGGCGCATCTTGCGAATATGATCTTTTTCTTGCATTTTGCAGTATATTATAAACTTCCTCAAATCCAATAGTCATTTCAACGTTTTTATTTGGCGTGTTTGCAGGAGTCAGAGGCTGCGCCTTAATTATTTCATTTTCATTAGCTTTTATATATAAATTATACAAAACATCATTATTGCTGTCAACTACTTTGAGCTGAACTGCAAGATTTCCATCAGGAGCGTCTGCTGTAATCTTTTTTATTAAGCCAATAACTTTTTGGCTGCTTTTTAGCGATGACAGCTCATTTTCTGTAAGGCCTTTGTTTATTTTTCTTTCAGCTGAGCTCTTCATTGATCCTGGAAATTCGCCTGTTTCCATATCTTTCTTAAGCTCTGTTTTTATGAATTCTCTTGAAGGGAATATTACAAACTCTTTTATTGATGGAGAAATTATCTTTACATCATTGCTCATTCCTGAAAATCTTACATTGCTCAGCTTCTCCTCGTATTTTAGCGAGCCATACAGCGGGTTTTGGTAGTTTATATTAATTAAATTATAGTTATCTAAAGCTTTTACTCCAATGCATTCCATCATTTTTGCCGTCTCGATTTGATTCTTAATGTTTTGATCATTGAGGTCAAGAATAACTTTGTGTGCATTTTCCCAATCATCTGCGAAATTTGGAAGATCCTGCTCGAAATATTTTTTTACAAATTCTTCGTTGAAGCTTTTTTCAAGCTCTTTCCTTTCTCTTAGAAGATTTTCAAGCTTCCATCTGCAATAAGCTTCTGTCCCGCCTGTTTCATAGCTGTTTTGCAGCTGAGAGATTGTTTTGAATTGGTCTCCACCGCCTTCAAATTTAAGTATAGGGGTTACTCCATCTTTATTTTTTATGCAAACTCCTGTGACTCCGAAAACATTTTTTTCATTGCTGTTTATTTTGATTATGTTTTGCGCTTGAGGGTTTGCTGTTGTGTCGACGGTATTTGTTTGCGCAATTTGTGCTGGATTGTCTGTTCTGCTTACTCCTGTCAAGAAAGAGCTTCCTGTTCCCTTTGGCAACGGCCTTTTGTAGTCTTTAGCTTCTCCTAAAACATTAGGATTTGTTGGATCTGGAACAACACCTGTTAGAACCTCTGTTGTAAGCTGTATCGAATCCCCTGTAAAGCTTATTCCCTTAACTACTGAGGACTCTGAAGAATCTTGTACTGCTGACTTTTTTATTGTTATTGGCTGGCATCTTCCTAGCACACATTGGCTGTTTCCCCCAGTGCAGTCCGATGCAATTTTACATTCTGTCCCTAGCGGTCTTATTACCTGCATTGGTCCTGACACAGCTATATCGCATTTTAGTCCAGTGCTTTTCCAGTTTCCATTTATGCATCTTTCAATAACTAGGCTTTCTCCAGAATCGCACGCTTCTGATTTTTTTTCACCTTCAACACATACGCTTTCCTGGCACAAGTTCAATTCTGTTGTTTCGCATTTTCCATTAATACATTCTGCTTTTCCACATAAAGGCTGCGTGCACTCATCGCTTGACGAACATGAATCTTTTTTTTCAAGGCAGACTGGCGCTAAAGGGCATCCATTTGCGTCTTCCCCCTTTGAAATTAATTCTCCAGAGCATTCTATTGGAGGATATACTGGGCAGGTTTTACAATCTTGAACACAGGTTTCATTTTCTCCCTGCTCGCACTTGTTGTTTCCGCATAATGAGGCTTCTGCTTTAGATTCTTCTTTTAATTGGCATTGCCCCAGCGTGCAGTACATTTCCCTTTGCTCTTGCGTTGTGATATTCTCATTTGTTACATTAATTGTCTGCGTTCCGCAAACTTTTCCTGTGCATAAGTTGTCTGCACAGTCAACTAGCTGATCATTGTTGTCATCTATTTGATTCGTGCAGATTTCTTCCCCATTAACTTTAAACTCCTGCACAAGCGTTTTTTCGAATGTTGTTTGCTCTACTAAAGATGTTTTTACAGGCAATCCTACAAATAAACTCTGCAAAAATCCATTTCTGTCTGCAAAGTTTTCAATTTTTGTTTTCTCGTCCGCGTTATTTGCTTTTTGAGCCCATAAATCGTTTAATAGCTCCATTCTTTTCATGACACTATAAGCTGACTCGTAATTTCCAGAGCTTATCATTTCCTGAAGAACTTGATTTGAATCTATTATTGCTCTTTTGAATCCTGTAGAGTCAAGGTTTTCAAATTGGCTTGCAGAAGGGCTTTGGCCAGGATATTCTAAAATATTATTATTTTTTTCAATTCTCATCTTTAAATTTACGAAGTAATCAATATTATCGCACTTTTCACATATTTCTGTTCTTGCAATAACTTTTGTGTTATCTTTGCTGCTCAGCTCGAATTCTTTAGCAACGACCTGAACTTGGCTTGTCTTTGTCTCTCCGCCAAGCAGGTCTGACATTGTCTGCTCACAACTTTCAACAGGAGAGAGTTTTACATAATCTTTGAAGAGGTTTTCAACATTTACGGATGTTTCTGCAAGCTGGTTTGCTTTTTGGATGTCGTCTGGGTTTAATGAAAACTCTTTTGCAGTTTTTTCAATATCACTTATCTCATTCTTTAAATTTATTATTGGCTTTGACTGGACAAAATCAGTGGAGAATTTTATATTGTAGCTTACTTTGTTATTTTCATTTAAAGCAGGCGTTAAGGAATATTTAAGTTGCTGTTTTCCGTCGAAGATTACCCTGTCAGTCCATACTGAGACAGGCTTGTCAGTTTTTATTTCTTCATCCTGTGTTTTTGAGATCCAGTCTGTCTGCGAACTTGGGTCACCAAGAACTTGTTTGAGGTTTGCCTCATTTAGATCTTGATCGCTGCTTGAAATCAAGACTGAATTTATTTTATTTTCTACTTGGTTTATATTTGCAGTGTATTCTGCATAATTTTCATTCCCAGCGTGATACTGCACTGCGTGATATGCTGCTTTGTTTATCTCTTTTTGCAGGTCTTCTGATGTTTTTGCGGCTTCAGATGCAGCTAAGATTGCAGGAAGCAAGAATAGAATAATTAGCAACGCGCTCACTTCTTTTTTCATAAGAAAATTAGGGAAAAAAGGTTAATAAAGTTTATGATAAAGTTAATCCCTGCTTCTAAATGCAGCTGTTAATCCGCCTATGAGAGATATTGCAACTACAGTTAAAAGCGCTTCATCTCCATAAACTAAACTTCCTGCCTGACTTTTTTGTGTTTCATATCTTGCTGAATCTTCTTGATATTGCTTTAATGCGGCTAAATAATCCGGCGTTGATAAGCTGTCTTTTTCATTTTTTAATTTTGTTATTGCTGAATCTAATTTTGCCTGCAGGCTTGGAGAAGATGCCGTATCCCTTGCTGATTGATATTGGTTAACTTGAGAATTAGTTCTTTGAACTCTTTCTACGATAGAGGGTCTTTCAGGCCTGTTAGGAGAACTATGTAAAAGGTAGCTGGTTAATCCAATTGAACATGAGGCTGTTCCTATTCCCAAAGCAACTAGATACCCTGCCAATCCAATTTTAGCCATTTTATTTTCTAGAGAATTTAGTTTAAAAGGATTTATGTTGTAAAGAATAAACCTTTAAAAATACCTTAGATTTCTTTAATTAATCCCCTCATAGTATAACGGCTAGTGCGCTTGGCTGTAGTTTTCAGGGAAAACAGTGCCCGAGAGGCCCCGGTTCGACTCCGGGTGAGGGGATTTTATTTTTTTAGTAAGGTTTAAATTATCTTAGTCATTGTTTTATTAATGGGCTATAGAGTGAACCTCCCAACCACAGCAAGCTGTGGGGCTTCTAACGACGTCTAAAAATAG
>CAYQXU010000051.1:0-7706 GCA_964421685.1 Candidatus Woesearchaeota archaeon
GTTATTCGATAATAACTATTTTTCGGTTTTATTTTTAGAACTCCGGACAAAGCCTAAGGAATATAGCGCTTCAAAAATACTAACTTATTTTTGGTGCTTCGTCCATACTTGGCCAAAGCAAAGAATTATTTTTCTTTAATGCTAAATTCCAAGCCAAGATTTTTGGAATTTTTCTCCATGTCCTGTATGTTTTCCTTTAGTGCGTTGTCCGCCTTTTTTGGGTCAGTAGACTCTGCGCTTAATGAATATTTTCCTGCTGCAATATATTTTATTTCTATGTTTTTCGTTTTGCTAAAAAAGCTTTTTATCAAGTTCAATCCTTCTGGCTTTGCTGTTTTTAAGAATAGTGTTTTCTTCACAATGTAGCTTTTTTTCTTTTCCATGTTTAAGATATTTAATATTTTAACAGATTTTTCCTTGCCTACAAGTTTTTCCAACTTTTTTGAGTCTTTTTTCGAGTCTTCCAGAAATTCATAGAGGTTTTCATTTTCAACAATGCCATTTATTATCTTTTCAAAGTCATTTCCAAGCACACTTCTTAAAATGCTTTTGTAGCTTTGCTCTTGCTTGAATTTTTCAAAAACTTCTTTCTGCTCCTTTAAACTTACTCTTCTTAATGATAAATCTATCCTGTCGCCGGAAATTCTAAGAACTTTACATACGATTTTCTTTTTTGGGACAACATAATCACGCAAATTTCTTATTCTTCCAGGAGCTATTTCGCTTGTTACGATTCCTCCCTCCAAGTTCTTAAAGCCCTCGATTTTAACGAAAACCACTGTTCCAACTATTCTGTCTACCGTGCATAAAACTAAATCGCCAACTTCCATATTTACCATATTATTAGGATAAGAATTTGGTTTTTAAGGGTTGTGATGATTGTAATGAAGGAAATAAATATTTAAAAAAGGAAATAATCTTTGATTAAGATGGGTTTAAATGGACTTGTTGTTGGCGAAGACTGGTTTAAGGAGGATATATTACCAGAAGACCAGTGGAGATTAGTAGAATTAGGCTTTCACGGAAAGCATGGGGAGGAACAGCTTCATTTTGTAGATAATTACATTATTCCGAATGAGCCCATCCATATTGAAAAATTTACTAGACCATATATATTTGCCTTTCTTAAGGATGCTGATTTAAAAACAGTTAGAGGAGTAATTGAAAGGAACGCACGAAGTGACATGAATGCCTTTCTTATAGGCCAGCATTTAGATGTAAGTTCAAGTTTTTTTGTTGGATTAGGATCTATCATGTCTGAATTTAAAAATTATTCTCATGCCTATAAAATTGCCTCTCTTCAATATCTTAGAGTTGATGAGGCTTTGTTAAAAAGAAATTTTTCTACACCTTAATCATTTCAATTTCAAGAGCCTTTTTTAATATATCCAAGAATTGGCTCTCGTTTTCTTTTGTTATTATTGCGCCTGCAGCATTATCATGGCCTCCGACTTCGCCGCCTGTTTTTTCTATAACATTAGCTAGAACTTCTCTAAGATTTCTACCCTGTCTGCCCACAATTCTGGCTGAAATTTTTATTTTGTTCTCGTAGTATGCCATTATTACAATAATAGTGCCGTCTTCATACAAGGAGGAAGATGAGATTATTCCTGCAATTGTTCCTGCAATTGTGTCTTTTATCTTTTCCTGGGCGTTTATTATTATGAATCCCTTTCCTTCCAGCCTTGGAACTTTATTAGCCATTTTAAGCCCTTCAATAATATGCTGCTTGTATTTTACATACAATTGCTCTGCTCTTTTTTTAGCCCTAGGGATTTCCATTAAAAATTGTATTGCAGTTTCGCTGTTGCCTAGCCTTGAGCATGCGTTAATTGTTGCGCTTATCTCTCTCGCGTCCTCAAGCTTATTGAAGAGCTTTATTAAAAAAATGTTCCCTATAATGTCTTTATATTTAGCTTTAGGATTCCTAAGCATTATTCCTGTAACGAGCCTTTCCATTTCATCTGCATCAAGCTCTATAAGGCCCCTGTATTTCCCATTATTTTGGAAAAGATTAACTTCCTTTAACAATTCAAAAACCCCCTCAGAATTTCCAGTAATGCCGGGAATATATGGATTCGAGCTGTATTCAAGAGTTTTGTTTAGAGGCCTTGTGGCAGGATAAATTAATAATCCTTTTTTTATTTTGATTTCTCCGTCTTCTAAAATGTGATTGTTTAGTTTTTCTATCTCTTTCTCTAAAAGATCTCCTACCATTCCAAGTATTGCCAGCTTTGCAAGATCAGAGTTTTTTTGGTCAAGCTCTTTAGCGAATAAATAAACTAGGCTGGAGCTGCTTAATTTTTGCTTATTATGAAGGTGAGGGTTTATGATTTCAACATTTTGTGGAATTTTTTGAGTGATCTCGTGGTGATCTATGATAAAAACATTTTCAAGACCTGCATTTTCTATGTAATTAAGACTATTAGAAGCCAAGTCGATAAATAACGCCACTTTATCTTTTTTAAGATTAAAAATGTGGCGCTCTTCAAGGCTTTTTACTATTTTCAATGAGAATAATCTATCAAGCCTTTTTAGAGCCTTTACTATTATTGTTGCAGAGCTTATTCCATCTGTGTCAAAATGACTTATGATTTGTATTTCTTTATTATTTGTTTTTTCAAGAAACTTTTTTGCAACTAAAGATATTTGCTCCTCTAAAGAATTTTCTATGTCACCCATTTTAATTTTAGAATTTTAAACAACTAATTTTTCTTTTTTTGCAAAATAGCTTTTTAACTTTCTTAATTGAGATGCACGTCTTTCCTTTTCCCTCATAGCTCTTCTATCGTGCTTGTTTTTGGAGTAATGAGCTTGTATTTTAGTTAATTTTGCTTCTATGCTATTTAAATCAGGATTTTTGTAGATTCCCTTGTCTTTTAATATTTTAGAGATTTTTTTGCTGTAATCTTTAGGATGGATTCCTTCGTTTTTTAAGGTTTGCCCTGTTTTTTCAGAACTAAAGCCTTTCTCTCCTAACTCCAGCACTTTTTTCTCATATTCCAACTGCGAGAGTTTTTTAGACTCTTCAGTTTTTTCTTCTGGTTTTGTTTTTTTTATTCTTGGCATTTTATTAAAATTGGAATAGTGTTTTTAAAGGTTGCTGTAACTCATTTATGTTGTTACTACAAAAAGGTTATGATAGATATATTTAAAAATAGATTTTATTTGTTGTTTTTATGAGAAATTTGATTGAAATAGTTGTTCCTTCCGGAAACGCCAGGCAAGACGCAGAAAGAGCAAAGGCTGCTGAATCTATAAACACCGATAATGTTCCATACATTCTTTCTGGTGTAGGACCTGACTTAAACGAAGCTAGGTTTGATGGAAAGGGATATATGGTTGACTCAATAGGCTATCCAGTATGGTTTGAGGATAAACCGTATGTTGTTGATGGTAAAACTCTTGATGTTCACTCGGGCCTTTGGAATTATTTTGTTGAGAAACATCTTAAGGATGAAATTAAATTTTTTGGTGTCGACACTGCATCTAGAACTTCAAGACAAAACTTAATGAATTCGTTTCCTGTAGGTCAGGAAGGAACTTACATCGTGAGGTCTTATCCTCTACATGATTTGAAATTTATGGTCCAGGAATGGAAACTAAAAAGAAGAGGGCTAATGTCTAAAGATGTTAAAATAAAATATGTTCCAACAAAAACTTGGGGAGAGCAGACTGCTGAGGAGTGGTTGCATGGAACTATTAGTCTAGTGAAAGCTTTAGTTAGCTAATCAATAAGATATTTAAATCAATTTTTCTTGTTTTACTTGTATGAGGTGATTTATGGCTAAGGTTATAGGAATTATATCGTTAAAGGGAGGCGTAGGCAAGACTAGTGTTGTATCTTCTTTAGGAGATGCTATAGCTGGTTTTGGGAAAAAAGTTTTGTTAGTTGACGGAAACCTTTCTGCCCCTAATCTTGGATTGCACCATAATATTGTTGAGCCAGAAGTTACTTTGCACCATGTTCTTGAAAGAGAGGCTAAGCCTAGCGACGCTATTCAGGAGCTTGATAATTTAGATATAATTCCAGGATCTTTAGCTGGCAAGTTAAATACAAGCCCTTTGAAGCTTAGAGATAAAATTAATTACCTCAAAAAGAGATATGATGTTATTTTGCTAGACTCGTCGCCTGCTTTGGACGATGAGACTTTGGGAGTTATGATTGCATCTGATGAAATTCTTGTTGTTACAACTCCTGACCATCCAACATTAAGCAATACACTAAGAGCCGTGAAGCTAGCTAAGCAAAGAGGGACTCCAATTATAGGGCTTGTTCTGAATAAAGTTTATGACAAGAATTTTGAGCTCTCAATTGAAGAAATAGAAAGCGTTGTTGGTGTTCCTGTTATGGCTGTTATTCCTCATGACACAAATGTTTTAAAGGCTTTGTCTGAATTTACTCCATATACTTCTTACAAACCTAAATCTCAAGGAAGCGAGGAATATAGGAAACTTGCCAGCTTGGTTTTAGGAGAGAAATACAATCCTGGCTTGAGAAGATTTTTTGGATGGATTTCTCCTAGAAGGCAAGAAATTAATAGACAGCTTTATTATCAAAGAGCTTTTGGGTGATAGCCCCTCCAGGATTCGAACCTGGGTCCCGGCCTCCAAAGGGCCGTATACTTGACCGCTGTACTAAGGGGCTCTAAAAAGAAAACTTCCATCTAATTTATAAGGGTTTTGATTAAGGATCGCTACAATCTCTTTTCCATCCACAATTCTTACATATGATCTTACATTTATTTTCCTCTGTTTCTCCGCCGCAAAGAATGCATTTTTCTTCGTTCTCTTTTGCCATTAGTATTTTTCCTTGTATCTTCCACGTTTTTCTACTGTCTTTAGTCTTTCAAGAACTTTCTTTTCTTCATTTGTAAAAGAATAACCCTTTTCAAATTCTCTCCATAAATCTTGCCAGTTTTTGAAATGTTTTGCTTCTAACGCTTGTTTAAGCAAATGAAGATCTACTGCTTTGGCTTCTAATTTGTTGCTTATGAATCCGAGGCCGAAGTCTATGAAGAAAATTGAGAATTTATCCCAACCACCAACTCCTCGCCCACCCACCCCAACTAGGTTCGCTTCGCTCGCTGATTTATGGTTATTTGTTAATACACTATTTTTTGAGCTAGTATTCTTAGTTTTATATTTATTATTAACATTTTTTTTATCTATATTTTTATCAAAATTTTCAACTAAAATCATATTACTTGTTGTTAAGTCGCCGTGAATTATATCTGCGCTATGGAGTTTTGAAATGTCTTTACCAATAAGATTAATAATCTGTTTCTGTTTTTTTAAAGTGAAGTTATCTAGGCTTGAGGAGAGTTTTCCCTCATTAATAAATTCCATTTCTATTTTATTCTCGCTTGAGCTTATTATTTTAGGAACACTGACGACTTTTGAAGCTTTTTCAAGAAGTTTTAATTCAGAACGTGTTCTAAGTTTCCTTATTTTTTCATCGAGAATTTTTAAACGATATAGTTTAGGAAGCCTGTCCTTAATGATTTTATTATTTTCTAACCTTATTATTGCTTCTGCGCCTTGGGCGAGGATTTTTGACATTTTGGCTAATACAATTTTCCCCCTATTATAGTTCTAAAATCCTTTTCTGTTTTTGAATTGTATTTCTCAATATGCTCTAATAATTGTTTTAATGCCCAAGGGTTAAAGCCATTTATAATGTGAATAGAATGAGACATTCTTATCCTAAGAAATGAGTTTTTTTCAGATGGAATGTTTTGTCTAGTTTTTCTTAGCAAATTAATGTCGTTTGCAATAATTTCCTTAAAAAATAAGTTATTTCTTTGCAAAAATTTTTTTAATAAAATTCCTTCTTTATCTCCGGGAGCCAGAAAAAGTTCAATTTTCATTTTATTTTTACACTTCAATTTGATGAAAGATTACATTTATATATATATATATATATATATATCCTTTAATAATTGCGTCTTTGATGTTTTGAAAGACGAAAATGTAAGGAGGTAAAATGGCGAAAAATAATAATGCTTTATGGTGGATTGTTTTTATAATTCTTGCATTAGTTATTGGGTATATCATTGGGACGACTGTTACGGGGAATATAATAAAGAATCCTGCTTCTATTACAGGGAGCAAACCTGCGAAGGAAGGAGGGAGTGAGACGACAAATTTAGGGAATAAATGTGCTCCTACATCAACTTTAATTTTTGGCAATTTCAATAATGTGACTACAACTCCTGGAACTAGATGTCAAGAGCAATATCCTGGAAGCACTTGCGTGACTGGGTTAGTAAGTATTTGGAATAGTGTAAATAATACCCAAATCTTGCCAACTGGTTTTGTAAAGTGTGATGTGCAATATAGTTCACAACAATTACCCTTAGGAGTCACGGCCGGCGTTCAAGGGCTTTGTTGCTCTCATTAATTTTTTATTATTTTATCTTCTTATTTTTTCCATAAACTAATAGCAGTTGCTAGAGAGAGTATAAGGCTTGTGTCAACTACAAGACAATATCTGCAGAATGATTTAAGCACAAAGACTTGGAGATATATAAAATAGAAAGCAATTGCTGCTCCGATTAATATTCCAGAATGAATTATTGCTCTCTTTCTTTTAGAAGGGTTTTTTGTTTCAAAATAAGCTGTGATTAAGAGGATTGCAAATGCAAAAATTCCAATTATGCTGTTTTTTATTCCGAGCGTGTATGCATAATGGGAGGTTTGAACTATATCGCACCCACCTGCACATATATGGGGCGATGGTTTAAATGTTAGGATGAGAGAACTTGCTAAAGAAATAACAAACAAAAATATTAGGAGATAATACCTGCGTTTCATCATTTTTTAACAATAATAAGGCTTAAAAAGTTTGTTTTTCCAGATTTTTTATGGCTTTGAAAGATTTAGGGGAAAAGTTGTATGAAGGAAGATTTTCTTACATAGTTACACATGAAAATGATGGAAATGGGCATTTGAATAATCCAGATTATTTTCATTATTCTGAAAGGGCTAGAAGAGATTTTTTGGCTGAATTTGGATTGAGCGATATTCTTCTCAGAGAGAATCATGGTGTTAAACTAATTGTTAGAAGAAGGAAGGATGTTGCTTATAAGCTGCCTATTTTTCATGGAGATAAGATTGATGTTCAACTAAAGGTTTCTTTAAGGGAAACACCATTTCTTGGAATGGATTATATTTTTTATAAATCAGATGAGCGAGCTGCATTTATAGATAGAACTATGAATATTTTTGAAGATGATAAAACAAAAAAATCTATTCCTGTCCCTGCGTTTTTTATTGATGCGTTGAAGACGAGAATGGCTGGAAGGACACTGTCAACTTAAAGGGATAAATATATAAATCTTAATCAATTTACATTTTGGAAAGGAGGTAAAGCACCTATGAAATGTCCAAAATGTAAATTAGAGAATATCTCAAGAAGAGGAAAAAGATATAATAAATCTGGTGAAAAACAACTTTATCTTTGTAATAAATGTAAAATAAAATTTATTGAAGATGATGGTTTTAAAAGAATGAGGAATGATAAAAAAATTATAGTTAGAGCAATTCATCTGCATAATGAAGGTTTATCTTTATTTCAAGTTCAAGACCATTTGTGGCAACATGATGGAGTAAAAATATCAAGACAGGGAATAGGATATTGGTGCAGAAAATATTCTATTTTTTTAAAATAGGATAAATGAAATTGTTAAACCAAAAATAAAGGG
>CAYQXU010000052.1:0-7649 GCA_964421685.1 Candidatus Woesearchaeota archaeon
CGATTTTTAGACGTCGTTAGAAGCCCCACAGCTTGCTGTGATTGGGAGCTTCACTTATGCCTTATAAAAAACATATAGAAACAGGCGGACTTCTCCCAGACAGCTTAATATTCTACTTATTGAATAAAGAAATAAGAGCAATTCCACTCAGCCCATATATTTTAGATGGCGCTGTAAGAAACATAAATCAGGCACAAATAGCTCTTGAAAGAAGGCTTTTTGATAAGGTCCTTTATTTTGAGTTAAGTGACGAGGAATCTTTAAGGAGAATTGAATGCAGGAGAAGAATGGAAGGAAGAAAAGATGACAATCCTCAAATAGCATTAATAAGGCTTGAAGAATATAAAAATCAAACAGAGCCAATTCTTGATTTGCTGAGAAAAAGTGAAAGAATAGAGTATAATAAAATTGACGCCTCCAGAAAAATTACTCCAATTCATTATGAACTTTTAGAAATTTTAGTCTTGCCAATAACCCGCTAAATTTATTAATCATTATTCCTTATTCTATTTATGAAACAAGAGGTCGTAAGTTTACTAAGCTCTATCTTTAAAAAAATGAAGATTGAAGTAAGTCAGCAAGAAATAGAATCAAAACTTGAAATTCCCCCTTCTTCAGATTTAGGAGATTATGCTTTTCCGTGCTTCTTTCTTGCAAGTAAGCTAAAACAAGCCCCTCATGAAATAGCATTGAAAATACGAGAGGAAATTGGAAACCCAAGTTCCGACTTCGAAGATGTCCAGACTCAAGGTCCATACATAAATTTCTTTCTTAACAAAGTAAGTTTAGCTAAAGAATTATTAAAAGAAGCTATAAAAGAGAACACAATAAAGAAGTCAAGTGGCAAGATAATGATCGAGTTCTCTCAAGCAAACACACACAAAGCTTTCCATGTAGGCCATATAAGAGGAACTTCTATAGGTGAAAGTCTTGCCAGAATTTCTGAATTTCTAGGAAAAAAAGTAATACGAGCTAATTATCAGGGAGATAATGGAATGCATGTTGCAAAATGGATATGGTGTTATAAAAAATATCATTCAAGAGAAAAAATTAAGAAAGATGAATCATGGTTCGCCTCAATTTATGTTGATGCTGTTAAGAGACTTGGAAAAAGCAAAAAACTTCAGGAAGAAGTAGATGAAATAAATAAAAAGCTAGATGATAAAAATGACTTGAAGCTAAACAAACTCTGGAAAGACACAAGAACTATTTGTCTTCAATCTCTTGAGAGAGTTTACAAGGAACTTAACACAAAATTTGATGCTTACTACTTTGAATCAGAGATGGAGGAAAAATCAAAGGAAATTGTAAAAGACTTACTAGCTAGAAAAATAGCAGAAATTTCTGATGAAGCAACAATTATCAAGTTAGACAAATACGGTTTAGGAGTCTGGGTTCTTCTAAGAAAAGATGGAACAGTTCTTTATTCTGCAAAAGACCTTTATTTAATGGAAAAAAAATTCAAAGACTTTCCAGACTTAGAAAAGTGCATTAACATAGTTGCAGACGAGCAGAATCTTCATTTCCTGCAGCTTATTAAAACACTAGAATTAATGAACTCCCTATATACTAGCAAATTCAAGCATTTGCCTTTTGGATTAGTAAGGCTCCCAACAGGTAAGATGTCTTCAAGAACAGGAGATAATATTCTTTATTCAGATTTCATAAAAGAAGTAAGTGAATATGCTGCTAAAAGAATAAAAGAAAGAACCAAGTCTTTGACTAAAAAAGACCTAGAAAAAAGAGCATTAGCAGTTTCAATCGCTGCAATAAAATTTGCAATGTTGCGTCAAGGCTTGAATAAAGTTATTGTATTTAGCAAAGAAGATGCGTTAAATTTTGAAGGAGACACAGGACCTTATTTACTTTATAGTTATGCAAGAGCGTCTTCAATTTTAAAAAAGTCAAAAGTAAAACCTAGCTTCGAAACAAGTAAAGCTGAACAAAAAGAACTTGAATTAGCAAAGAAAATTTCAGAGTTTAATAGCGTAGTTTTGCATGCTTTCAACTCTCTTAGCCCTTCACTAATAGCAAATTATTCATTTCAGCTTGCACAAACATTTAATGAATTCTATCATACTTGCCCAGTAATAGGTTCAGAGCAAGAATCATTTAGATTATCTTTAGTTCAAGCATTTTCAAAAACGCTAAAGACTTCATTGAATTTATTAGGAATAGATGTTTTGGAAGAGATGTGATTATTTATTTGATTATGCACTCAATCTCAGCCTGAAAATCTCAGAGCTGAATATCATTAAAACACTCAATATATAAAAAAACCTCGCCTTAATTTTGTTTTTCATGTTATTGTCCTCTTATTTTTATAGAAATATTTTTTGCTTAACTTATATTAATCACCAAGTATCTCCGTCGTCTCCCATTTTAATCAATTAGATTCCTCTGCCATTTTAATCCTCATCTTCCATGTTTTATATAAGTTTGATGTGTTTATAAATATTGTTTTTTAATCTCCAAAAGGGAAATCCCAATCACCGTCATCTAAATTTCTTTTGGCTCTCTCTTCATAAAATCTTTGTAGCCATTGCTGATGATAATCAGAAGATATATTATTTACATTTGCTTCAGCTATTGGGGGATTATAATAATTTCCACAATCTGGTGCATCTCCTGATTCTCCCATATTTTTAAGTATATCATCTATTATTTAAATGTTTTCAGTCTCTTGACTCAATAACTGAAATTATGTTGGAAACAAGAGACATAAGCAATCCAAAAGCACTAACTAATAAGCCTGTTAAATCTAAAAAATTTATCTTGATTAATATTATTGAAAAATAAATGAATATTAGAAAGTTAATTATCTGAGAGAATATAGAAAAAAAGTAACTAAACTTCATTTTAAGCTAGTATAATTCTAATTATTTGAAATATTAACAATAGCATAGCAATAGCTCCAAGAACCCAAACAACATAATGATACCACCTAATTTTTTCCTTTTTAGAAGGCATTTTCAAAATTTACTTCACCTGCTTCATATCATTCCATGCAAGCTCAAACATCTGCTCAAGAGCCTGAGCAAAGAACTCTGTATTTATCCAAATTCCAATATCGTAGTTTGGATGGAATTTTTCATCATCAAGAAGCATGAACATAATCTGATTCGAGTCTATTATAACAAATCTTGCTTTCATATTTTCAAGATTTCTAACATCAGCAACTTTTTTTATTTCCCTCGCAACTTTAATATTATTATTGTTTATAGGAGCAGCAATTCTTATCTTAACTCCTCTTTTTTTGCATTTCTCAAGACTAGGCAACAAAGCCTCAAGTTTTCTATTAAGTCCCTCTGCTGTTGTAACAATAGTTATTGCTTTTTCAGCATCTCTAACCATCATGTCAAGATGATTGTATATATTCTGCCTGCCTTTCAGCGACCCTGAAAGGTCAGCAGGCTCAACAAACTTAACTCCTTTTGTAAATAATCCGTTAAGCTCTTCAAGAACCTCATCACCCTTTAAAGTCTCCAGCCTCTTTGTCCTCTCAGTCGCATACTTGACTAAATTTTTTTTAACTCTCTCAACAACCTCATCTGGCTTTAAAGCTACAAACTTTATTGGTTTGCCAAGCTTCATCACGATAAAACCCTTTTTCTCCAAACTCTCTAAAATATCATATGTCCTAGATCTTGGAACATCAGAAATATTGCTTAATTCTCCTGCAGTAGAAGTTCCTCTCGACAGTAAAGCTGTCCAAACTTTAACCTCGTAAAGATTTAAATCAAAAATCTTTCTTAACCTGCTCAAAAATTCATCTCGTACTATCATTTTCCCTCTTTTTTTATTAGCGATTTTTCTTTTTAAAGATTGTTATGCTGAAAAGAGTAAATTTAAAGGATTACTTATAGGTAGTCATTTAACAATAATCCCTATTTCTCCACTCATTTCTTTAATTTTAAAGTCTGTTTTGTTTTTAAATCTTTCCTTACTAGTTGTAACAATATCAAGCCTTTTTGAGTTCGTTCTTTCCTTTATAAAATCTTTGTTTTGTTCAAGAATTTTCTTAAAATCCTCATCAGTTACTATAGAAGTTTCAACCAAGTCTTTTTTTTGCAGTCCTAAAGTCTTTCTGAATGCTTGAATAAGCCTTGAAATTTCTCTTGCATAGCCTTCTGCTTCAAGCTCTGGTGTCATGCGAGTGTCAAGTTCGACTCTAAGTTCACTTCCTCCACTAGGATCTCCATATAAAAACTCAAGCTCTTTCACATTCAGCTGTTGTTCAATTAAATGATAAAATTCTTTTTCTACTAAATGTTTATAATAAATAATTGTTGCATTAGCTAAAGGCCACTTTAATCCTATTTGTTCTTTATCTCTTTCAGCAAGACCTTTTTCTATTATCAATAATACATTTAGCATATTTTCTTCAAGCTTTTTATTTATCTTTTTCTTATCTGCTTTTGGCCATGAAGAAAGATGGACAGATTTCTTGCTAAATTCTTGATAAAGATATTCTGATATATATGGTGCAAACGGCGCTAAAAGTAAAGAAACTTTCTCCAAAACTTCTCCAACAACTTCTTTAGTATCTTCCCTATCTCTTGTCATCTTAATATATCCTCTTGAGAAATCATTAACGACAAAACCCATTATTTCATTAAAAGAATCTAAAGAATAAGAATCTAGGCCCTTTGTAACATTTTCTATAAGAGAATTAAGCCTTGATAGAATCCATTGATCTTCTATTTGCGTTTTTGGAAATCTTTTTTTAAAAGTTTTATTTTCTAGCTGCTTATAATAATTATTTGTGTTATAAAGCATAGTCAAAAATGGAAGAATGCTTTCTCTCATTAAATCATATGAAAATCTTTTTTGATTTCCGACATCTGTTGCGCAAAATTGTAATCTTATAGCATCCACTCCTGCTTTGTCAATTATTTCTCTTGGCTTTATTATATTTCCTTTAGATTTTGACATTTTTTCTCCTTTATCATCTACAATATGTCCGGCACATATCACATTATTATAAGCCTGTTTTCCAAACAATAAAACTCCTAAAACATGCAAAGTGTAAAACCATCCTCTTGTTTGATCAATAGCCTCTGCAATAAAGTCATAAGGAAATCTCTGCTCGAATTCTTTTTTATTCTCAAAAGGATAGTGGAATTGCGCAAAACTAGCGCTCCCAGAGTCATACCAGCAGTCTATAACGTCTGGAATTCTTTTCATTTCTTTTTTACACTTTGAACATTTCAGCTTAATTTCATCAATCCAAGGTTTATGCAAGTCAATTTTTCCTTTAGGCATTTTTATAGCACTCTTTTTCAATTCTTCAACACTTCCAATTATTTTTTGCTCTCCACAAGAACAAACCCATATTGGAAGCGGAGTTCCCCAAAACTTGAATCTTGAAAGCGCCCAATCTTTAGCCCATTCAAGCCACTTCCCAAATCTGCCATCTTTAATATGTTCAGGATACCAATTAATTTTATTATTAGCTTCAATTAACTTATCTCTAACAGAGCTTACTCTAATAAACCATGAATTAATTGCGTAATATAATAAAGGTGTATCGCACCTCCAGCAAAAAGGATAGCTATGAGTTATTGTTTCTTTCTTAAAAAGCAAATGCCTATTTTTCAAGTCTTCAATAATATCTTTTTCAGCACTTTTTACAAATCTCCCTTTAAACCAAGGAACATTGTCTAGGAATTTTCCATCTTGGCCAACAGTGTGCACAGCAGGCAATCCCAATTTTATTCCAATATCGTAGTCATCTTCTCCATACATTACAGCAGTATGCACTACTCCAGTTCCGTCGGTAGTTGTAACAAAATCCGCAAGAATTATTTTATGAGATTTTGAATTTTGCGTTTCTTTAATGTCGTACAAAGGTTCATACCCTAAGCCAGCCAATTTTGATCCTTTAAACTCTTCAATAATCTTACCACTCTTAATCAAATCTTTCTTCTCTTTTGCAACAATAATTGAATCTCCATCCTCCAACCTCACCTTTACATAGTCAATATTTTTCCCAACTGCGAGAGCAACATTTCCCGGCAGAGTCCAAGGAGTTGTTGTCCATGCTAAAATATATTCATTTTTCTTGTTTTTTATTTTAAATGCAATATAAACAGAGTCTTCCTTCACGTCTTTATATCCTTGAGCAACTTCATGGCTTGACAAAGGAGTGCCGCATCTTGGACAGAACGGAACAACTTTATACCCTTCATATAATAATTTTTTCTTATACAATTCTTTAAGACTCCACCAAACACTTTCAATATAATTATTATCAAGAGTTACATACGGATTTTCCAAATCAATCCAATAATCTAGCTCTTCTGTAGATTCGTTCCATTCTTTAATATTTGAGAAAACACTATCTCTTGCTTTTTCTATAAACTTTGAGATTCCGTAATTCAAGATATCTTTCTTGTCTCTCAATCCAAGAGCTTTTTCAACTTGAACTTCTACAGGCAAACCATGGCAATCCCAGCCTCCTTTTCTCGGAACAGAAAATCCTTGCATGTATTTGTATTTACATATAATGTCTTTAAAAGCCCTGACTTCAAGATGATGTAGTCCAGGAGGGGCATTTGCAGTTGGAGGCCCCTCAAGAAAACTGAAAAGAGGTTTTCCTTTTCTATCTTGAACAGCTTTCTTTATTTCTTTGCTGTGTTTCTTCCAAACCTTTCTGGCTTCATCTTCTACGTGCTTAAATTCATATCCCATTTTATAAGTTCTTGTTTGGGAACCTTTCCAAAAGGTTCATTCTATTACTTTGTTTTCCCAACTTTTAAATTTATCCAGCTACACCTCTTAGTTGTTTTACCTCATATTTATTTTTAAACACGTATTATAATTATTGTTTATGCAAGATGAATTATTAAGGGAAGAGATTCCAATCCAATCAGTGCAAGAGAGAAACCAAGATTGCACTGCCACTGTTCCAGTACATCTAGATATTTTATCTCTATCTTCAAATGTAAGAACAGACATTTCAGTAATTGCTGATGCAAGAAATACTGTGGCAGAATGGTTTAATGAAGATATGGACTACTATAGGTACACATTGAGAAGGCAAAAGTTTGTAATTCCAGGAATCAAGCCTTATTCGAGATTCAATTCTGACTGGGAAATCGGAGGAGTTCCAAATACAGGAGGATTTCTTTCTTTATTTTTTAATGATAGAGTAAATAATTATAAGATAGAATTGTGCCAAACTCCAGTTACTTTTCAGAACAGGCATGATGAGTTGGGAGTTTTTTATACCCCAGAAATTTTCAAAAAAGGGGATGTTGGAGAATTTGTTTATAGAAGTCTTGATAATCCAGATGTTGTCTTATTCAGCCCTGAAAAAATGAGAAAATATGGAGTCGAAACACCATTTCATAGAATTGATACAGAAAGAGGCTTAGCAGAAGTAGTTGGCAGAGCTTTCTGTTCTGATTATGATGAGAATATTGCAAGGGCTTTGCTGCTAAGAAATTTTGCTGTTTTCTATCTTAATCAGCTCTTGAGTTTATCAAAAAAAGTTTAATGAGAGTATTAGCTGAGACGATTTTCCCTATTCTAAACCATCTACAGCCATGATTGATAAAAGTTATGGGTGTTTTTAAGGGTTTTGTTTGGGAGGCTTTGTCCGGAGTTCTAAAATAAAAACCGAAAAATAGTTATTATCGAATAAC
>CAYQXU010000053.1:0-7372 GCA_964421685.1 Candidatus Woesearchaeota archaeon
TTATTCGATAATAACTATTTTTCGGTTTTATTTTTAGAACTCCGGACAAAGCCATCATTTAAAAAAACTTATAAACCTATCAACTCTCAAAGTATAAAGATGGTGGCAGTTCCTGTAATACTCGGCATTTTTACATACTTGTCCTTAGTTACAACATTCAGCTTAGGAATAGCTATGCATAAATTCCACAAGCCAGTTCTAAAAGCACATAAGTTTTTTGCATTTACAACAATAATTCTTGCAACAATCTATATGGTTGCAGTATTGTTCAAGTACTATTTTTAAAATTCATCTTACTTTTTCTTACCCATAATCAATGCTGCTCCAAAAGAAATTTTTATAGGCCATTTGTATTTTATTAGAAGTTTGTTTGTTTTAATTAGTGACAAACGTCACCACGGATCAAATAAAAAATAGTCAGGATCACTTAATTCTTCAAACACAAACTCCATTTGAACATCCATTTTTACAATTAATTAAAACTGAACTATCTGTTGTTCCATCAGAAGTGCATATATATTCAATCAAAACTGAAGTATTTTGGCATTCATCTCTTAAACCTCCAAGATTTCGATCAGAAAAAACATAAGCTCTATAAGATATATTAACACCTCCATCAGCATCATAACAACCATTATACCCTACACAAGCACCATCAACGCAGTTGCATTGTTTTGGGGTTCCCATTGTCCATCCATAATCTATTCTAGGACCTTCATTCGTAACACACCAGTAGTCCCAAGCCTGTGATCCTGTAGATATTGTAGAGCTGCAATAATCGTAAAATACTTGTTTACGACCGGTTGGAGTTATTAGAGTTGCATAACCTTTTTTATCATAATTCTGTTTTCCATCAGAGTCATAGCAATATGATGTATTTCCTTCACACCATGTGTTTATAATCCACTTAAATGCAACAGGATCCCAAACAGGACCACATGTAGTGTTTTCACATGCACTCCCAACACAACCAGGTGCTTCATTACATTTTCCTTCACTGCATCTGTATGGACAAGCATAACTGACTGAAGAATAACCTAGAGTATTTGTTTCGTCACAGAAAAATTCATTTAAAACAGTCGCATTAATTGCATTTTCACATGAATCTGAAACAATATCAACACCATTTAGTTTTATGCTTCCCTTTACACTATAATTTTTCCCCCCATCTGAGTCTTCACATAATTTACCAGTGCTATTATCAATACTATTATTTTGATCTGGAATCTTTTCTATAGTATTATTGTTATTGTTATAAATATTTGTTTCATTAACATTGGGTTCCGTCGTATCATTCTCCTTGATTTCTACAGGAAATGTGCATAATTCATTTTGACAAATTTCAACTTCATTTGAACACCCACATTCTGAACATTTTGAAATCAGTTTTCCAGCTAAACAATATGCTGGTTTTGATATTGAACAAGATTCATATAAAGTTCCATCACTGCAGGTTGGATCACTTATATCTCCAACAACATTTTTTATTTTTTTTAGTGTATCTATGAATCTTTTTTTTGTTATGCTTGACTCGAAATCACAAAAAACATAATCTCTTTCTCCAACTGAAACATATAAATTTAATAAATCCTTTATTTCTAAGAGATCTAATTTACTTGATTGTGGGTCATTCAAATAATTAATAAGGGCCTTTTTTAATACTGATTTAACTTCATCAGTTTTACAGTCCTCTGCATTAACATATTGGATTAAAATAAATATTGATAAAACAAATATAATGCATAATAGTTTTAATTTGGACATTTTAACAACATGTGCTCCTTTCAATACAGCATAAAGATCTGTAACCAGATCCATAAGCGATATTTAATCCTCCACATAAATCAGAAATTTGAGCATTTTGACATATCTTCTCATTTGTTATGTATTTTTCAAATTTTAAATCATTCTTGTTATTATCTGCAATAAAATTAACATAGTAAATAAAACCTCCAATTAACAAAGTTACAAGAATTATAAGAAAAAGATATTTTCTATTAATGCCTCCATTTATTTGAGACCTTTTGATATCTTCTCTCTTTCCCATTTTGTTAATAACTAAAGATTATTTATAAAACTAACTAAAAAATAGTGTGTTTGTTTATTTTAAAAAACTTTATTAAGCAAATTCTCGTTCAACAATAATGCACTCAAAGCTGCAGAATGTTTATGCATTAAAAAGAGGCTCTCCAATAAAGAGGTTGAGTTTTGTAATATTCTTTTCCGGAATAGCGTATGCTGCAGCAAGCAGCGTTTGGGCAGTTTACATAAGGAGTTTCCTAAGTGCTGACGCCCAAGTAGGATTAGTTGCTTCGCTTTTGACCGCAATTTCTTTCATCTCCTTCTTTTTGATAATTCCTTTGATAGAGTCTTCAAATAAATATAAACTCACCATAAAAACTTCTTTGTTCATAGTGATAGGATTCATATCATATGCTTTAACTAAAAACTTTTATTTGTTTATTATCATAGCATCTTTAATGGCAGTATTGGGGGCCATAAGAGGGTCTACTTTAGGTTTGCTCGTAAGATCAAACTCGTCTAAGAAAAGCATTTCAAAAAATGAAGGCTATGTTTTTGTGTTTAACAATATTTCATTCTTAATCGGCCCTTTGATAGCCACACTTCTCTTATTATTTTTACCAGTAAGGAACATCTTTATTTTTTCAGCACTCATAATTCTTGCCTCCACACTAATGTTTAAGTTGTCTAAAATAAATCCAGGCAAAAAAAGCAAAACAGTAGATAGCAACCTCTTCAAAAACTTTATGGGTTTTTTCAAGAAAAAAGAGAGAATTAAATCATACTTATTAGCATCTGGAGTTAACTTTTGGTGGTCTGTGGCTTACATTTACATGCCTCTTCTTATTGTCACAAAACTCCCAGATTATTGGATCGGAATCTTCCTAGGCGCAATCACAATACCCTTAATCTTATTTGAATATGTATTTGGAAAGCTTGCAGTTAAAAAGGGATACAAAAAACTCTTCTTCATAGGATTTTCTATTTCTGCAATAATGGCTTTGCTTTGCTTCTTTTTTTATAATAACATCTTCGTTGTAATGTCATTAATATTCATTGCAAGTTTTGGTTTAGCAATGGCAGAATCAAATTCAGAAGCTTATTTCTTTAAGATAAGCAATGATGAAGAAGACCAAAGATTTTATTCTCCATTCAAAACATCAGTTGACACAGGGCATTTAATTGGCCAGTTTATTCCTTCACTGATATTGCTGACTTTTGCATTCAAATTTATATTCTTATTTTTTGCTTTGGGAATGTTTTTGCTTGCATTGCTTGCCCTTTCTTTAAAAGAAAAATCAGCCTAAGCCGTATGAATCTTCAAAAATTTTCATTTTCTTGAATTCGTCAAGGAATTCTTGACCTTTTTGAGTTATCTGATATGCCCTTTTACCGTCATTTTCTTCCTGCAGCACAAACTGATTTTTTAGAAGGCTTTCAATATGGGGCTTTATGCTATTATTTGAGAGATTTGCCTTGTAAATTAAGTGGGTTATCTTAACTTTTTTATTTTGCTTTAGAACCTCTAAAATGTCTTTGATAACTTCTAATTTTGTCCGTTTTTTCATGTGAACTCTTGTGAATTAAATGATTAGCTAAGAGTGTTAAAAATCCGATCAATAGCAATATTTCATCCAAAAAGTAAAAAATTGAATTTACATCAGTGAATGCAAAGCTCAGCTGGCTGACTAAAATAATAGCAAACGCTGCATATACGAGCATGCTGTTTGTTGTCTTCAATTTATTATAGTTTTTATAAAAGTAATTTACTAAAAATGCAAGAATAACTACAAGAGTCAGGTGAAATACAAAATTAAAGTAAATGCTGAAAAGTATTGTGATTATGCTTAAATATACAAAAAGGAAGATTCTCTCCTTTTTGTCAGTTTTTGTAACTATCAAGAATATAAAAAGAAACCCTAAAATGAAGAACACTTTAAATAATATGAAGCTTATGAAGTTTAGAATTTCAACCCACTCAAGCTCGTGTGTTATGACTCTTACAATGTCATACTGAGTTATCAAAACTCTATGGACTATTGTTATATTCGACAGAATTTTAAATATAAAAGATATTGCGATAGAAACGAAAGCCCATGAAAAATATTTATAATTCTTGTCTTTTATGACCTTGTATATTTTATAGCTGAAGTATGCAATTATCACAGACACTGCAATTATCAAAAGCTCGAGTAAAGAGTATATTATATAGAATGTTCCTAAAGAAAACCGAATTGTCATTTTATTTTTTGTCCTTTTTATTTTCCAAAAGGTTCATTTATTGTATATTTCTGATTTGGGAACCCCCTAAAGGAGATGTCATAAGAAGGACCTTGGTCCTTTTTATTGGTTCATTGCCATACTATTTAGTCCTTGCTTTTGTTTATAAGCCTTACGAATTTCCAGTTCAGATTGTTTCTTCTTACTTGATTTAAAAGCAAAAATGCTGAATTTCTTAGGAGGTAAGAATGTATAAAAAATATATTGAACAAGAAGATCTAGAGCTAGACATCCTTAAAAGCCAGTTAGATCCAAGAGACCTTTTTATCTTAGGATTCTTGAAGGGATTCAACAGAAGCAACATGCTTGCATGGAGCAGGAAAGACCTTGCTGTCTTTAATACTAAATATAGTTAGTTTATTTTTATTTTATACTATTTTGGGAACCTTTCCTAAAAGTTCTGTGAGAATTCTGGTTTGGGAACCTTTCCAAAAGGTTCATTATTTGTGCTTTGGGAAAATATAAAGAGAAAGTCCCATTACGACAAAAATAATTCCAGCAAATATCTCCCTAAAAATGCCATGTTGCGTTAACTTTAATATTGTTCCAGCAAGCCCAATTGCAAAAACAAAAGCTCCCGCCCAATTCCAGAAAACAGCTTTTCTTTTTCTAAATTTTTCATAGAATAAAACCATAATTATGAATATCACAACTGCAATAAAATATGCGATAATGCTTGGGTTCATAATTCGTTCAAGATTCAATGAGATTTAAAGATTTCTAATTAAGACAATAATAGCGGGGGTGGGATTTGAACCACACGACCTCAGGGTTTCCCATTTTTTCATCAACGCGATTTCATGGGAGGCAATTGGAAATCGCCATCGTGTTTCGAGGAGATTCAAAAAGAACCAGTGGGTTCTTTTATTATGGGCCCTGCGAGCACTCCAGGCTGCTCTACCCCGCTCTGCATCTAAATCTGAACTTAATTTCACTTTTAAAGGTTTCTAACTATATACTCTATAAGACAAATTCTTTTTAAACCAGGATTTATGGTGGTTTTATGGTGAAGGGTTATGGTTTTAAAAAAGGCGAAGTTTTTGACAGACTTAAAGATTACTGGGGCCTGAATTGGAGAAAAGATGTTCCTGTTGTAAGATTAAAAAATAAAAAAATATCCTATCCTGCACTGGTTCAGCCAGATCTTTTAGATAGAAAAAAAAGCGAGGTCGTTAGATACAGAGAAGGGGACTATTTTGAATTATTATCGCAGGCACGATATGGAGGGGTTAGAAAATACCAAAGAGACCTGTCTGACAATACAACAAGAAACACCCTTATTCATGAAGCAGACTTAATAGATCATAAAAACTGTTGGGCAAGAGAAGTTAAGGGAATAGCTTCAGGGAAAGGAGCTAAGTTAGATGATGGCCAAATTCCAAAATATATTGTGCTTCAAGTTGGAGATTACTTTCCAAGATCCCCAGAAATAAGATTTGAAATATTTGTTCACAGCATTAAGCATTTGATCAAAGGTTTTTCCCACAGGCCTTTAGAAGAGCTTGTTTTTGCTTTTAGTAAAAATATTCTTTACCATATTTCTTTTCCATTTAGTTTAATATGGCATCTTTATGACTTAAACAAGCCAGGATATACTTCTAGACAAGACGATATAAAACATAGACAGACATATACGAGGTTTTTAGGATCAACAGTTGATAGATTCTTAGCAGATCCTTTTAAAACAATAGAAGAAGTAGGTTTAGATCCAGATAGATATTTAGTTGAAGGTGCCAGATGGCCAGACGATTCTTTTATGAATGGCGAGCTAATTATTCCATTTCCGTCGTTAACAATTTCAGATGTTGATCATACAAGATTTGTGGAGGAATCTAGTAGAAGAGACTTGTTAAAATATATTAGTCTTTTGGCCAAGTATGGTGTGAAAGTTGAAAATCTTTTAATTAATGGTCGTAAAGCTCATGGACCTCATATGCCAGATTCAATTAGAAATGAAGGCGACACAGACTTTCCTTTCGGCTCAAATGCTTAGTGTCATTATTTCTAAAAATTTAATAACTAGTTTTTTCTATTTATATTATGGAAAAAGGGTTTTCTTCTTCAAAATACATTAAGGCGCAGACAAAAGAAATTAAAAAAAGACTTGGAAAATACTCAAGGCTTTATCTCGAAATTGGCGGAAAGCCATGCAGCGACGGCCATGCTTCAAGAGTTCTTCCAGGATATAAGAAAACCTTAAAGCTTGATATTTTTAAAAGTTTAGGAAATTTGGAAATAATTTACTGCATAAGTGCCAAAGATATATCTTCAAAAAGAAGGCTTGGTGATTTTAGCTTAAACTATAAACAGCAAGCTCTCAGGGATTTGTCGACATTTAAAAAACAAAATTTAGAAGTAAGGTCAGTTGTTATTACAATTTATGAAGGCGAGAAAAAAGCCTTTGATTTTTCAAAGGTTCTTTCAAAATTAGGAGTAAAAATTTACTTTCATGAAAAAACAAAAAATTATTTGCAAAGCCCTATAAAAGCATTAAATAGCTACAAAACTCAGCCTTATGTTTCAGTTATTTCAAATTTAGTTGTAGTTACAGGTCCATCTGGAAATTCTGGAAAAATGGCTGTTGCACTAAACCAGTTATATCATGAAAACAAAAATAAGTTTAGCTCAGGCTTTGCAAAATTTGAAACATTCCCAATTCATAATCTCCCTTTAAATCACCCTATAAATATAGCCTACGAAGCAGCAACTGCAGATCTTCAAGATAAGGTCATGCTTGATCCACACAAAAAAAACGAAGTAAATTACAACAGAGACATAAAAAACTTTGAAATTCTCAAGATTATAATGAAAGGAAGAAAATCATTTAATTATAAATCTGTTACTGACATGGGAATTAATATGGCAAAACAAGGAATTGTAAATGATTCTATTTGCAGGAAGGCAGCAATAAACGAAATTAAGAGAAGATACACTTATTATCTTAATGAATTTAAACAAGGCCGCGAATCTAGAAAAACAATTCAAAGAATGGATGAAATAATGAAAAAACTGAACATTCGGCTTTGTCCGGAGTTCTAAAAATAAAACCGAAAAATAGTTATTATCGAAT
>CAYQXU010000054.1:0-7350 GCA_964421685.1 Candidatus Woesearchaeota archaeon
AATTCACTCATCACTTAAGTGTGGAGTTTTCTTTCAGCAGGCAAGCTTATAAATTCCATTTTCACTATCTAATAATTTGTCTAAAACTTTATCAGAAAGTCTTGACATCTTAAACAAGATACCTTAGATCAGCAGCTGCTTTTTCTAAATCCTCAGCCGTGCAAGAAATATTTAATCCATCAACTATTTGCTGCAGTTTTGATTTAAGCACATAATGCCTGACATCTCGTTTTTCTCTTTCTATTCCCAACTCGTCAAGATCCACAAGAAGATTGTTTCTTCTAGCGTAATTTTTAATACTTATAGGATTGGACGGGTTAGGCAATTCTAAGTAGACTAGCATCCTATAAATATTATCAGGAGTATAGCCAACCTCTCCAAACCTAGCCAACAATTGCCGTTGAATTCCTTTTTTTCTTATTGAATCTCGAGTTGGCATTCTAAACCTCATAGCCTAAATCTTTAGCAGACAATTCAAAATCATTAGCATCTATTGGAAGATCGAACGCTTCAAGGATTTTTGGCAGATTTGATTTCAAAACAAATGCTAAGCCTTCTCTTCGTCTCTCAGAATTATCATTGAAAACTCCCGAATATGTTATCTCTACCGGCAAAAATATAATATTTTCTACTGTACAATCATAAAATCCCAAATGAATCAATGACTCACTAATCTCATGGAATGTATAAGCACTTTCTCCAAATCTTTTTTTAAGTTTTATTTTATAATAAGTCTCTCTACTATTCCTTTCTTTGAGACGTCGTCTCAAAGCTTTTTGGTCTTCTATCAACTCACTAAGAATATCATTATTTCTTCCCATCTCAATCCAAATCAGGCAATCCCCGAGGCATTCCAGAGCTTTTTCCAGAAGAAGCAATTACATCATCAATCCTAAGAATCATCGTCGCAACCTCGCTCGCAGAATTTATTGCCTGAGTTTTAATTTTTAAGGGCTCAATGATTCTGGCTTCAAGAACATTCTCAATTTTATTGGTAAAAAGATTCAAGCCTGCATTCTTGTCTCCTGAATCATGCTTTGATTTCATTTCTGTAAGAACGTCAATAGGATCTAAGCCGGCGTTTTCAGCCAGAGTTGCAGGTATAAACTCAAGCGCAGATGCAAATTCCTCAACAGCAAGCTGCTCTCTTCCAGAAAGCCCCTGTGAAAATTCTCTAAGCCTCTTAGCCAGCTCTATCTCAATAGCCCCTCCCCCAGGAACAATAAGTCCGTACTTCAATGAACAAATAACATCTCCTAATCCATCTCGCAACGCTCTTTCAATTTCATCAATAACATGGCTGGTTCCTCCATGAATCATTATTGTCAGCGCTTTAGGATTTTGGCATCCTTTAATATGAGTAAATGTCTCGCCGCCATGCTTTACTTCTTCAACAGACATCGCGTCCCCGAGCTCAAAAGGAGTCAGCTCAGATAAATTGCTCACTATCCTTCCACCTGTTGCCTTAGAAACTTTTTCAATATCTGACTTAGAAACTCTTCTGCATGCATAAATCCCTTCCTTAGCTAAAAGATACTGTGCAAAGTCATCAATGCCTTTCTGACAAAAGATAACATTAGCGCCAGACATTTTAACTTTATTAACCATTTCTCTGATTATTCTTTCTTCCTCATCTAAAAAATTATGCAACTGCTCTGGAGAAGAAATTGAAATCTTAGTGTCTATTTCAGGGTTCTTTATTTCTAAAGGAAAATCAATCAATGCTATCTTTGCGTTTCTCACAGTTGAAGGCATGTCTTGAGAGGTTTTTTCCTTATCCAAAACAATTCCAGCAATTAATTCAGTGTCTTGAATTCCATCTCCTTTGGACTTTTCAATTTTAATGTCATCTATATCAATTCTCTTTCCATCCTGAATTTGCCTGACAGCCCTGACAATAATATCTGCAAACTTTTCCTTAGAATCCTCTGCTCCCTTGCCAGTCATTGCAGTCATTGCAATCTGCTTTAACGCTTCTGTGTCATCTGCAGTAATTTTTATAGCAATCTCATTAAGTATCTCCTGGCATTTCTCTGCAGCAAGCCTATATCCTTTAGTTATGACAGTAGGATGAATTTTCTTGTCTAAAAGTTTCTCTGCATTCTCCAATAACTTTCCTGCAATCATTACAGCTGTGGTTGTGCCGTCACCAACTTCACTCTCTTGAGTTTTAGCAACTTCAACCATCATCTTTGCTGCAGGATGCTCTATCTGCATCTCTTCAAGTATTGTAACTCCGTCATTTGTAACAATAATTTCATTTGTAGGAGAAACAAGCATCTTATCCATTCCCTTAGGCCCAAGAGTTGTCTTGACAATTTCAGCAACCATCTTTGCAGCTAATATATTATTTCTCTGGGCATCTTTGCCAAGAAGCCTCTGCACATCTTCAGGCATTAAAACAACTGGTTTATCTGACATTTTATCTTACTCCAATAATCTCATTTAATCTCTGTGTTAAATCTGAATCCAATCTAGCATTTAATTGCGTGCCTTCTGGATGTTGATTTAGTCTTATCTCGGACAACCCAATATGCATTTCAACTTCCTGTGCTATCCTATTAGCACCAGATCCTACAGAAGTGTCAACTGTTCTTCCATCGACAACCAAAGCAGTCATATTGTAACTCTGACCAGGAGAGTCCTTTTGTGGTTCAGCGTAAACATATAATATTCTTGAAGGCATTTTATTCTATTCTTATTTCGTCTTTTAAATTTTATGGAGGAGTTTTAACTAGTCTGAGCAACCAATCTGCTTTTAGGAAAAGTTCGTATCATTTTAGTTTTTTACCTCTTTATACTCTAATCTCATTTCTGGCTTGGTTATATATAAAGTGTCTACTATCAATTGTATACTCTTATCAATATTTCCTTCTAATCTCGAAGCTAAAGAAATTTCTCCATTATGCACATCAATAAAGCATGAAGAATCCCCAACATGGTAAAAATACAGATCGGTGCCACTACGTTTAACTTCTTTTAGAAAAATAATTTCTCCAGAAGCGGCACTCTTAAGAACGTTTCCAAGAGAATAATACCCAGACATACTACCTGTACGAATCAGCTTATATTTATACTCCCTTCTCGCCATAATTAAAGATTGAACCATATTTTCCTCCATAAATCCATTTTAGATATTATATAGCTCAAAGTTCACTTATATAAACATTATTGTAATGCAAAGAAACTCTCAAAAGCCAGTAAAAATTTATAAGTAGCAACACCTTCAGTAAAGCATGGGAATAACAGTAATCAAAGGAGGTTTTTGGGATAAAGATTTTCCTCAGGGGTTAAAAAGAAAATCGCTTGAGGGATCGAGAGCTTACACTAATAATCTAAAAATGTGTGGGCTCGAGCAAAAAACCGTAGGTTTTTAATGGAAAGTGTGCACGTTTCAGACATAATGACTAGAGACCCAATAACAATCAAATCTAGCACAAATCTTCTAGAATGTGCCAAAACTCTGGTAAGAAAAAACGTCGGAAGTCTTCTTCTTGCTGAAAATGGGAGGCTTGTAGGTTTTATATCACAAAAAGACATTTTGTGGGCATTAATAAAAAAATCAGAAAAAGATTTGGAAAAAATAAAGGCAATTGACATTTCCCCAAAAAAAATAGCAACAATAAAACCAGAAGCAAGCCTTAGAGAGGCGATTGAAAAAATGAAAAAACTTGGCTTTGAAAGGCTGCCGGTTATTTTCGAGGGCAAGCTAGTTGGCATGATAACTATAAAGGACATATTAAGCTTCCATCCAGAGATATACCCTGAACTCGACGAGTTTGCAAAAATAAGAGAAGAGGAAGAAAAGCTGAAGAGAATAAAAAAAGCAGCAGAAATAAGAGAGGGAATCTGCGAGGAATGTGGAAATTATGATATATTGTTCAGGACAAATAATCGCCTTTTATGTGAAGACTGCAGAGATGAAGTCTAACTGAAAACATTTAAATATACTTCTAGCTATTTTAAAATAAAGAGATAGCATGATAATATGAAATATAAAACTCAGATTCTTCAGAGGCAATTAAAAGATCTGATTGGATGCTGGGTCGAAAACCCACAGGAGGTTTTAACGGGATAAAGATTTTCCTCAAGGGTTAAAAAGAAAATCGCTTGAGGGATCGAGAGCTTACACTAATAATCCAAAAATGTGTGGGCTCGAGCAAAAAACCGTAGGTTTTCAATGCCAGGTAACGAAGAAACAGTATTCTCAAGCAGGATAAGATACAGTGGAATATTTACATTTAAAGATTTCTATCAATTTTGCTATGATTGGTTAGTTGAAGAATCGGAGTTAGAAATCAAAGAAACAAAATATTCTGAAAAGCTAGTGGGAGAGTCAAAAAATATTGAAGTCGAGTGGGAGGGAACTAAAAAAATAACAGACTACTTCAAGTTCAAAGTAAAAGTAGCTTTCAAAGTTGAAGGCCTCACAAAAATAGAGATGAATCAGGAGGGCACGAAAACCTCAACCAACAAAGGAAAAATTGATATTGGTATTAAGGGAATTCTCATAAGAGATTACGAGGGAAAGTTTGAGAAAAGTGCATTCAATAAATTCTGGAGAGATGTCTACGAAAAGTGGGTGATTCCGTCCAGAATAGAAGATCTTCAGGGAAAATTAGCAGGATATTGTGATGAATTCCTAGCGCAGGCAAAGGCCTGGCTTGATTTGGAAGGAAGAAAATAAATTTCAAGAACTTTCAAGCCTATAAGTTAAACTAAAAATAATTTTAGGTAATAATTCTTTAGGAGCTGTTATTGCTGTTGCACGTATTGCGTAATTATTATATGGCGCATAAACTTGATCAGTCCATTTCTGAAAGCCGGGTCCGCATCCAGCTACAAAATCCGGCCCACTTTTAGATAATTCTTCCAATCTAACTTTTTCAACAGCGCTTGTATAAGCAGTTTTAATCTTAGGCAATAATCTCATACAAAAATAATCAATTTATTATTTATAAATCTTTTCTTTGTCGTCCTTTCACAATAACAGCTTTTGAAGGAAAATCACAAAAAATTTAAGTTCAATGGCTTCCGAAACCCTTAAATATTGCCTCAATGTATTTTTAAGCATGAGAAAAATATTACTGCTTATTATTACTACTTTAATCCTGTTAAATTTCGCAAGTGCTCTTGATCTTAGCATTAAAAAAACAAGCTCCAACGAAGTTATGGTAGCAGAATTGAGCAAGCCTGCAGCATTCAATCTAGAAATAACAAATAATGGCACAGGGCAAAATGTTGAATTCTACAATCTTCTAGGCTTCAGCATATTCCCAAGAGGAAAAACCTCAATCGGCGGCGGTGAGACAAAGGACATAAAGGTGGAAGTTTACCCTATCGGAGAGTTCAATTACATAGGGTTCTATACATTTGAATACTTTATAAAAGCAGACGACGGAACAGAGCAGAAAGAGCAGCTTACATTCAAGAGAATAAATCTAAAAGATGTTTTTGAAACAGGCGCAGGAGACTTCAGCCCTGAATCAAACACAGTGGATATTTACATAAGAAACAAGGAAAACATTGACTTAGGACAGATGACTGCAAAATTTTCATCGCCTTTCTTTGAAACAGAAAAAACATTCTCATTAGCCCCTTATGAAAAAAAATCCTTTACTATACAGCTAAATAAAGAAGATTTCAAAAAGCTATTGGCAGGCGTCTATACTTTAAACACGCAGATAACAGCAGAAGGAAAGTCGGCAAATGTTGAAGGAGAATTAAAATTTGTAGAAAAGAAGATAGTTACATCTGTTGAGCAGGATTATGGATTAATAATAAACACAAAAACAATAAAGAAGACAAATGAAGGAAATGTCGTTGATTTAGCAAATCTAACAATAAAGAAAAACATAATTTCAAGGCTGTTGACAAGCTTCACGCCTGTGCCTGATGTTGTTGACAGGCAGGGCTTCAATGTTTACTATTCGTGGAGCAGGGACATTAATCCAGGAGATACTTTGAATATAGTTGTAAGGACAAACTATACTCTTCCTGTTGTGTTAATAATACTTATTCTGGTTGTTGTGGTGATTGCAAAAATGTACACGAAAACAACTCTTGACTTAAAAAAGAAAGTTGCATTTGTAAGGGCTAAAGGCGGAGAATTTGCATTAAAAGTTTCCATAACAGTAAGGGCAAATAAATATGTTGAAAAAGTAAATATAATTGACAAACTCCCTCCATTAGTCAAAGTTTATGAAAGATTCGGTTCTGAAATGCCTTCAAAGATTGATGAAAAAGCTAAGAGAATGCAATGGAACTTTGGAAAATTAGAAGCAGGAGAGATAAGAACACTTTCATACATAATTTATTCTAAAGTTGGAATATTTGGAAAATTCGCTTTGCCTTCAGCAACAGGACTATATGAAAAAGATGGGCAAATCCACGAGTCTGAATCAAACAGAGCCTTCTTCGTTGCAGAGCAAAGAGGAAACAGAGATCTTGCAGAAGGCGATTGAAATTAACCACAATAATCTTTAAAAATTCAATCTTCCCATTATCTATACTGACTTTCATCGGAGGCAATTAAAAAAAGTCGCTTGAGGGATCTAAAACCGTAGGTTTTAAAATGGGAAAAATCATTGTCGCAAGTTTAGGAATAATACAAGATCCATCTGACCAAGATTATGTTTTATTGAGAAGATCGCCAGGAGTTCCTTTTCCAAATCAATGGTCTCTTCCAGGAACAGTCATCTATTCAGGAAATTCCTTAGACATAGATTTATCATCAACAAACATAGTAAATGAGCTTGAATCAAAATTCCCAAGCTTAAAATCAAAGTTGCTTGAAAGGGTTAATGATGGCATGCTTGGCGCTGCTGAATTTGAGATTTATGATAATAAAAAGCCAGTAATACATATTGAACGCGATCCTATAATACAAGTGTATACAGGATATTTTTTAACAATGATTAATGGGAATATAAGGTTTAGTGGAGATCCAATGGGATTTTTCTCAGAGATAGATGTCTATCGGCCTGACAAGCTTCCAGAAAACACAACAGATTACACAAGAAAAATTATTGAACAATATAGAGGAAAATGATAAATAGCTTATGAATATAATTGGGCAAAAAATCATAATAATTTTTTATTAAGCCCGCGTATGATCTTTCTTAATAGAAAGATAAATATTAATCAAAGATAGCACAATATACGGTCTTATGACCTAGCTATGAGTTAAAACTTCTTGAACAAAGTCAACATAGTAAAACACATTAAATCTCTAGAATAGTGCATATCTTGATACATTATAGAACGCGATGAAGTATATAAGGTTTGTGGTTTAGGGATATTGTAAGATTATAGTGAGTTAAGCTTAAATAGTAGATTTTCCTCCATATT
>CAYQXU010000055.1:0-6696 GCA_964421685.1 Candidatus Woesearchaeota archaeon
AAGTATGAATGGAACATTAATCCAAGATTTATGATCTAGGATTTACACATAGCCGGTGACTATATATTTATTTTATTGGTTCTAACTCAAAATACAAAGATGAAACAGGAATTATGAATGCAAAAAAGTGGCTGTAGATCTTTGGAAATTGATTAATAAGCCATTGAAAAGGTAACATTATCCTTGAACTCTTTTTTCCAGTAAGATAGATAAATTTTTTCTTTATTATCTTCACTCTTGACTTGGTGTAATATGACTGCTCGTTAGACCCAAAATAATCAAAAGTAAACCAGGTAAAAAATTTTTTATGGGTGGGGTCAGAAAAGCATGCGACGTTTAAAGCATGCGGGACAATTATCCTTATTCTACCATTTGGTTTGCAAATTCTGCACAATTCAAAGATTATTTTGTCTAAAGAAACATCCAAGTGCTCTAAAACCTGGTTAGCATAAATGATATCAAAAGAATTTTTCTTAAATGGGTAAGGAATCTTATTTAAGTCATGAACAATATTTACACCTTCAATTTTTGCAGAATCCAGACCAATAGCGCCTTTTACTTTATGATTGCCACAGCCTATATCTAATATTTCCATAATGTTTTCAAGAAGAAAGTCATTATAAAGATTATGATATTAAAAAACAGATTTTATTCAAAAGATTTTTTTAAAATTTTGGCAACATCTTGGTTTTCTGACAATGATTTCAATATTTCTTTCTCAAGGCCGGCACTTACAAACTCGCAGCACTTTTTTCTGCTTTCAATAGTTCCGGCGTCGCTCCAAAAATCATTAAGAATATGATGACTAACTCTTCCTTCTTGAATATACTTGTTTATAACTTCTGTTATTTCATACTCTCCCCTAGCTGAAGGCTTTAAAGTTGATATCTTATCGAAGACAGTTGAATCATAAAAATAAAGTCCAGTAATTGCTAAATTTGACGGAGGTAATTTTGGTTTCTCAAAAGTCGCTACTATTTTACCATCTTCAATTAAAGGAACTCCAAATCTTTGTGGATCTAGCACTTCCTTCAAAAAAACCATCGATCCCAAGCTAGAATGTTTGAATTTTTCAGCAGCTCCAGAAAAATTACCGTCAAAAATATTATCTCCAAGTATTACTGCCATCTTATTATTTCCCATTGAAGGTGCAACTAAATAAAGTGCCTGGGCTATTCCTCCAGCTTCTCTTTGATAATGGTAAGAAAAGTTAATGTTTGGATGAGTCTGGCTCAAATATGCTGCTATATTTTGAAAATGCTCTCCTCCTGTAACAACACAGACGTCATTTATTTCCATTTTCAGGAGTGTATGCAAAGGATACTCTATCATAGGGAGATTGCCAACAGGTACAAGATGCTTATTCGTTACAGATGTCATTGGAAAAAGTCTAGTTCCTTTTCCACCAGCTAAGATAACTCCTTTCATTTTCTATTTCCTCTATAAACAGACAAACAGTCAATAACTGCATCGCGTATTGGAGGCAAGACAATTCCTTCAGAGGTTAGCTTATCAGTATTTAAAGAACAATTGGATCTTCTAGCTTTTGTTATTGAATCAAGCTCAGCTAAATCCATAGACTGAAAGCTGTGTTGACAATCAACTATTTTCTTGTAAAGATCCATTATTTCTGACGCAGAAATTGTGCCTGGGTTCACAAAATTATACACTCCAGTCATTCTTTTTTCAACCATAGCGGCCAAAGCAGGAATCATATGCGGAATAGTTGTCGCTGAGTTTTGCGCAGTAATTACCTTAGGATAATTAGCAAGCTTAGTTATCAAATTACGGCAATGTGGTCTGTCGTCTATAGGCATTCTTATCCTCAAAATTAGGCCATGCAGCTCTGACAAAGCCATTTCTGCCAATATCTTGGTTTTCGCGTAAAACTGCGGGCCATAAAAATTAGGTTTGTCCTCCTCGGAGAATCCAAGATTTCCATTATCTCCTTCATAGATGCATCCGCTCCCAAAATGGACAAAATAAATTCCTCTGTCTGAACAAGCAGAAGATATATTTATCGCTGCAGAAACATTCGATCTGAAACTTTCTTCCTTATGCGTCTCGCACCAGTCAATGCCTATCTCTCCTGGACCGCCTGTCTTACCGACGGCGTTTATTACAACATCTGGTTTTTCAGAATCCAAGAATTTTTCCAAGATGCTGTAATCTAAGGGATTTAAGTCATTCTTTCCAACAGAATCATATTTCAACTCATCAACTATTCTTGACCCTAAGAAACCCTTACCAAAAACCAAGCCTTTAAGCATTTTTCAGAGGCCTCCACCAAGATTCATTGCTATTATACCACTTAACAAGTTTTTTTACTTCACTTTCTAAATTCAAAGATTGATGTCTAAACCCTAGCGAGCGGATCTTTTTGCTAGATACAGAATACCTAAAATCATGGGCTTTCCTATGGGGGACTCTCTCTATCATTTCCTGACCAAATCCAAATTCATTTAAAAGTATTTGTGTTATTTCCGAGTTAGTTCTTTCATTTTCGCCAGGAATGTTATAGACTTCTCCATCTTTACCGTTCATAGCAACATGCCATATTGCTCTACAATTATCTTCTACTTGCAACCAATCTCTAACATTTAATCCTGGATTTTCTTCAGACCACATCAACGGAACTTTTTTTCTATTTATTAAATTTGTTATAAACAATGGAAGTATTTTTTCAGGGAATTGAAATGGTCCGTAATTATTTGCACTTCTTGTTATAACTAATGGAAAATTATAAGTCTTGAAATATGAAAGTGCCATGAGATCTGCACTGGCCTTTGTTGCCGAATATGGACTTGAGGGATTTAATGAGGATTCTTCAGAAAAACTTCCTTGATTTATGCTTCCATAAACTTCGTCTGTTGATATCTGTACAAATTTTTTTACAGGATAACGTCGGGCTACTTCTAAGAGAGTTACAACCCCTCCAACATTGGATTTTTCGAAGGCTAGAGGATCTTCAATGCTCCTGTCGACATGGCTTTCAGCAGCAAAATTAAAGACAAAGTCTGGCTGCCTTGCCTTGAATATCTCTGAAACAAGGCTAAAATCACAAATATCTCCTTGAACAAAAGAATATCTTGAATTTTCTTCAATGCCCAGATATTCCAAATTCCTTCCGCGACCAGCATAGGTTCTCTTGTCTAAATTAGTTACAGAAATATCTTCAGGCAGTCTATTCAATAAATAATCTAAAAAATTGCTCCCTATAAAACCGCAGCCGCCTGTGACAAGGATATTCATTAAAAAACATGAAGCAGAGAGTTTTTAAGCTTAATTTAGGATTAATTATTCCTCAATTCTTCTCATTATTTCTGCAAAAGCCGGCCTTGTTATTAATATTCCGGCAGTAACACCGATAATTGTGGTCAAAGCGAACCCTTTGAGCATACCTGCTCCTGCCCAGAATAAAGGCAGCATTGCTGCAATTATGGTGAAAAAAGCACCTACAATAATAAAGAGGGCTTTTTTTATTCTTTCTTTCAAGCTCACAGTCGTGTCTGAAATAGATTCGTCAATAATAACTATCTGGTCGTTAACTCCTGTACCCATTCCTGCAATTAAACCTGCAATAGAAGGTGCATCAAGATTCCAGCTTATAAGGGCAGCTACTCCTAATGTTATGAAAGCTTCTGAAAACATTGTCAGGATAACTGCTAAAGTTATTTTTATTTTTTTATATTTCACAAATAAGATTACAGAAATTATAAAGAAAACAATTAGTCCTAGAATAATTATATTCCTTGTGAATTGTTTTCCTAAAGTTGGAGAGATTGTATCAAGCTTTACTATCTCGAGTTGATAAGGAAGGCTACCGGTTATTAATATTGTTTGTAGCTTATTCATTGATTCTTGAGCTACTTTATATGCTTCATCATTAGTTGCACCAGACCCTGATCCAGAAATTGATATTTGGGTTGTTACAACTCCTTTTAGACTTTCACTTATCAATAACGAATCAACAAGGCTATCATCAAGATAAAGATCAAGTTTATCTGAAAGATAGTTGCCTTGAGGGGTGACGTTCACACTTAAATTCTTTGTGATGCTTGCATGCTTATTTGCTGCATCCTGGCTTAAATAAACTGAAAATCTAAAGTTACAGAAATATTTTCCTGTGCTGTCTGGATTGCATGCTTCTATTCCTGCACAAGAGGCGTCATTCCTGCATACAGAAGCGATATCCTTATCTCCGCCGATAAAAACTGTTTGATTTTTTATTTTTGCTTCAAACTTACCTTGCTGGGAGATTAAATCTTTAAGATCACTGGGAGTTGCGCCGGCGATTTCAATCATCATAAAGTTATTTCCGGAAAGATCAGACACAGGGCTTATTTGAACATCTGCAATTCCATAAACATTCAGCCTGTTGCTTACAACACTTATAAGATCGCTTATCTCTGAACCAGAAAGAGACCTATCTTTAGCCTTGACCAATGCCCTTGATCCACCAGACAAGTCTAAGCCTGTTTTTATATTTGATTTTGAGCGAGAAGCAACAGTTACTTCTGGAGCCTTATTAGTAAACAAAATAAACTCTCCTTTGTCAGTTGAGATTATTGTTTTCGTATTTTCGTTTGAGAAGTTCTTAGAGTTTATTACATTTGAAAAATCATCAAGGCTTACAATTTTCTGCCCGTCAATTGCATTAATTATCTGGCCTTGCCTTAAACCTTCGTTAAAAGCTGAAGAATTAAGCTCAACACTTTTTATGACAACGCCTTTATCTAAAGATTTCCAAGGGGCAATTGAGAGCAAGGCTAAGAAAAGCACAATTATTAAAATCCATATCCTAAAGCTTAATTTCATTGTATTCCCTTCTTGACACAGTACCATTTAATTATGCTGGCATTAGTAAGCCATGTATTGAGTATATCTGCAAATAAACCTAAAGCAAGGATTAAGAAAATCTGCCTGAATGAATCTGGCAATCCTGTTACTATAAAGAATGCCGGAAGCACTGCTGCTAGAGCTGTTAAATTCATTAAGATTCCTGTTTTAAATGCCCCAAAAATTCTTTTATTAAGAGTCAACTCTTTTGATCTAAGAGCCCTGGAAGTTAAAAGAATATCTGTATCTACAGAATAACCTACAAGCATAAGGAACGCTGCTATTCCTGCAGCAGAAACTTTAATTCCATACATATCAATTATTGCTAAAGGAAATGTTATATCGGCGAAGATTGCGAATATAACTGCAATGCTTGGTATAAATGTTCTGAATAAAATAAATACAACTATTGACATCAAAGCAAAAGAAATGATTAAAGCTATGACAAGTTGTTTATAAAAATCGTGACTTAAAGAAGCTCCTGTGAATTCTGTGCTTGAATTTTTATCAGTTAGAGGGTAGCCTAAAATTTTTTCAATTTCTGTCTTTAGAGAATCAGCTGAAGCAGAGCTTTGCACAATTAAAGCTAACTCTTTCCTTGTTGTCAGATCTTCCAGCCGCGTAAAAGAAACGTCAGGAAATTTTTCTTTTAAAGGAGATTCTAATTTGTTCTGGTCAATTTCGCCATTAATAGTTATCGAAGTTCCACCTGACAGAGAAACATCTTTCTTTATAAAATCCCCATTTTTTTCGTAAAAAAAACCTAAATAAACTAATGATATTAGCAAGATAACAACAGGAATTAAAAGTAAAAGCTTGTAATTTTTATCATAGTTAAAGTTAAATTTCTTTTTTTCGCTTACACTTGGAGTTTCTTTTTTTACTTCTTGATTTTCAGCTTCCATCTTATGAAGGTAAAAAATAAGGGACTTTTAAACTTATTTATTTCGAGAAGATAACTATATGCGCGAGCTGGGAGTCGAACCCAGGCAATTTGCGTGGAAGGCAAATGTCATACCGTTAGACCACTCGCGCCTAAGAAATAAAGTGATAATATTGTTTTAAAGGTTTTCTATAAAGTTATATTATAGATAGGCCGTTAAACTAATTTAGTTTTCCATATACTTTGGAGGAAAGTAAGGCTCTTCTACAAATTTAGCTAGCCTAACACCAAGACCTTTAGAGATCCCTAGAGATCCAAAAATACATGTGTAAAGCGCAGCATTTCCTTTTTCATTGACAAAAAATCCAGAAATCTTTTTTCCATTTGGAGTAATTCTATCTGGAGGCATATAAAAACAATCAGTCCCTTTTTTTGTCGGCAAACCTTGAGGAGTGCATGAAGAGATATCTATATCAAATACTCCATCTTCTTCCAGTAAACATTTTTCTAAAGGCTCTCTTTTTGATCTAACTGGTCCACTTTGACTTGGCTGCTGAGAAATTAAATATAACATATTCTCACTAATTTCAAAAGTGTCATTAAATCTTTCTCCTTGCATAATAAATCCTTTTGGAGGTCTCTGAAAAATGCTTGATAGAATTTTTTCTGACTCTTTACCAAGCCTTCTTCCATTTTCATCAACGGCTTCTCCCGATTTTAGTGTTAACAAAAAACGATTAAATAAGGAAAGACTTGGAATAATATGCCCAACATGCCAAGCTAAGGTAAAACTATCATGAAAAGAGATAGTATCAATATACCCTAAATCTCCATTTTTCATTACTTCTGGATTAAGTGCGTACCTTACTTTGTCAAGAACTTGATCATTTACAGATAGCCTATATTTAGACATAAGTACATGTGAACTACCCATGGGCTAAAGCCCAGAGCGTCTGATGTTAAAAATCACTCAA
>CAYQXU010000056.1:0-6678 GCA_964421685.1 Candidatus Woesearchaeota archaeon
CGTAGATTCGCTTAATTATAAGCCTTTTTGGTCCGTTTTCTGGCTAATCACCAAAATTTAATATATCTTAAGACTTTTACTAATCGCCCAAAAAGAGAAGAGGAAATGTTGAATTCTTATGAATATATATTTGTGACAACTGACGAGTATGGTTTATTGAAAAAGAAAAGCAAATCATGGGATCATTCCGAGATAGCTGGAAATTATTATGGGGCTGATGTTAGTGAATACAACGAATTGCTTTCTAAAGGAAAAAATATTATCTGCTGTGTTGCCCCAGATCTTAAAATAATAGACCAAATGAGTTTTCTATATTGTGTTAAGCCAGTTTTAATTTGGATAGACACTGATTTGATTGTTGCTAATAAAAGACTTATTGACTCAAAATTAAATGGAAGAGCAGCAGGTAGCCTACACTATTTGCAAAATGAGGAAAACACAGAAAAAATAAAATCAAAAACTGACTATATTTTTGCACCTAAAGGATCTCTTAAAGAAGATTCTGCTTCCTTTGTTGAGCTAATTAAAAAAATAATATCGTAATTCTAGAACCCTATTTTCTCCAAGCCACAATTCCGATAATTATGAAGTAAGAGATATATCCTATGAAGTTTACCCAAGGTATTAGCCACAACACTAGAGATAAGCTAAGCCATTCAGGATATTTCAATTTTTTGAACACTCTCCAATGAGCGATTGTTAAAAGTATAAGATAAGGTATTGCTCCAATTGAGATTCTAGCAACAGGATTTATGAAAAAAGGCAAAATCATAAGGAAAACCCATTTCCAGTTAAATCCTCCGAGCTCATACCACATTGCAATATTAGCAAATGGAATCCAGGCAAGCCACGGTCTTGGATGCTTCATTTTTTTTGCAATCTTAAAGTATGCAAAAGCAGCATAAATGTAAACTGCAACTAGAAATATTGATAAAAATATTATAGCTCCGACAATTACTCCTGTTAATTCGCCATTGAGATTGCTCCCAGCAAGATTATCAATGTTAAAAGCCATTTTCCCCTCTATTTCCTACACAATTTAAGAAAATTCCATTTAAATAACTATCTAAATAAAGACAAGGATCTGCGATCCTTATGACATCTCCTTTAATAGAAAGATTCCCAAAGAAGAAAATTAAAATATAAAAAATAAAAATAAATTTAGTTCCTTGCCATGCTGAATACGTTCTTTACAGCAACAATAATTGTAGCTGGTGTGAAGATAAGAAGCAATGCATTGAAAATCCTGTCAAATACGCCTATAACACTTACTGCTCTTCCTCCCAAAGAACTTGCAATGATAAGAACAGCTCCTGACATTAAGAATGGTGTTGTTTCATTATCGCTGATGTTGAATAAGCCAACAATCAAGCCTAAAAGAACAAGAACAACTACAACACTGTAGGTTAAAGTTCCAAATAGGGCAAATAATACAGCTAGTATCAATCCAATCAAGAAAGCCCAGCTCCCTAATTTATTTCCGCTCTTTTTCGCCATTTCTCTCACCTCCTTTCAATTTTAGTAAATATAAGTCAGTCATCAAACACTCTTTTTCTCTATTTTAACAAAGGAAAATCTATTATATAAAGGTTTTTATTCGGAAAAAGATATTAGCGGTTTTAACATAAAAAAGATACCGAAAGTTATTTAAGTCTTGAGAAGGTGTAATGATTATATATTCCCCGGTATGGTCTCTGACAATGCCGGGTATTTTCATATGAAAAGATTAATTCTTTTTGTCGATGGTAATAATTTCTATTATGGTCTCAAGTATATTTATGGAGATAGCAAAAATTTATCTGATTTTAATTTTGAGAAATTAGGGAGAAATATTTCTAGTAATGGAGAATTATTGAGAGTTTTTTACTATAATGCCCCTTTACACATAAATGAAAATGAAGGAAAATACTGGAAGCAACAGAGGTTTTTTGATAAGCTAAGAAAAGAGAAAAAAATTGAATTAAGACTTAGTCGACTGCAGAAGAGAAGAATTAAAGGAACAGATAAACACTACTATGTTGTGAAAGGTGATGATATCCATTTAGCTGCAGAAATGGTTAAAGAGGCATATGAAAATAGTTTTGACGTAGCTATATTAGTTTCTGGAGATGGCGATTTTGTGCCTGCAATAAAAATAATTCAGAATAAGGATAAAGAGGTCCATAATGCCTATTTTAAGCAAAGCATGTCTTGGGATTTAAAGCAAACTTGCAACAAATCAATAAAATTAACCAAAGAAATTTTGGATAAGTGTTTTGATTAAAGAAAAAAATTATTTACTTTTTAAAAGATATAAATAATAGAACTCCGCCAATAACCATTAATCCTAAAGACGAAAAGAAGATAATTGTGTCTGTTGAAACTGTTGTTCCTATAACATTTCCTGTCGTCGCTATGTTTGTAAAATCAGGAAGAACCATGAAAATGAAACCTGCAAGGAGGAAGATTGAGGCGGCCACTCTTACAGCAAGACCTTGTGGTGTTAATTCAAACTGGTCTTCCATCATTTTAACCCCTTTTTTTGTTAGTTTATGAAGTCCATACTTTCTTGATGTTTCTCTGACCAGACCTTCATTTTCTAATTCTTTAAAGATAGCTTGATATTTTTTCTGAACCGTTGGATTAGATCCATATCCTGATTGTTTCCATGTTTTTTCTCCAGAATCAGGATCAGAAACATATCTTCCCTGTTCCCATGTCTCGGTATGCTCAAGATCCCTTGTTGCTAATCCTCCTCTATAAGATTGTAATCTGCTTGTATGATAGAAAGTTTCAAGAACTTTTTGTTGGTCCGATTTTAAATCTTCCCACCTTGCCACTCTTTTTACCATATCCTATTATTGTTTTTTAACTATTTAAAAATATCTAAATTATAACCACCCTGCTCAACAAGAAATCTTTTATGCTTCTGGCTTTCTCTTGATCTATTCCGCCGATTTCAGAAATTTCCTTGACATCAGCAGAAATTACTAAACTTAGATTAACATACTCATCGATAATTTTTTTTATCGCGTCTTTGTTTATCTGAAGTTTTGATAAAATCCTGTAGCCTAATGGAGTGAACTTCTCCTTATTTGCCGCTTTTAAATTAGCCTCAAGAATTTTAATGCTCTGCTCGATAGTCGGGGTTTTTAATCTCTTTATCAGCTCAGTAACCTTATTCATATTAAAGTAAACATCATAGTCTTTCTCTATATTTGAAAGCTCTTCTTTTATTCCACCCATCACAATATTATATCTTGTCTTGAAAGTTTCAGCGTATTTTCCAAGCTCTGAAATATAAATAGAAGAATTCTCGCAGTCCTTCGAGAATAATATAAATTTATTTATTATCTGCGCCAGGTCTTCAATATTAACGCTGGATGAAATTTCCAAGCTGTCGAACTTCCTTAATGAAGAGTCGATTTCAGCCCTCTGCCCCTCGACATTCTCAATGCTTTCCCTTACTTTATACTGCAGTTCTGTAAGGTCGTTTAAAGTATACTTATTGTCCCCGTAATAAACTGATATTATTGAAGATTTCTCTGACACAACAATTACAATAACTTTAAATTGCTTGGCAACCCTTTCTCCAGCCTTATGCTTAGTCCCTGTCTCTTTGCTTTTTATTCTCGCATTTGGAGTAAGTAAAGTATTTGCGTAAAGAATTCTTCTTAATTTTGAATCAACAATAATCGCTCCATCCATCTTAGCAAGCTCTGCAAGTTTTTGCGCTGTGAAAGTTGCATTTATTTTAAATCCTCCTTCAGAAACGCTCATAGCCTTTTCAGAAAGCACAACTATCGCGCCCCTATTTGATTTTGCCAGCTTTTCAAATGCAGCTCTCAACTCGCTCCCGTAAGAAACTAATTTTAAGACATCAGCTAAGCTATACTCCTGAACCTTGTTCTCATTTGTAAGAATTTTTTGAAAATCTGCCATCTTTCTTTAATAATTACTTAAAATACAAGGATCTTTCTATTTAAACATTTTTTTATCACTTTGTAATATAGAATATGCATAAAAAACAAAAACTTACAATAATATTTTAACTAAATATCCAACCCCAAAAGCCAATATAGCAGCTATACTTCCAATAATAAGAGTTTCAATAGCTGACTTTGCAGGATGCTTTCCGATAATTTCTCCTTTTAATCCTCCAACAATTGCAAGAGCAAACGCTGTAAGTATAAATGAAAATAAGAGTTGGTTTTGTTTTAAAATAGGATTTTTAAAAATAGCTGCCAGCACAAAAGAAATAAGAGGAATAATCCCTATAATAATAAAAGAAATAAAAGTTGCCCACGCTGTTTTTATAGGCACTTTTCCAGGGCTGTATCTATGCTTGGGGTGGAGCTCTTTTTCAGATTTAGTAGATAAGTAATTTGATATTGCCATTGAAAATCCATCTCCAATAAGATTAGCAAAGCCAAGAGCTAAAATAACTAAAGAGCTTAATGATGCCCCGATTGCCCCAGCCACAACAGCAAACGTAGTCACAGAACCGTCAATGCCCCCATAAACAAATTCAGGAAGATATTTGTACTCAAGTTTTGTAACTGCATCACCAACCCTCTTTACAGCACCCATATAAGACCGAATTCTCTAAAGTTTATAAATGTATAATACTTAAGTTTAAAATGAAAGAAAGTAGCCTAATAACACTGCTTATTTTCATTTTTGCCTTTGCTGGTTTATTAATTTTCTTTTTGTCTTCCCAAAACACAGAGTTTAATTTCTATAAGTCAGAAATAAGCGCTAGTGGAAAGATAATAACCGAGAAGCTGTATTTTCACACGGACAAGCCCTATCACACTCTTTACAGAAATTTTCAAAGCCCGGTTGTTTATTCTCCAAACTTCAATACGCCTAATTTCATATATATTACAGGGGTTAAGTGTAGTTCCGGAAATCCATATGTTCGAGATAACTTTGAATTATGTAATCTTTATAACGGCGAAAAAAATTCATACTGCCCAGCCTACACTGAAAGAAATGAATATGGTTGCACTTTTGGTTCTACTTTAGGTTTTGAAAAATCAAGAGACTATTGGATAGAATCAACATATGAATTAAATCCAGAAAATATATTTTTGATAAATAATGATAAATATATCAAATTCATAGTTTACTCTGCAAAAAATCACAATAAACTCACAAAAGATACTTTGCTAACTCCAGGAACTTTTGTAAGAGAAAGCAAATACTCTTCAAATGAGGATGTTATAGTTTACATTCCATACGAAACAAATAGCTTAAATGTTATAAATCAAGAAGAATTTGAATTCGACAAATCATCAGCAAATATTTTACTTTTGATATTGACATTGCTCCCTTCAATTATCTTGGCTCTTTCTTGGTTTATTTTTGGAAAAGAAAAAACATATGCAGACATTCCAGAAGAACTTAGCTTTTATCCTAATGAAAGAAAAGCCTGGGAAGTTGCAGCCTATTTTAACCCCCCATTTAGCGTTATAGATAAAAATTTCTTTGCTACAATGCTCATTGATTTCTACCATAGAAAAATAATTGATATAAGAAATGAGGGAAAGGAAATTTGGATAAAAGTAAATGAATATGATAAGAAGATGGATGAAATTGAAAAAGACTTCTTTTGGATTTTAAAAAAACTTTATAATAAAGAAACATCAGGAGTTTTTTTGTGGAAAAAAACTTTGGTAAAAGATGGTTGGATAAACCTTAAAGATGCACTTTCTACAAGTAGGCGTGAAAACACAAGCAAATTTATGAGCCTTGCAAAAGATATAAAGAAACAAGGCAAAAAATACATAGATTCAAAAGGAGGAACATTCATATCAATTATAACTGCCGCTTTCTTTGTCTTTGGCTGGTCCTTCCTTGGAGGAAATTCGTTGGTGTTTTTTGGAATTAGTTTGTTCTACATTATTGTGCTTTATATGGGATTTCTAATCACTACCTTAATAGTCTCTCACAAAACCTCCCTTTTCATTAGGTTTAAAGAATCTTACTATCAAGAATATCAGCACTGGCAGGCCTTCAAGAAATACCTTGATAACTCTTTTTCAATAACGACCAGCCCCTATAAGGGCATTGTAATATGGAATCACTTCTTAGTTTATGGAACTGCACTAGGCGTTTCAGAAAAAGTTATAGAGCAGCTTAAACAAGAGGGAGTTCTTAATGATAGAAATTATGGGATTTATATGGGAGTTTACCATTCATCAGGTTCTTTTGCAGCCTCTACAGATGCCTCAGGCGGCGGAGGTTTTGGAGGAGCAGGTGGTGGAGGAGTCGGCGGAGGTGGCGGAGGTGGAAGATAAAAACGCCCACTGCAGGAATCGAACCTGCGAGCCCCGGAGGGCCGGGATCATTACTTTCTCTTAGAGACTATCGTAGTTTCTTTGAGTTTTGGAAACTTTTTTCTAAAAGTTCAGTTTCGTTTTTGGAAACCTTTTTTTAAAAGGTTTATTAGCAATCCCGTGCAATACCATTATGCGAAGTGGGCTGATTTTTGCCACAAGCATGTCCAATCCCCCATATAAAGGGAAAATCGAATTAAACTAATGCCGGATCAAAAACCAGCATAGGTTTTTATTTTCATATGCGAAGTGGGCTTATTACACTCTAGAATATGACAATTTGTCGGGTTTTAAAGATTATCATTTAGGCTTTGTCCGGATTGAGTAAATCTCAATCTGGTAAAAAATAAAAGTTTGA
>CAYQXU010000057.1:0-6455 GCA_964421685.1 Candidatus Woesearchaeota archaeon
ATACAAGAATCATCTGAACTAAGCCAAAAAGGTTTTGTTTCAGCTAATGTAGAAAAATACAGGCCGGTAGATAGATTTGACACAGAAAAAGCAGGAAGAAGAGATCCATTAAAAAGGGATAATATAAAATACGAGTTCAAGCAATCAGGGGCTTGATGAAAAATTTATATTTTTAAGTAATTTAATAATACAAAGCAAGTCCAAGAAAATTATATAAACAAACTTGTATGCATAATATAAATAAAAAGAGGGCAGATAATAATAAATTAGATGTCAAAGTTTAATTAATAATTTAATCAGCAATATTTATTGCCTAAAATAAATATCTGTCAATAACACAAAAAATGCCTGAAAAAAACAAATATTTTATAGAAAATATCTACCAGGGAGGATATTCTACATTTAAGCCTTATCCTACTGCAGGAAATTTTCCAGTTGGAACACTTGGGGAAACAACAAACCCGAGGTCAGCAAATATTCTTAAAGAAGTTTCAGACAAGCTTGCATCAGGGACTAAAAAAATTGAAGTCGAAGGTGTTACTCCAGAAGTTTTTGACTCAATTCCCAAGCAGTATTTTAAAGAGGTTGAAAGGCTTGCAAAATTAACAGGAACAGACGTTTCTCTTCACGGACCTGTTATGGATGTTGCAGGGTTTGATCTTAGATCAGGAAGTTGGAGCGAGTCTCAAAGAGAACTCGCTCAAAGAAAAGTCGCCCAGACTCTTTTAAGAGGCCAGGAGCTAAAGCCTGATGGAAACGTGACAATTAATTTCCACTCAGCTGAGGGGATTCAAAGTTCAGAACTGCTTCCACCATCTCAAAGAAAAGAAGGCCAAGAATACAAGAAGATGATTGCTGTCAACAGAGAAACAGGAAGGATTATCCCTCTTGAAGGGGAAAAAGAATATTATCCGTATATGAGAGAGCTTGATAAAGAAGCGCTCAAAAGAATATCTCCAAAACAAATAGAAGAAATGAGAAGGAGAGGAGAATCTCCAGAAAAATTATTATATAAGGAAATCCCGTTAGAGCAAGGAGCAATAAGAACTCCTGAAGAGAGACTTAAAAGCTTAAATCATACAGAGTGGGATAATTCTATAGCTCAAGCAGAGTTTGACAGAATAAGAGCGCATGAAATTTTAGCAAACACATCTCCAATGGCAGTCGGGTGGTTTATTAAAAGACAAACTCAAGGTGAAAAAGGCATGAAAGATATGCCTAAAGAAGAAGGCCCCGAATTAAACAAAGTTTTCTCTGCAAGCACGTATATAGAGCAGGCTGAGCTAAAGGCAAGAAGTTTATTTGATAAAGCATATAAATACGGAACAGACAAAGACAGAGAATTTTTAAAAGATATTTCTAAAGAATATGTGGAAATTTTAGGAATAAAAGAAAACCTAGCCAATCAATTTAACCCTGTTGCTAGAATTAATGCAGTTTCGTTTCTTAATCAAAGTTTAAGTAAAATAGGTGGACCAGAATCATATGTCCCTATCGAACAATTTGCTCTCGACAATTCTTCAAAAACATTTGGAAACGCAGCCTTTGAAGCTTACAAAAAATTCAAGGATAAGTCTCCAACTCTTGTCATAGAGAATCCGCCAGCAGGTTTTGCATTAAGCACAGGAAAAGATGTTGCAGATCTTGTTGAAGAATCAAGGAAAAAATTTGTTGAAAATCTTACAAAACCAAAAGATAAAGGCGGATTAGGGATGGATAACGACGACGCTGAAAAAGCAGCAAAAAAGCTTATCGGCGCAACAGTCGATGTAGGCCATATAAACATGCTTAAAAAATATGGCTATAGCGATAAAGAAATTGTCAAGGAAGTTGAGAAATTCGCACCATACTTGAAGCATATACACCTATCTGATAATTTTGGCAACGAGCATACAGAGCTTCCTATGGGAATGGGGAACGTAGCTCTCAAGGAAATGCTTGCCACACTGAAAAATAAAGGTGTTGATGTTGAAGGAATGACTAAGATCATTGAAGCAGGGCAGTGGTGGACAAACTTTCAGTCTTCTCCATTTTATACATCTATTGAAGGAATGGGCTCTCCAATGTATTCAACGAGAGTTGCTCCATACTGGAATCAGGCAATAGGATTGCATCAGGATTATTACGGAGGCTTTGGATTAATGCTTCCTCAAGTTAATTATGAAACTTTCGGCGCAGGATTTTCAACGCTTCCTCAAGAGCTTGGAGGCCAAAAACCAGGAGCGCAGGGATCAAGATTAAGCGGAAGAGGAATGGAATAATCAATAAGCAAATTTAAAAACTATATACTGCAATATATAATATTAAAAGATAATAAAAAAGGTGAATTATGGCTAAGAAAAAATCTAAATCCATGAAGCTTCCAGCTATTAAAAAGAAATCTAAAAAGCAAAAAATAAATCCTAAAGAAATTCCAAGCCTTCAGTTAAAATCAGAAAATGACATTGCAATGGATTTCGCAATAAAAACTTACGAGAGGTTTGAAAAAGTAGTTAAATCAATTGTTCTTTTCGGCTCTACAGCAAAGCAGACAGCAGTTGCAGGCTCCGATATTGACATTGTTATAATTATCGACGATGTTTCAATAAAATGGGATCAAGAGCTCATTGCTTGGTACAGAGAAGAGCTTGAAAAAACTATTAAAGCAAACCCTTACAAACAAAGTCTTCACATTAATACAATAAAATTAAGCACATGGTGGGAGGATTTAATGCGTGGAGATCCTGTTGTTATAAATGTTTTAAGATACGGAGAAACGTTGATTGATAAAGGCGGATTTTTCGAGCCTTTAAAATTTCTTTTATTGCAAGGAAAGATAAGACCTTCTCCTGAAGCAATTTATGTTTCTCTTCAAAGAGCTCCTTTAAACTTAGCAAGAAGCAAAGCAGCCCAGCTCAATAGTGTTGAAGGAATGTTCTGGGCAATGGTCGACGCATCTCATGCAGCATTAATTGCGATAAACATTCTTCCCCCTTCTCCAGAGCATATAGCAGCAGACTTAAAAGAAAATTTTGTTGAAAAAAACAAGTTAAAGATGAAATATGTTGAATGGTATAGGGATTTGCTGGTTCTTCACAAGCAAATAAGCCACAATGAAAGAAGAAATCTCAAAGGAGTTGAAGTAGACTCGTGGCAGGACAGAACACAGGAATTCATTGATGTCATGGCGATGTTAGTTAGGGATATCGTTGATAGTAAAAGTCAATAAATTCTAAAATATAAATAAAACTTTAAAAGTTAAAAATAAAAAAATTAAATTTGCTTGGCTAGTGCTTCAAGATCAGATTTTCTTGTTCTATCAACAGCCTTAGGTCTTAAGCCTTCAAATGTATACTCATCTAATGTAGCGAAAACCGCCATTATAGGTTCGTATTTCTTGATAGTTTCCTGAGCGTCTGCCTTTTGTTCGTCACTAAATACGCCAAATTGATCTTCAAGAACGTATTGAGCTTTTCCAAATGCATTCTCAATAGATCTTCTTGTCTCATCTCCGAACTTTTCAAGAACTTTTCCAATTCTTGCTACTGCTTTTCCATCTATTCCTGAAAGAATAGGCGCATAAAATTTAGCAAGGTCAGAAACTTTTTGTGTTCCAAGTGCTTGAAGGTATTGCCTAGCATAGATTTTCCCAGTATTCTGAGTGCTTTCTTTAGTAGACAAAGCTCCTTTCATGAAACCTAATTGTTCCTCATCAAGATCTACTCCATCTTTACCGGCAAGAACTTCAAGAGCTCCTCTAACATGTTTTTGGTCTTCTTTTCTACCTGTAAAGTAGCCAGCAAGTCCTCCGTACATTGTTCTTTGATAAGACGGTGTTTGATTTTCTGTCATGTTTTTGTTTTATTGTCCTCCTTTCACTTTTATAAGCGTAAAGGCATACTTTTTCTATATCTTCCAAGTATTTAAAGCTTTCTATTTGTAACCACTTAACAAAAGTAACAAAATATAAGTGTTAAACACGGGTATGCCTTTAGATTATCTTAGACATATTGTTTAAATGTCTTTATACAAAGGATTCATAGCCTAGAAGCCAACATGTTCATTTTTTGAAAGGCAAGAAAATCCTTGGTTTTTTCTCTTATTTCATCAGTAAAAAAATAAGGGCTTGCCAAAAGCAAGCCTTCTTTTAAAGCATATGCTATAGAAGCGCCTAATCCAATAGCACAAAGCCCTTCTAAAGTCTTATTGTTCATTATTGAAGAAACAAATAATAAACCCGCTAAATCGATAGAAAGCAAACCGCCTCCAAATAGCATGTTATTAAGTTTCTTTTTCTTAAAGCCGTCTATAAAATAATTCACTAAAAGATCTGAATTTTTATTAATATCTCCGCTGGCATATTTTCGTATTTGTGAATTTGGCTTACTTTTTAAGTAATTTATAGCTTCATTTGTAATTCTTTCCTTGAAATCCATTTTAGTTAACCTGTCTAGAAATAAGTGTATAAAAATCTATTGGCTTTGCTTAACTTCTTCATACAAAACTCGTGTTGTGCAGGGAAGCTTTGACTTAACTTTCTTAAAAATGCTTCTAACAAAAACAACAGCCTTAGGATTCTGGACAGCAATAAAGAAAACAGGGTCTCCTGCTTTTACAATAGCTGCCTTTCCCATTGATTTTCCAAAAGACAGCTGCATTCCTGTCTGCATTCTATCTGCTCCAGCGCCAGTCAACATTTTGTTTTCTCTTTGAATATGATGTGGATACGGAACGACCTTAAAAAAATATTGCCCAGCAAGCCCAATATCAAGCTCTTTGTTGAGATACTGTCTGCAGGCCTCTAGTGCATTATGCCTAATCTGAACTTTTTCTTCAGAAGCAAGAGAAAGTCTGTAAGGCAATTTGCCTTGATTAAAAATTTGCTGGTTTCCCATCGAGAATTTAACAATTTTCTGAGGAGGAACTGTCTTTATGTAAGACTTGCTCTTAACCTTGCTTGTCCTGGTATAAGGAACAACTGATCTCTTTGTGTATGCGCTTGCTTTTCTTAATGCCATTTTAATTTGTTCTGATTAGATGTAAGTATTGAAACGGCCCCTCAATTTCCATATCTTCCCTTGCTCCTTGATCATCATAATACCCTCTTGCTCTTGCAGTTTGCTCAACATCTCCCTCGCTTACTAACGGGCCAACTAAAGTCCCTCTATGTTTTGTTAATCTTAGGCCATAAAGCCCCTTCTCTAATTGAGAAATTAATTCTCCCTGTTTAATTATCATTTTCTAACCTTGTTTCTAGCTTTAATTGATTCAAAATGCCCGTATGGAGCAATAACAAAGTAATGAATTCCATCAAATACTAACTTTTCTTCTATTGCGCTTTCCATTTCTCTTCCTTCAACACGAAATCTTTCAATTCTCTCATCTAAATAATGAACTAATAAATCATATTCTGTATCTAAATCTAAATTTTTAGTAACCTCATCAAACTCAAATCTAATTCTGTCAGAATGTGTTATTCCTTTATTAATATATATTCTTGAACTCATCTTATTTTATCTCCACTTTTGTTGTTACTGCCTGTCCTGGCAATCCTATCTCAAATATAGCTCTAACAACTCCATTATTTCCATGAGGGCCAGCAATCTTGCCATGAATAATCTTCCCTGCAGGGCTCTTCCAAGAAACTTCCTTCCCAACATATTGCTCAGCATCTTTCCTTGATTTAGACCCTTCTATTTCTATGAGAAAATGTCTTTCCTTGACTGTCTTCCTGCCTCTTCTAAATTGAATAACTTTTGCATTAACCATATTACATCTTAATAAAATTAGTTTAAAAAGCTTTTGAGACTAAAATAAAAGCTTTAGCTGATACTATAAGAACGACTTCTAGAGCCAAATTTTAAAAAATATTCTGGATCAAATTTATCAAAAGTACTTTTAATTAAATCAAATCTATCATGGACTAGTCCAATAAGGTAAATTCTTTTTAGAGTCCCTTCAAGTGACACTTCAGGAATAAATATTGCTGTTTTAGAATCAACATCTTCTAATTTCCTTAAATCAGCATCAAGCATTAAAATAAGTCCTCCTGCATGCTTACTCCACTGATCAGCATACAAAAAACTTCCACGAAGAGTTCGGGAGAACGAAGCCCTTTTTACCCTATGGTCTAGTTCTTCATCAACATGTCCTGTCTTAGCATATTCCCATGCAACTTCTTCAAGAGTCATTCCAGGATACTCCTCCATTAAACGCTCAAATTCTTCAGGCTTTTCTCTCTTGACACTTTCAAATGTTCTTATTTGTTTTTTCCAAGGAGATAAAATTGCTCCTGCTTCTGCTATCTTAATCGCATTACCTAACCCTGTTCCATGATATAATTTTGCCATTAATTATCACAAAATCGAGATCTTTTAAATCTTTGGTTTTGTAACTACTAATTAGAAACAATTAGATCTACTTGTGAACTACCCACAGACTAAAGTCAGGGGCGTCCACTTGATCTGCTAACACTA
>CAYQXU010000058.1:0-6109 GCA_964421685.1 Candidatus Woesearchaeota archaeon
TAGTCAAACTTTTATTTTTTACCAGATTGAGATTTACTCAATCCGGACAAAGCCCTAAAATAGTAAAGTATATAAATCAATATATATTTTTTGATGTACATAATAGAGGCGATACAAAATGAGGTTTCGTATTAAACACAAAAAATTACGGAATTTTCTTATTCTTTCATTCTTAGTTCTTTTATTAATTAATATTCAATTGATAAGCGCGCTTTTTCTTTTATTAAAATTTGGGAGTTTGACTCTTAACTCCGGAGAAAAATACACTGTAAACATACCATTTTTAGGCCCTTCAAAATCTCCAATTGTATGTGGAAAAGCGCAACAGACAGATGGAGTTCTTTTGGAGAATATTAATGTTACTGTGAAATACAAAGGCAAAGCCGAGATTCTTGCCCAAAATATCACTAAAAAAGATGGAAAGTTTTGTGTAACACTTCCTGAAATAAATAAAAGTGCGCAGTTTGATATTTATGTTGGTTATGATAATTCAACACTTACTTTAGGAAACAATGATTATGACTTGAATTTTGACAACAATAAAGTCTACAGCAAAAGCACTGACAACTATGTTTTCTTAAGTGGAAATATTGCAAACAAGGATGCTGCCATAGAAAATGGAAGATTTGAGATAAAAATGGGGCATAGGGTAAACGGAACTTGGAAATATACTTTTGGAGACTATCAAAAATATTCGCTGAATATAGACCCTAATCAGATTTATGAAGTTCCAAGCGATGAGTTGAATTTCACGTGGAATACTGCAGATTTGGAAGCGGGAGAATATAAATTCCTTATAAAAACTTCTTTTAACAGCCAGGAATATACTCCTAGTGTTTTCTTCAATATTACTGCATAATTTTACCTTTAAGAAATTTCTATTAGGATCTTCGTTCCATAAAATTTCAGATTTTTAGATCTTTTATTTTCTTTGCTTCAATAACATAACTATAAGTTTTGTTTACAATATCTCCAATTACTTGTGAAGCTTTGTCCCTCTCCATTTCACTCGTCATTACACAATAAAATATTCTGCTATCTTGAATATACATAATTCCACAACTATGAAAATTGCTTTTGTTTCCAACAAAGTAAGATCCATATTTTTGAGCAACAATAACATCATTAGGCAAGCCTGCATATTTTTTAATATTAAATGTAGTGTTGGTCAAGTATTCCAGTATCATCTCAGAATACTTAGGCTCTAAAATAGTTGAAATATATACACTTAGGAATAAATTTCCAGTAGATTTAGGAGTTATTTGATATACATTGTGAGTATTATTTCCAAGATAGTTTATTTCTGCATTATAATAATCGAGATAAGTTGACAAGTGCTGCAAATCTTTTAAGGTTACCTGCTCTCCAAGTGCCCTGAAGGCGGTATTATCTGATTCTGCAAGCATGTAATAAAGCAAGTCTTTAACAGACATTTCAGAGATATAATTCTCATATAGTGTTCCAGATTTATCATCTCTGTCCCTTTCTAGTATTGGCAGTTTGGTTTCCAAGCTTAAGTTTCCGTCTTCAACTTTTTTTAGGATAATAATTGCTATAGGTAGCTTATTCAAGCTTGCAGGTTCAAAAGCCCTATCTTCGTCTATACCCAATGACGCCCCATTTCTTATATTAAGTATGTACAGAGAAACATTGAGATTATTGCTATTAATATAATTCTGGAGATCTTTCTCAAGTGGTTCAAAATTAAGTATGAGTAAGCTTTGAGGTTTAAGAATCCCTGCGGGAATTCTAGGGGAAAGAAGTCTGAGGTCATCTTTATTGTATGTATTTTTAGTACCAAATGGCATTAAGAGAAAAGCAGCCAAGACAACTATCGTTATGCTTTCCAAGATGATTATCAATTTTAATTTTTTCATCCATATAAATAGTTTTACTATATTAAAAATTCTTCTATATTTGCCAAGAGTAGTTTTAACAGAGTTTATTGATTTCAGTTTATTTTCCAAACAAAACTTTCAGGTCGTCTTTTAGTTCATTATACATTTCGTTGCAATATCCATGTGCGCAGTTTTTTACTTCATAGAATTTTTTTGGATCTTTTGCAAGTGAGAATGTTTCTTTTGAATCGTTTATGGAAATTGTGCTATCATTTAGGCTGTGAAGCATAAAAACATTATTTGGAGAAATTTTGTCTATATAATGATCTGGATCTATTGATAAAAGATAAGGGGTATAAGGTTGATTTTCATCTTTAAAATGGAATCCTGAGCTGCTTATTGCGATAACTCCTTTTAGTCTTTTATCTATTGCAGCTGTTATTATTGCATATCTTCCGCCCATACTTTCGCCGGCAACTGCAATATTATTTTTGTCTACGCCTTTTATTTTTTTCAAGACATCATATGCTTTTAGAGCGTCATAGACACTTAGGTGCTGTATAGGCTCTTTTCCTTGGCTGAAAACTCTGTAATCATCTTCAAAACTTAAATAGTATCCCCCTGTTTCTCCAATACCTCTTTGATCGAAGGTAAGCACAGCATACCCTAAATTTGCTATTTTAGAAGCAAGTATTGATTCGCTTTCTTTTTTCACGGCTCCCCCAGGGAGAAGAATCAGGCCAGGGACGTTTTTTATATTTTTTGGCATAATCAACAAGCCATAAATCGTTGTAGAATAGTTCAGGAAATTTCTGCTTTCAAAATTTACCCTGTATATTGAATATGTTGCATTTTCTTCTTTTAAGCTAATATTATAAACTGGAGAGCCTCTATTTTGAGAGTAAGAAAAAGTGTTGCCTTTAAAATAATATTTATCTTTATTTTTACTTTCTATGCTAAAATAAATTATTGTTATTAATAAAATAAAAATCAAGGCTAAAACAATATATAAATTTCTTTTTTTCATTGAAACATAAAGCTACTTCTATATAAAACATTTGTGATTTTGCTAATAAAGCCAGCTAGAACTGCGGGTTTTCCTAAGGTATTTAAACTCTTTTTCCCACTTATTTTTATGGCAGAAGAGACTAAAAAGAAAAGCGTAGCAAAACAAAGAAAGATGATGCTTTGGCTTATAGCAATAGCAGTAATAGTTATCATTATTTTAGTTGTTTTCAGAAATAAAGAAGCAGCTAGCGATAAATTTTCCATAAATAACAGCATTCAGGTTTCTGGCCTCGAGCTTATAAACAATAAGGAAAAATATGAAAATGTAGAAGTTAAAATTATGGATGTTCTTGTTCCAGACCCTCTTTTTGCTTATATTGATAAGCCTGAAGGCGGAGGCGAAAGGCTTTTTATTGACCCAAAGAAGTCAGATTACTGTTTACACTTCAATTTGTTAGGAAAGCTACAGAGAGATGAAAAAAGAGTCTGGCTTTTTCATGTTAAAAATTTTGAGTGTGTAAGCAAGAATTAAATATACCCTTTTCTATTTTTATTTATGTTTGGATTAACAAAAGAGGAGATAAAAACTCTTAAAAGCTTGAAGACTCCTGTGAAAATACAAGACTTTCTTGATAGTTTAAAAATTAATTTTGAGGAAAATGGAGACACTTGCATTTCTCCTAGAAAGGTTCTTAGAATAAAAAAATGCCATTGTATGGAAGGCGCTATCCTTGCAGCATTAGCTTTAAGAGTTCAAGGATACAAGCCTCTCCTTGTTGACCTTACTTCAAACTCAAGAGATTTTGATCATGTAGTCGCTGTTTTCAAGAAACACAGGAAATGGGGGGCAATTTCAAAAACAAATCATGCTGTTTTAAGATACAGGGAGCCTTTGTACAACTCAATTAGAGAATTAGCTATGAGTTATTTTCATGAGTATTTCGACAATGAAGGAAGGAAAAACCTAAGATCTTATTCTTTACCTGTTGATCTTTCAAGGTTTGACAAGCTAGGATGGATGACGACTGAAGACGAGGTTTGGTATATTCCAGAATATCTTGGTAATGTAAAACATTTTCCAATTTTAAATAAAAATCAAATTCACAGTTTAAGGAAAGCTGATGAAATTGAAATCAAGGCTGGGAAGTTGGTTGAGTGGAAAAGTAAAAACATGAAGGAAAACCTTTAGGTCCATGATCAATTAGCAAGTAAATGATAAAGGAAAATTTGTAGAATGATGCTTAAATATATCTATAAGAAAATTTTAAAGAAAATAAGTCTTAGTAAAAAAGACCTTTTATTACTAAATAAAAAATTATATAAAAGAAATATTTGCTATGGACCATTTGTTCAAAATAGTAAGATGTGCCCCAACACAACTGCTCTTAATATAAAGCTTAAAAGGAAATTTAAGGATAATAATATAGTTAGCAGTCATTTTAAGAAGTTGGGTGTTAGCAAGATTTACTTGTGGCTTTTCTATATCACGTTTGACATTCCAGCAATGCTTTCTAATAAATATTTTGAAAGAAAATTAAAAGAATTAAGAGAAACTGTTGATGAGCTAGTTAAAAAATGAAAGAATATTGGTTTAGGAGAAAAGATAAGATGACAATGGGGCGGAAAATTTGAAATTCGCAAAGTTTATAAATATACATATTATGTATATATCATAGGTGTATACATTCGTATAAACCTCTTTTCAACCCTCTGGCTGTGTCGAAAGGCACGGCCATTTATATTCAAAATGAGATCATTAGATAAAAAAACTGACAAAGTTAAGGGAATCACAATAAAAATTGAAACTATGAAGACGAGCAAGGGCTATAAACATAGAGTAGTTCCTTCAGTTGCAGATAATGACTCTAATCAAGTTTACGTTAATTACGCAATGAGAAAGAATGAGATCACTTTGTTATCTTCTGGAGATAGATATATAGGTTCTAAACTAGTTATAGATTAAAATGGCAGACATATTTGACAACGCAATTTTATGCAAGAAATGCAACACAAGAATGCAGAAAGCTCAGTTGCATAAAAATGGATTTGTATTAAGGGCTCTTGCATGCCAAAAATGCAATGAAAAAATAATCCACCCTGTTGATGAGCATGAATATAACAGGTTTATGGATTTAAAGAATAGAGAGTTCAGAGTTAAAATGAGACTTGTTGGAAATAGTTACGCTGTTTCAATCCCTAAAGAAATCGTTTCATTTATGAGGGAGCAGGAAAAAATAATGGATGATATGGTGAAACTCTGTTTTGAAGAGTCTGGAAGATTATCTTTGAATTTTAATGAAATGATTAATGGCAAAAAAATTGAAAATAAAAATATAAAGGAGATGAAATAATATCAAATGGCAATAGATGATAATTTAAGAGAAGTTTTTTTACATTATGCAAGAGTTACTTCCCCAGACGGATTTAGATCAGTAGTTCCTATTTATGAATTATTCCCTCAGAGAGAATATGAGTTAAAAGTTGAAGAGCTTGAAAGGAGAGTTGACACTATATTTTAAAATAAAATGAAGCAAATAAATAAAACGAAAAAACTAAAAAAAGGAGAAAAAATTAAAATGAATAATGAAGAATATTTAATAGATGATTTCAATGAAGAAGAAAATTATGATGAAGAGACAGGAGACAATATTAAAACAAGAGAGATTATGCTTACTAGTCCAGGAAAAAATCTAAAGAAATTAAAGCAGAAGTTTGCTGTGAATTATAATAATGATAATAAATCAATCCAGTTAACTAAGACCTCTGAGAAAAGCGAGAAGTTTAATGATGGTTTTAGCTACGAGAAAAGCTCTGTTATGGTAAGCTATTCTGAAGATGATCAAGAAGATATTGAAAACAATGAAATAGAGTATGAAATAAATGAAGAACCTGAAGGGGATTCTGAGGAAGACTGGTAACATGACAAATAAAAAAATTAAATTAAAAGTTGTTGAAGCATTGCAGGATGATGCATATAAAGGAATAGCAAGAATAGATTCTGAATCAATGCGGGAGCTGGAAATAAAGAGGGGAGATGTTATTGTTATTAAAGGAAATAGGGAAACTGTTGCAATTGCAGATCGAGCTTATCCTGCAGACGTTGGAGAAAAAATAATCAGGATCGACGGGATATTAAGAAGGAATGCAAAAACAGGAATAGGGGATGTTGTTGAAATTGCCAAGGCTGACATTAAGGAAGCTAGGAAAATAATAATTGCACCTGCGCAGAAAGGAATAATGATCCAGGCAGACCCTGATGCTTT
>CAYQXU010000059.1:0-6055 GCA_964421685.1 Candidatus Woesearchaeota archaeon
TTGAGTGATTTTTAACATCAGACGCTCTGGGCTTTAGCCCATGGGTAGTTCACACGTCGTTAGAAGCCCCACAGCTTGCTGTGATTGGGAGGTTCACTTTTTTCCATGACATTTTTATATCTTTTATTTTATTCCTAATTTTTCTTTAATTATATCTAGAATTTTTCTTGAAGTTACATTGTAATCAAAATTTTTTACAACATGCTTTCTGCCTTCTTCTCCCATTTTTTTGCAGAGTTCTGGATCAGTTAGGAGTTTTAGTGTGTAATTCTTGAGATCTTCAATATCTGCTCTATATGCGAATGTCTTTGGAGAATCAAATTTGACTATTTGTCTGCTTGCATAGCCCATGCCTGGATATGCCCATTCTTCATTTAGCTTTATTTCTTCAGCTACTCTTGCTAAGAATCCTGTTTTTTCATGGATTATTGTTTCTGCAGGGCCACCAACATTTATTGAGATAACTGGTTTTCCGCAAGACATAGCTTCTACTTGTATCATGCCAAAACCCTCTATTCTTGATGGAGCTGCATAAATATCGCAGACATTAATCACTTTTGCCATGAATTCTTGAGTCCAGGCGTCGTCGATAAATATGATTTTTTCTTTAATTCCTAATTCTTCTGCTAATTTTTCTTCTTTCTCTCGCCATTCAGACGCACACTCACTTGGCCAGGATTTGCAGATATATTTCCACTCTTTGAATTCTTGATTAACTTGTGCAAGAGCTTTCATCATTTCTTGAGCCCCTTTGCTAGTAACATCTCCACCCATTGTAAGAATCATTTTTTCAGAGTCTCTAACCCCTAGCATTCTTCGAATAGCTAAATTTGTTTCTTGATCATTAGTTGGCTTGAAGAGTTCTGTGTCTATTCCAATATGCATTGGGACTATTTTAGAAACATCAACACCATCTCTTTTGTATATATCTCTCACCCAGGAACTTGTTGTGAACATTAATTTTAATTGATCAAATTCATTTTTGTAATTAGCAACCCAGCCATCAGCATTAAACCAAGGGATAGGAGTTACACCCCATTTCAAGGGTTCTCTAATTATTTCAGGAACATTTCCCCAAAAGCCAATTCCTATTGCAACATCTGGCTTAAAATGTCTAAGGTAGAATTCTTTTTGTATGCTGTCTCTAAAATTGCAGGGAATAGCATTAACTCCTGCATTCAAAAGCCCTTTTAGCAAATACTCGCCTTGAAGACTGACTCCATCAGATTCTACAGGATATGGGTAGAGGATTAACGCTTTCACTTTAAGATATCAAAAGCTTCAATTTTTCCAGAACTTTTTTCTTCGAAACCTCCTTTTTGAAATCCATAAACTTCTTTTATAAGATGCTTTTTCATATTAAGTTCTTTGCTGTTTAATTTTATAAGATTATCTGCATTAGAGTTATATCTTGCATAGCCTTGGAAATCGTTTTTTCTTTTTAGATATGAGAAGAAAAAAACTTTTTTTGCCTTTAATAGTTTTTTTCTCAGCAGTTGTTTTACTGCTTTATGAGTTTCTTTATGCCTTATATGCCCGTATTCTCCGTTGCTGTTGTGAGTGAATATATAATCGTAGTTTTTTTCGGCTGTTTTTAAGATTAGTTTCTTATGTTTTGTAAGTGGAAGGCGTGTTAGCTTTTTATCATATAAATCAAAAATAAAACCCTTTACTCCAAGAATTTTACACACTTTTTTAAATTTTGGAGCCCGATCCTTATCGCTAGATCTGCATAAGCAGATTATTGTTGTGCTCCAGTTTTTTTTATTTCTTATCAAAGTTCCGCCCATCCAAATTGTTTCATCGTCTGGATGAGCAACAATTACTAAGACTTGTTTTTTCATAGTAATGAGAAGATTTTTAATTACATAAAGCTTTCTAAACAAATGAAAAAGCAGGTGAACTATGTTTGACGTAATAACTTTTGGCAGTGCTGTTGTCGATGTTTTTGTTGATACTAAAACTGCGGAAAAAGGAAAATTTATGTATTATCCTATAGGAGAAAAAATTCTTATTAAGAATTTGAAATTTTATGTTGGAGGAGGTGGAACAAATACTGCTGTTGCTTTTTCAAGGCTTGGGTTAAAGACAGGTTTTGTTGGGAAAGTAGGGGATGATAACAGTGAAAAAAAGATTCTTGAGTTATTAAAAAAAGAAAAAGTTAAGTTCCTTGGCAAGATAGAAAAAGGGGCTGTAAGCGGTTATTCTATTGTTCTTGAAAGCCGTGAAAAAGACAGGACCATTCTGACTTATAAAGGAGTTAATGACAAGTTAAAATTTAAAGAATTAAAACTAAAGGAATTAAAAACAAAGTGGCTTTATTTATCTGCTTTGCTTGGAGAGAGTTTTAAAACCCAGAAAAAACTTGTTCAGCACCTAAACAAAAAAGGAACAAAAATTGCTTTTAATCCCAGCTCTTATATTATAAAAAAGCTTGATCTTAAAATTATTTTGAAGTTTTGCGAGATTCTTGTTTTGAATAAGGAAGAAGCTCAAATGTTCGTTAAAAAAGGAGATTTACTTGAAGGATTAAGGAAACTTGGACCGAGAATTGTTATTATTACTGATAGAGATAAACTTATTTCTGCTTATGATGGAAACAAAAAATATTATTTAAAACCCAATAAAATAAAGGTTGTCGACAGAACAGGGGCAGGAGATGCTTTTGCTTCTGGTTTTGTTGCAGGAAGAATTACCGGAAAGTCTATTGGAGATAGTTTGAAATTGGGACTAAGAGAAAGCGAAGCTGAAATAAAATATCACGGAGTTAAAAATAAATTGCTGAGGATGAAGTTGAAATGAACCTGAATAAAATATCAAAAAAAGGAAAGTTTCTTTTTTTGTCATATGATCAAGGTCTTGAACATGGGCCTTTGGATTTTAATGATAAAAATGTTGATCCTTCTTACATTATAAAAATTGCTAAAAAAGGAAAGTATACTGGAATTGTTTTTCAGAAAGGAATTGCTGAAAAATACAATAGAGAGATAAAAAAATCTAGAGTTCCTTTGATATTAAAGTTAAATGGAAAGACAAATCTTGTAAAAGGAGATCCTATTTCAATACAATTAACTAGTGTTAAAGAGGCTTTGAAACTAGGAGCTAAAGCTGTGGGATATACTATTTACATTGGAAGTGTTCATGAACCTAAGATGCTGAATGAGTTTGAGAAAATTCAAAGAGAAGCCCACGCTAAAGGAATTCCTGTAATTGCTTGGGTTTATCCTAGAGGCAAGTCATTGAAAGGAAGAAAAGATACGGAATTAATGGCTTATGCTGCTAGGGTTGGTTTGGAAATTGGGGCAGATATAATTAAGATTCATCCTATTGGAGAGTATAAGGACTTGAAGTGGGCTGTTAAAAGTGCTGGCAAAGTTAAATTAGTTGCTGCTGGTGGAATGAAGAAATCTGAAAAAGAATTTTTAAAACAAGTTAAAGATTATATCGACTCTGGTTTTAGCGGATTAGCTATTGGAAGAAATGTTTGGCAATCTAAAAACCCTTTAGAAATCACGAGGAAGATAAAGAAGGTGATTTGGAGATGAAAAATAAAATTAATAAGTGGATTTATTGGCTGCCTAGAATTTTGTCTATCTTATTTATTTTATTTATAAGCATTTTTGCTTTTGATGTTTTTGATGAATTTTACGGATTAGAGTTAGTCATTGTCTTAGTTATGCATTTAATTCCTAGTTTTATCTTAATGATATTGCTTATTATTTCTTGGAAGCATGAGATAGTCGGCGGGGTTGCTTTTATTATTGCAGGTATAGCCCACATGGTATCTTCAGTTGTAAGAGCGGGGGTTGAACCTTGGTATATATTTGCTGCTTTTTCACTGATAATTGATGTGCCTGCATTTGCTATTGGCATTTTATGGATTTTAAACTGGAAAAATAAAAAGAAATTGAAAAAGAAAAATAGAAAATGAAAATAGCTTTTTTTGAAATTGAAGATTGGGAAAAAGATTATCTAAAAGACCAATTAAGAAGCCAGGAGTTAGTTTTTTCAAAAGATACTTTATCAAAGGAAAATCTGAATTTAGCTAGAGATGCTGAAATAATTTCAGTATTTATTTATTCTAGAATAGACAATAAAATTTTGAACGAACTTAAAAATTTAAGAGCAATAGCTACCAGATCAACTGGATTTGATCATATAGACTTGAAAGAGTGCAGAAAAAGAAAAATTCTTGTTTTAAACGTTCCTTATTATGGAGAGAATACTGTTGCAGAACATACATTTGCCCTGATTTTAACTTTATCCAGAAAAATTCATAAATCTTATGAAAGAACAACAAGAGGCAATTTTTCTTTGGAAGGATTAAGAGGATTTGATTTGAAGGGAAAAACTATTGGAATTGTTGGGCTTGGGCATATAGGGAGGCATGTTGCAAGAATTGCCAAGGGTTTTGAGATGAAAATTTTAGCTTTTGATGTTAAACAAGATAAGGCATTTTCTAAGAAGTTTGGAATCAAATATGTTGGATTTAAGAAACTTTTAAAGAATTCTGATATAATAACCTTACACTGTCCATATAATAAGAGTACTCACCACTTGATTAATTTAAAGAATATTAGTTTAATAAAAAATGGAGCTTATCTTATTAATACGGCTAGGGGAGGAAATATAGAAACCAGGGCTTTGGTTAGTACTTTAGCAAAAGGCAACTTAGGAGGTGCTGCTTTGGATGTTTTAGAAGAAGAGGCAATAATAAAAGAAGAAATCCAACTACTTTCCAAAAATTTTCCAAAAAAACACCTTCAGAATTTGCTAGAAAATCATTTATTGTTGACTTTTGATAATGTGATTATAACTCCACATAATGCATTTAATAGTCAAGAAGCTCTTCAGAGGATTTTAGATGTTACTGTAAATAATCTAAACTCTATAATGAATAAACGCAAAAGCGATAATATTGTAAGATGAAACCTATAATCATTATTAATTTCAAAACATACAAACAGGGCAAAGCCGCTATAAGCTTGGCTAGGGAAATTGAAAAAGTAGATAAAAACATTATTGTAGGAGTTCAGGATTCTGATATTTATGAAATAAAGAAGAAAACAAAGCTTAGCGTATTTGCTCAGCATGTTGATTATTTCAAGCCTGGAAGGCATACTGGATTTATTATTCCAGAAGCTGTGAAAAAAGACGGGGCGAAAGGGACTTTTCTTAATCATTCAGAACATAAACTTAGTTTTAATGTGTTGAAGAAGACAATTGAAAGATGCAAGAAAGTTGGATTAAAGACGGCTATTTTTGCCAAAAATCTTAATGAGGCAAAAAGAATTGAAAAGTTAAAACCTAATTATCTTATTATTGAACCTCCTGAACTTGTTGCGGGTAAGATTTCTGTTTCTGAAGCAAAACCAGAGCTTATAAGGAAAATAAAAAAAGAGATTAAAATGAAATTCTTAATTGGTGCTGGAATTCATTCAAAAAAAGATGTTAGAATTGCAATGAAACTTGGAGCAAGTGGAATTGCTATTTCAAGCGCAATAACTATGGCAAGAAACCCTGGAAAGAAGCTGAGGGAATTGATTAAGGATTAATGCCCTGACGTTTTCCTAAACGATTTAAGATTTAATCTACATTTCGTTTAATATAATTTCTATCTTTTCAACAATAGCTCTAGATTTTTGTAGGAGTTCAGTAAGCAGAATTTTATTAACATCTGTTTTTGTGCCATACTGAAATTCTTCTCTTAAAGATTTAGCGTCTTTAGTTGTCATCTGTTCAGTTGTTCTAATAAAAGATAAATCTTCCATACTTAGATTAATTTCTTTAGCTTCAATTAAAAATTCTATCGTGCTTATTGTGCATTCGTGATTCTTTGACTCAAAACCTTTCTTAAACAGAATTGCTAATAGCGCATGATACATAGCATAGTAAGATTGAGATACTGCCCAATCATCAAAGTGCCCCTGAACATTATAATCTGCTGCTTTTAAGTTGTGTTTTGCCTTCTCAATATGCTCTTTAGAAAGCTTGTCATTTGGCGATACTGTCAAATTATAGTGATATAATTATGCCTGACAAATCTAATTAAGTT
>CAYQXU010000060.1:0-5512 GCA_964421685.1 Candidatus Woesearchaeota archaeon
TATTCGATAATAACTATTTTTCGGTTTTATTTTTAGAACTCCGGACAAAGCCGATACTATACTATACATTCATCCCAATTCTAATCAAGTCTTTCAGTAATTGATCATTATTTTTGAAAAGCAGTGTATTAATCCCTAACCGTTCGGCGGTCTTTAAGTTGTTTTTATTATCGTCAACAATTAAGCATTCATTATAATTATACCCAGATTTTTGAACAGCTAAATCATAAAATTTCCTATAAGGCTTTCTTGTAAAAACCTCATTTGAAAAAACAAAAAAATCAAAATCCTCTTCAATAGCTTTATCAACCATTAAATGCCTTGAAATTTGCCATTGATCTGAAAAGATGCCCACTTTGTATTTTTTCCTGAGTTTCCTAATTAAATCAATTAAGGGCTTATTCAATGTTAAGGTAGATTCATAAGCCTTTTTCCACAACTCCCATAACTCATCTTTAGGAATCCCTAGATTGAGTGATATGTGCTCTAAAGTTTCATCTTTTGTAATTATTCCTATTGTTGAATCCCAAATCATAGGAGTTATGGCCTTAAAGTAGGCATCTTTCTCCATTCTTAACTTTTCAATTATATATTGATGGTGTTGCATCCCGTCACCTTTCATAAGTTGAATTACTCCTCCCACATCAAAAAGAATGCATTTTATATCCGCAGTTGCCATAAAAAATTAAATTTTTCATATTTTAAAAACCTATGGTTTACGATTTAAACTTTTGTTTTCTATTATATTAGTAGCGTATAATTAAATTTAAATACTTTAGATAGAATAGATAGCCATGCTATTGGCAAATTTAAATGATAATCCAATGTTTGATTACATTCCACCAGCAATTCAAAGAGCAATAAAATTCCTCCAAGAAACAGATTTTTCAACATTAAACGACGGAAAACATGATCTTGAAGGAGAGGAGATATTTGCTTCGGTTTTTAGTTATGTAACCAAGCCAAGGGAAAAATTAAATGCAGAGGTTCATAAAAGATATATAGACGTTCAATACTTAATTTCTGGCCGAGAGATTATTGGAGTAGGGATAGAATCACTTAAAAATAGATTAGTTGAAGGGTATTCAGAAGAGAAAGACGCTGCTTTTTATTCTGAAGTAAAAGATGAAGTTGAAATTCCTTTATTAAATGGGAATTATATAGTCCTTTTCCCTGGAGAAATTCATCGTCCAGGTTGCAACTATGGAGAAGAAGAAAATATTAGAAAGGCAGTGGTTAAAGTTTCTACTGGATTATTAAGTAAATTAAAGTCTAATTAATAAGTTTTTACAATATGTTATTAGGAAATTTAGATGAAAGTTTAGCAATGCGATCATTTCCAGAAAAAATAGGCTTTGTGCTAAAATATCTTAAACAAACTAATTTTTTATCTACGCCTAATGGAAGATATGTCTTAGATGGAAATGACACTTTTATAAATATATTTGAATATCAAACCAAAGAAAGAGAGATGTTAAATGCAGAGGTTCACAGGAAGTATTTGGATATCCATTTTGTCATAGAAGGAAAGGAAATTATCAGTGTAGGTCATGAATCTACAAATGGCGTGCCCTTTAAAGAATATTCTGAGTCAGATGACGCTGCATTATACCAAAAAATCAATGATGAAATAGATCTTCCCCTGGTCAAAGGGAATTACCTTGTTTTATTTCCTGGAGAAGTCCATAAGCCAGGAATAATTTATAAAAGCCAACAAAACGTCAGGAAAGCTGTTGTCAAGCTATCTATTAAATATTAGTAAGCTGTAAAGTTAACGTCACTTTTTCTTCCAGAAAAATCCTGCCTTGCTTTGCATTCTTTCAATTTTTCCCTCTGATTGTAATTCCATTAAAATCCGATAGAGTGCATGCCAATTTATGATTTTATCAGCTTTCTTTTGGAGTTCGTTCAGAATTTCATTTGTGCTTTTTATCTCTGTTTTTGATAATATGGATACAATAGTTTCTTTGTATTTACTCATATACAAACTATTGTATCAAACCTTTTTAGCCGAATATCCAAAGGTTTGTACCAAAAATATAGGAAGCTTTATAAAAATAGAAATCTCATATTTTAATATGAAGGATAAACCACAGAATTGGGTAAAGAAAAATATTATTTGGGTTGTAGTCATTGCTGTTATCGTTATAATTCTAGCAATGATATTATTTAAAGGCAATTCAGGGTCTCAAAATCAAATTTTAGGTAGTCAGTCTTCAAGTCTGACAAATCCGGTTTCTATAGATAAAAGCTTAGAGACAACACTAGGTATAACTCAATTAGTTACAGCAGAATATACTGTATTAGAAGTAATAAGAGGCGAGACTGCTTGGAACAAAATAAAAACTGCGAATAAGTTTAATGATGCGTCTGAAGAAGGTAAAGAATATATTTTAGTTAAGATGAGATTCCATTTAATTGAAACATCTGATGGAAAAGGTTATCAAATTCCTCACACTATCTTTTCTGTTTTTTCTAAAGATGGTGTGGCTTATGATTATAGTAGCGTTATAGAACCTGAACCAAGATTATTAAGTAAAGAACTTTACTCTGGAGCAACTCATGAAGGATGGATTGCTTTTAAGGTTTCAAAAGAGGATACTGAACCTATATTAAGAGTTAGCTATCCTGGAGTAACAGAGGAACTTTGGTTTAAATTATATCCTGCAACTTCAATAAACAACGAAGAACAATCAACTCCTCAAGATGCCCAACAAAATGATTTATTAAGCAAAATACAACAAAAAGAAGAATACCCTTATTTCGTTCCAAGTTTGGAAAGAGAATGTGGTTTAGTTTTCAGCGATTTAAATGTGGAAATAGTCAAAAATGATGCTAATTATAGCGGAACCTCTTCTGTTTCTGGTAAATTAACTAATAATAATCCAGTACCTATATTTGATGTTTATATTACTTACGGGCTTTATAGTGAGAAGGGAGTTCTTCTTACTACTGATTTAATCATAGAAGATGAAATTTCCTCCAATCAAACAATCTCCTTCTCAAAGGAAGATGCAGATCCAGAATGGTCAAAACCAGGAATAATTTATAACGTATTTGCTTACAGAATTAGAGCATCTGGTCAGGAACCAGATTTAGATTCTCAATATTGTAAATCGATAGTAGGATATGCTAAAATCAATTAGCACTCAATTTAATCAAATCAAGCCATCTATTTTCTCCCAATTCTAAATTAACTCCTGCTCTCTCCGAAGGAACTTCATCAGTAGTTGAATGATTTTCTATAAAATTGTGTTGAATGACTATCGCAGTCATTAAAATAGGAGCAGACCACAAAGCTTTCAATCCTCTAAAATCATCTACTCTATCTTTAATTTTCATAAAAACCGTTTCAATTCTGTAATTATGAATATGTGTTGTTTGATAGTTTTGTATTTTATGCTCTACTGCTAAACCACCAATCTTATTTGAATAGAAGAGTTTTCTAAATGCTCTTGGATAGAAGACCCCTGCGTCTGTCTGAATGTATTTTGGTTTTCCTTTGTTTATTGCTTTTTTAAGAAATTCTTGAGCTTCAAGCGGATTAGCAGACAGGCTATAATGAAATCCTGTAATTAAACGAGTATTCCAGTCAAGACAACACCAAAATCTATCTAATTTACCTTCTCTGTTAATCATAGTTTCATCAGCATAGAAGCTATTGCCTAAATTATAACCTAATTTTTCTATGAGTTTGTGGACTTTCAAAGTATATCTTCTAACCCAATCTAAAATAGAAATATGACTTATTTTATGATTAAGATGCCTCTTTAATTGATTTCTCATTTTCCTACTTGACAAATTGGAGACATACATATCAATTGACATTGTGATTATCTCTGGTTTGTTTCTCATTCTATAAAATCCCTCATCATTCGTAAAGAATCTTTGACAATTTCTACAGAAATATTTTTGTATTTTTCCTCGATTATCCGTCTTTCTAAATCCTTTCTTTAGAAAATTTGAACTTGTGCAATGTTTACATTTAACTTTTATTTTCATAATAATATTAGGTACCTATTCTTTATATATCTTTCGGTACCTAATTAACCGCTATATAGTTGGTACCTAAAGTTTTAAATATAACTTAATCTTACTTAAAAATATGAGATTACAAAAACAATTATCTAGGAAGGTTGGAGCTGTGGAATATGCCAAATGGGTTTTAGTTGTGCCACCAAACATTATAGAAGAACTAAAATGGAAAGAAGGGCAAGAATTAAAAGCTAAAATTAAAGATAATAAATTACTAATAGAAAGTGATTAAAGATGGAAAGCACCTTTAGAATTATTTTGAGCAATATAAACAACACTACTGGAAGTATTTGTATGGAATACCCTGTACCTTATTTCCCATCTGGAACTCCTTTTGATTTTAATACTGGCTCCCAAATAATTGGAAAAGAGGTTTTAAATCAATGGTCTTGCGGAAGTTGTGGGATAGTAGGGAATAATAAAGGATTTGCAATAGGCGTTAGAAAAGTTGAATCTGAAAATAAAATAAAAATAGATTTTCTAGAACTTCAAAAAATAGGGGATAAATGGAAAGCTCCAAGAATTAATCCGAATAATTATCGTCAAATCCATTACCAAGATTTACAACCAACTACAATAACTCTCGAATGGGAGCAAGAAGGCAATAAAAAAACAATTGGTTCAACCTCAATTTAATTTTTTAACCTTTTTGGGTGACGCTAACTTTACAGCTCAAATATTAGATAAATTTAAAAATGGAGAGCCTTATAGGGAAAGTATGGGCAAAAAAGAAAACATTGTCGCAATAATTCCTGCAAGAGGGGGAAGCAAGGGAATTCCTAGAAAAAACCTAAAACTTCTAGGTGGAAAGCCATTAATTGCACACATTATTGAAAGTTCTCTTAAAGTCCCAGAAATTAGCAGAGTTATAGTTTCTACAGATGATGAAGAGATAGCTAAAGTTGCAAAAAAATATGGTGCAGAAGTTCCTTTTATGAGGCCAGAAGAACTCTCTGGAGATAAAGTGCTGACAGCTCCTGTTTTGCAGCATACTGTTGATTGGCTTAAAGAAAATGAAAATTACAATACAGACATCATTGTTTTGGTTTACGCCACTTCTCCACTCTTAAAGTCAGAAAAAATAAGTGAGGCTTTGCAAAAAATTGAGGGAAAACCTAAAGTAGATTCTGTTGTCAGCCTTGTTTCTGATGACAAATACCATTGGAAAAAAATTGACGGCAAGCTTGTCAGAATTTACCCGCACAAAATTATGAGGAGGCAGGATATGGATCCTTATTTAAGAGAAAACGGGGCGCTTTATATAATAAGACAAAAAATCCTTGCAGAAACTGGAGATTATATAGGTGGGAATATTGATTATGTGATAATGAACGATAAAGATTCTTGGGACATTGATACAGAACATGATCTGAAGATAATAGAAGCATTGATGGAAACAGAGACTAATAATTCTTAGAAGAAAGGATATTGTAAGATTATAGTGAGTTAAGCTTAAATAGTAGATTTTCCTCCATAT
>CAYQXU010000061.1:0-5286 GCA_964421685.1 Candidatus Woesearchaeota archaeon
TTGAGTGATTTTTAACATCAGACGCTCTGGGCTTTAGCCCATGGGTAGTTCACACATCATTCCTTCAAGAGCTTTTTTATATTTCGTAAAATCTTTAGTCATTGCAGTATCTATCAATCCTGGATGGATTGAATTAACTCTGATTCCCAAAGGACCGAGTTCTGCTGCCAGGGCTTTTGTGAATAATCGTATTCCCCCTTTACTTGCGCAATAAGCAGCTCCTCCTGCAGAGCCTTCCATTCCTGCTATTGAAGAAATGTTAATTATGCTTGAACCTTTTTTCATGTATTTTAGTGCAGCTTGCGAAACAAGGAAAGGTCCTTTTAAGTTTATATCCATTGTTTTATCCCAATTTTCTTCTGCCAAGTCAGAAACGTTTCCGGGAATATAAACTCCTGCATTGTTGACTAAGATATCGATTTTCTTGAATTCTTTAATTGTTTGATTTATTAACTCAGTTACTTGTTTTTTGCTGGAAATATCTGTTTTAACATAAATAGATTTCTTTTTTAGTTCTTTAATTTTTTTGACTGTTTCATCTCCAGGAATAATGTCAGAAACAACAATGTCTGCTCCATGTTTCGCAAGCTCAATCGCAATTCCCTGCCCAATTCCTCTTGCAGCTCCGGTTACAATTGCAACTTTCCCATATAAGTCAAATAAATTTTTCACCATCTTTTTATACGTTAATTATGTGTCGATAATATTTAAAGGTTTTCTTTGAGTTTACATAAATTATTTAAGCTAATTTTCCTTGTTTTTTTAATGAAAATGAATCTTTTGGAATGGTTCCCAAAATAAACCTTTAGAAAATGTTTCCAAAAAGAGATAAAATGAAAAAGGTGACAAGGCCGTGGGGTAATTTTAAACAGTTTGTTCTTAATAAGAAATGCACTGTTAAGATAATTGAAATTAATCCAAAGCAACAATTAAGCTTACAGTTACATAATAAAAGGGAAGAGATGTGGTATTTTCTTGAGCCAGCAATAGTTCAGATTGGGAGTAAAAAATTTAGCGTTAAAGAAGGACAATTAATTCGAGTTCCAAAGAAAGTTGCTCATAGAGTTAAGGCTGGAACAAAAAAGGTAAGATTTTTAGAAATATCTTATGGAGAATTTAAGGAAAGAGATGAAGTTAGATTGGAGGATGCATACGGGAGACTAAAATTTAAGACAGCATCCAATCATTTTAAGAATAAAATGTTAGAGGACATTTATGGTAGAAAATAAAATTGTTGCTTTAGATATTGGAGGAACAAATACAAGGGTTGCTTTGGTTAAAGGAGAAAAAATTTTAAAATATCTTAAAAAACCAACCCCAAAATCAAAAAAGGCCCTTCTAAAAAACATCATTGATATGATCTCAAGTGTTATTGACAAAGAGGTTAAAGGAATTGGCGTCGGGTGTCCCGGGCCATTAGCTAATGGAGTAATATTAAATCCCCCAAATTTGCCATTGAAAAATTTTAATCTCAAAAAATTTCTTGAAAAAAATTTTAGAAAAAAAGTCGTTGTTGAGAACGATGCAAAATGTGTTGCTTTGGCAGAATTAAAGATCGGCTGCAGGAAGAAAAATTTTGTTATTTTGACTCTAGGAACAGGCATTGGCGGGGGGATAATAACTGATAATAAATTATATTTTGGAAGTCATGGCTATGCTGGAGAGATTTCTGGAATTATTTTAGATGATGGTAAAAATTTTGAGGGTTTGTGGAAGGAAAAGAAAAAGCAAATTCATGAACTTTTTGAAAAAAAAGACTTCAAGGAATTAGAAAAAGTTTCAAAGTATTTGGGGCAGGGAATTGCGAGCTTGATAAATGTCTTCGATCCAGAAGTTGTTATTTTAATGGGGGGGGCTAGAGAAGCAGGAGAACCTTTTTTGAATATGATAAAAAAATACGTTAGGAAATATGTTATTCTGCCAACAGTTCCAGACATTAGATGGAGTAGGCTAGCACACCCTGGGATCTTAGGAGCGAGTTTACTTTTAAGATGAACCTTTTGGAAAAAGGTTCCCAAAAAACGAAAGTATGAAAATCATAAAAAAAGTTCAAGCGCCAGTAAGAATTGATTTTGCTGGTGGAACTACAGACATTTCTTATTTTGCAAATAAATATGGCGGAGCTGTTTTAAATGCGGCTATTAATAGGTACGTTATAGGGAAAATAGTTAAGAGCGATAAAAGTGTTCATCTTGAATATACGGGGAACACGCCAACTTCTTCGGGTTTAGGAACAAGCGGAGTTATGAATTTAGTTTGGTTGGCATTAATTTCTCAAATAAAACTTAAGAGGAAGGAAGGAATTAAATTTAATACAAAGAAAGAGCTTGCTGAGAAAGTTTATGATTTAGAGCAAGCAATGGGAATTGTCGGCGGGAAGCAAGATCAGTATGCTGCTGCTTTTGGCGGAATCAATTTTTTGGAGTTTAAAAAAGATAAAGTTAATATAACTCATTTAAAATTAGATGATAAATTTGTAAAAGAATTAGAAAATAATCTTGTTCTTGTTTATACTGGAAAACCGCATTTTGCAGGGAGTGCCAATAAAAATATGATCGACAATATTAAAAAAGGAAAAGGTGTTGAAAACTTAATTAGAATCAGAGATATTGCCAAGGAGATGAAAAACTCTTTATTAAATAAGGATTTAGATAAATTTTCTTCGTTAATGAATGAAGAAACTGAAAATAGGATAAAACTTCATAAAAATGTTCTACCTTTAAGGGCCAGTAAATTTATTAAGATCGGCTTGGAAAATGGAGCAGTAAGTTCTAAGATTTGCGGCTCCGGGAATGGGGGAAGTATTCTCTTTTTTGGAGATAAAAAGAAATTGAAGAGGAAGTTTGGAAGGAGTGTTATTGATTTTAAATTTGATTTTGAAGGCTTGAAGTGGATTTAACTATTAAAATTTTTTTTAACTTCTTCTAACTTTAATCTTGCTAATAAATAAGAAATTGTTGATTCTGCTCCTTGATTTAAATTCACACTGTACTCCCCAAGGCCATCATAGCATCCTCCAGTGTCTTCGTTATAAATCATCTGCTTTAGGTGATTTCTTCCTAAAAACCAGTTAAATGTAAGAACTGCTTTTTCATGATAGTGTTTATCTTCTGTTGCTTGATAAGCTGCTAAATATGCACTAACCATTGATGCAGCGTCTACTGGCTGTTGATCAAATAAAGCTCTTTTTCCATCTTTATTAAACCATCCATTTTGCCCAATAGGGTGGAGTTCGTCTTCAATAAATACCATATCTGATAAAAAATGTAAAGTAGATTCAGCAACTTCTAGATGTTTTTCACTTTTAGTTTCTCTGTAAGCTAAAAATAAAGCTTCACATAATTTAGCGTTTGAATAATTTAATTGCGGTTCAAACCATTTCCAATTATTTGAAGAATGCTTTTCATAAAGTTTGCATAATGAATCTGCAAGAACTTTGATCATTTCAAGATCCCTTTTTCTTCCGAATTTTTGATAATGATGGTATAAACCAAGAATCATGAATGCTTGTGCTCTTGGACTCTCTAGGCCTTTAATTATTGGGAAGGATTTGTCAAAGAGGTCTTCTGCTTTATGGACAATTAATTTATTTTTTGATTTTTCTACACTGTATCCTAAGGCCCATAAAGCTCTTCCTATTGCATCTTCACTGTAATCTCCTAAGTCTTGATTTTTCTTCTTGAAGGTGTTCATAAATGCTCCATCTTTTCTTTGGGCTTTTTCTAGAAAACCTAAGTATTTTCTTGCCAAGCTTAATGAAATTGACGATTTGAATAAATTATGATGCAAAACTGCTGCAATTAAGGCTCTTGCATTATCATCTAATGTATATCCCGATCTCTTATCAGGAATAGAACCATTTGAAAATTGAATGCAACCAAAATTGTCTGTCATCTTTCTTAAATGTTCTATCTTTATTATTGGATATTTTTTAGTTATTTCTTCTCTTAACTTTACTATTCTATTAAAAACAGTTAGATGTCTTCTTGCAACATTAGACCAAATCATTTGTCTTCCAAAAGCATATGCAGCCTCCGACATTTTGCTTCTTAGTTCAGGGTTTGATAAAAGTTTATCTAGTGCTTCAGTAAATGCTTCTGGATTTTTAAAATCATTAATGACAATTCCCCTGTTTTGCGCTAAGAGTTCTTCTGCATACATTACTGGAGTGGATACTATTGGCCTCCCACACGAAAGCGCATAAGCCAATGTTCCAGATGTTATCTGTTCTCTTTCCAAGTTTGTGAATGCATAAATATCGCAGGCAAGAATATACGGGTCTGCGAGTTCTTTATGTGGAACATACATGTTTTGAAATTTAACGTGATTTTCTAATTTCAATTCATTTACCAAAGCGATTAGTTCATTTCTGTAGGATTCTCCTTCTTCCATTCTAACATTTGGGTGCGTTTCTCCAGAAACAAAATACAACAAATCTGGATATTTTTCTACTAACGGTGGAAGAGCTTTTATCATATACTCTATTCCTTTTCCTCTGCTTAAGAGTCCAAATGTAAAGATTACTTTCCTTCCATCCAAACCTAATTTTTTCTTATATTGGTCTGGTGACATGAATTTGGCGTTTGGGGTGCCGTGATGAATTATATATATTTTGCTTTTTTCTATCCCATAATCTCTATTTAAGATTTCAATTGCCGCTTGGGCCATAACTATTATAGCAGAAGCTTTTGCAGAAATTTGTTTTACTATTCTTTTTCTGTCTTCGCTTGGGTTTGGTAAAACACTGTGAAATGTTACTACTACTGGCTTTTCAATTGCATTTAAGAAATAAAGTATGTCCTCTCCATAATCGCCCCCAAATAATCCAAATTCATGCTGGATGCATACTAGTTTTATCTCGTTATTATCATTTATTTTTTGTGCTATTTCTACATATTCTTGAGGGCTGTTTCTTGTTATTTGGAATATTACTTTGTTATTATAGTTATGGTGGCTTTCTGGGTCATTGAGGGCAATAACTCTGGATCTTAGTTTGGGATTAAATGCCTTATTCATAGAATTTGTTAAATTCTCGGTAAAAACTGAAATTCCACATTCTTTTGGAGGGTAGTTACTGAGAAAACATATTTTTGTGTTGTTAGAAATAGTTTCACCGTCTTTTTCCATCTTGCTCTTATGCTCTAAAATTTGAAAGTGCAGGAAATTTTGCCTTTCCTCTTTTTTTCATTAATTAGATAACCAAATTTAGTTTATAAAAGTTTCATCTTTTGTGGCTATGTGTAAAAATTAGTGTTTAGATTTTCTATATTGACTAAATACCTTAAT
>CAYQXU010000062.1:0-4660 GCA_964421685.1 Candidatus Woesearchaeota archaeon
TTTGATTCTTTATCTCATAATGCATGTTTAACAAGTTTTTAATCAAATCTTTTTCAAATTCAATAACATAATCTTTCTTGGTTTTTCCCTTTCTTGTTTCTCGCCAAGCTAAAAGCAAGTTACTAATGTTATAAATTTCATAATAAAGACCATCATTTTTATTAGACATATTAATATCCTGAAAAGATAGACTATTCCGAGCGATGGATTCCTGTTAGAAGGGTTCCTGTTGCAGTTGAGGTTAGCCCTGTCAGAGTTGGCGTTGAACCTGGCAACTAATGTAGCTAACTTGCCAATTCAGCTTTTCAGCTTCACTGAAATTTCTCGCAAGAAATTTCTGTATTTTATGACTTAAAATAAACCTAAATGATGTGCTAGCAAATTAACGTGTAGTCCATCTTTATCTCTCTTGCTAAAGGAGAAATGTTTTCAGGACAATCAAATAAAGAAAAAGCCATTTAAAAATTTTCGCGCTCGTTTAAACATCAAAAAATCCCTTCTCAAACCCCTAGCTAGCATTACCTCCAGCTTCACGAACAGCAAAAACCCCGAGCGACGGATCCCTGTAAGAAGGATTCCAGCCGCAGTAGAGGCCAGCCCTGACAGAGTCGGCGCCGAACCCGGCAACTGTTTCAATTACTTGGTTTGGCTTTGAATTTAATCTCCAAATGTAAGCATTTGTTCCATTAATTGAACTAAAAACTCTGTTAACTCTATCAACATCGCTATCAAGAATAAGAGCTTCCAAAGCCTTTGAATCGCTTGAATCAATAAACTTATCTTTTCCAATCAAACCCGCTTCTAAAATAAACTCTTCAGGCATTTTGCAATCATGGACTATTTCATCCTTTCCGGAAGGATTGTATCTTAATCTTGTTGTTGTCATAAGCCATTTCTCTCTCATTTGTTTTTTAATGAATTCTCTTGCCTCTAAAGCATCTTGAGTATCTTGGCTTGAAAGAGCTCTAAACAATGCATACTGCAAAGGCATGCTTCCTGCATAAAAATCGCCTCTGCTTTTTGCTTCTAAAGAATATCTAATCCAGTCATCCTGTGTTTTATCATTTCCGCTATCAAGAAGAGCTTTTAATAAATTAATAGTATAAATTCCGTTTCTGTATTCTACTCCTGGAACTTGCCAGCAATCTCCTGAAGAAATTATTGGGGTTTTGGGGTTTTGGGTTATTTCTGGCTTCTTCTTTTCTTCAGCTAAAACTCTTTCTATTGCTCCTTTAACAGGAGCACCCATGAATGTTTCTGGAATTTCAATTTTCATTTTATTGTTAATCCGAAAGTTTTAAATACTTTAAGTGTATTAAATAAATTATGCATCTTAAATATTTTGGGAGGAAAAATGCCGACAATAACATTATCAATGCCTGACGAACTGAAAAAGCAGATGGATGAATTTGGAGACATCAATTGGTCAGCTGTAGCCAGAGAAGCAATAAAAAATAAAGTTTCACAGCTTATTCTGTTTAAGTCCATTGTGTCCAAATCAAAATTAACTGAAAAAGATGCTTTGAAGATAGGAAGGAAAATAAACGCATCTTTGCACAAAAGATTTAAAGAAGAAAACACAAGATGATTATTAATGGAATTAGTTGTTGATGCAAATGTTTTTATTTCAGCTTTAATTTCTTCGTCAGGTAAGACTTGTGAAATGCTATTTTCTGACAAATTGAAGCTATATGCTCCAGAGTATTTGTTAGAAGAGGTGGGCAAACACACAAAAATAATTTCTGAGAAATCTGGACTTTCATTCGAGGAAATAAATGTGTTGCTGTCCTTAGTTTCTTCAAACCTGGAACTTTTTCCTTTTTCTGAATTTAAGGAGTTTATGGAGCAAGCTTCTAAAATTTGCCCTGATCCAGACGACACGGAATATTTTGCCTTGGCATTAAAATTAAAATGTCCTCTGTGGTCTAATGACAGAAGATTAAAGCAAGGTTCATTAAAAGTCTTGACTACTTCAGAACTTCTCAAGATGCTTTGATTTTTATTATTGTTTTTCATTTTTTATCCCCTAGCTAGCATTACCTCCAGCTTCACGAACAGCAAAAACCCCGAGCGATGGAACCCTGACAGAAGGAATCCCGCTGCAGCTGAGGGCAGCCCAGCCAGAGAAGGCGCCGAACCAGGCAACTCTTTCATTTCTTGGATGCCAAAAATAAATATTTCTTCCTTGCTCGTAAGATTGAACGCTTGATGCTTGTGTCGGCAATCCCTGCCTGTTGAATGCCAAATCAGCAAAGCCATCTTGCATCAAACAAGCTTCAAGGTTTTCTATTTTCCCTGGAACTAAAGTTTTATTCCCATTATCGATAACTATTCTATGTTCTGAAAGCATCTTCATTCCTCCTTGATCTTCAAATTTAGCATCTAAATGAGTCCACGCTCCTTTGCTAGTTCCTTGCCCATAAGCTGCAATATGATCTTTAGTTAAGTGCAAATAAATGTCTTCTGTATCTTTTTCTGAGATTGGATTTCCTGCAGCATCAAATAATGGTTTTTTTCCTTTGCTTTTGTAAGAATCAAGTACGTTTATAAAATGAGCAATAAATTCTGGTATAGTTGGCATATAAAGTCCATTTTCATGAAGCTCGAAGTGAGTGTTCTGCCAATCAGCATTATTATATCCTTGAACTTCAAATTTTGAGATGACTTTGCTTATGCCCGGAATTTGAATGTAGTCATGGCTAACTATCTCTGGATTTACAGTTAATGGATTAGGGTTCTTTGGTGCCTGAGCTTTTGGTTTTCTGCTTTCTTCCATAACCCTTCTATAAGCCTCTGCGGTATTAATGCCCATAAAATTATCGGGAATAATTATTCTTGAGTTTGTCATTTTTTAAGTGTTTGTAAATTTTTTATAAACGTCATTAGTTGTCTTAACCATTAAAGTTGACAAGTCCTTTCCTGAATTTACATAAAAAACAGGGACATTCCACGACTCCAAGTCCCTAGTAAAATCAGTAGGCCCTCCAATTTGGATATGTGCAAAATAATTATTTCCAATAAGCTTTTTGAATTTGTCTTTTTCACTTGCCCAGTTCCCGATGTCTCCATCAGATATAGAAAGGACAAAGCTTTCTCTTCCTTTCAATGATTCCTTTAAGGCTCCTGCATCAACATTTGTTGACCCCCAATCAGGCGATAATGCATACTTCCTGACATCATCCAAGCTGAAAAAATCCCCTTCCTTATATCTTGTTGTTGAAGAAAATAAAGAAATTCCATGATTGATATATTGGGCTACTCCCTGCCTTTGCAGAAAGTTTTCTATTCCATAAAATCCAAGAAGCGCATAATGGTACTTGCTATTGTCTCCCCAAGGAATAAAAGAAGCGCTTCCTGTGTTTGAACTCCCATCAGGAGCTTGTCTCATGCTTCCAGAATTATCTAAAACAACCATCTTAAAATCAGGGAAGCTTCTCTTCTGAATTTTTGATTTTGAAACCACAGTCAAAGGATCTCTAGGATATCCAAACTGCAATCCCTGATCTGTTAATTCTAATTTTGAAGCCTTAATTCTTGCTGGATCGTCTTTTTCAGGATCAAACGGCCTGTAATTCAGTGGAGCAATGTGTAATGCCTGCTCTCTTGACATTGCCTCAACTTCAACAGGAATATCCCTGGCAAGCCTTCTGTAAAGCGAGTCAAGCTGTTCATAACTAGTTATGTTCGGAGAATGTCCTTCACGTTTAGAATATCTTCCATAAGAAACTTCTTCTTTTCCTTCTCCAGTGCCTGCTCTTTCTTCAATTCCGTTTCCAGAACTGCTTCCTTCTTGGCCTTCCCCTTCCTGTGAAAATGCAGATAGCTTTTCTTGCGGAGGCTGATCAAGCAAATGAGCAAGATTTCTTGCAAATTGCTCAGCCATTGTTTGCCATCTGCTTCTGTTAAATAAATAAGCAGTATTTTGAGTATTTTCTTGGAGTTGCAAATCTTGTATTGTTTTTCCTACAGCTTTATTAACTCTTGCATCTTTTGAATAGTGCCTTTTTAGCAAAGCTTTATCTATGCCGTCTCCAAAAAGGTGCATATTCAATTTTACAAATGCTTCATAAAAAGGGGTGTAGTGAGGCAAGCCTTTCTCTTTGCAAGAAATTCCCTGCCAGTCCCAAAATAAAACCTGCCCTGAAAAATCCCCATTAAATTCCTTGCATCTTGGATTAATTATTAAATCTTCAAATGCATTTGTAACATAGCTGGCTTGGCCTTGTTTATCTTGAGGCAGGCCTTTTTTAATTCCTTCCAAAATTATATCATGCCAATAATTATCATAAGGGCATCCTCTTTCAGAATCAACAGGAAGTTCCCAATGCGCAGGCTCGTGTAATCCTCCAACATGTAAAACCAAAGTTTCCAGCCCATCTTTAATTTTTTTAGCCTTTGCGTAAGCCCTTTGTCTTCTGTCTTTAATTGGGTCAAATCCCTTTCTCAAAGAAATAGTTATGCCCCAGTCTTTACGGGAAATTGCAGCAGAGACATATTGGTCTGTTTGGTCATATTCCTCTACTTTAATTGTTCCGCCAACTAGGCCAACTCTATTTTTTTGTTCGTGCAATTTTTGTGTTAATGATTGAATTGACATTTTATTTCTCCCTTCTCAAACCCCTAGCTAGCATTACCTCCAGCTTCACGAACAGCAAAAACC
>CAYQXU010000063.1:0-4162 GCA_964421685.1 Candidatus Woesearchaeota archaeon
ATTCACTCATCACTTAAGTGTGGAGTTTTCTTTCAGCAGGCAAGCTTATAAAATATGAAAAAAGCTTATCATCACTCCAAAACAAAAATATTCCTTCCAACTATTTGATCATTTCTATATTCTTCTATATGAAAACCATCGACAACTTTCAAGCCTGTGTTTTTTAAAATTCTTGAAATGTTGCAAGAGACTCGCCCTTTCATTGTTCTTATTAGTGGGGCTGTAAAAACAATTCTTCCTTTAACTTGTCTTTTAAAATTATTAAGGGCATCAATCATAAGCGCTTCGTAATCATTAAGAACTTTGCGAGCAACATCATTAGGAGGCATCTTTCTTAAAACCATTCCTAAATCAGGCTCGGTTGCAATTACACTAAAATCTTTAACTCTTTCATTCCTTGAATCTGCATTAATCAACTTATAACTATCTTTTCTAAATTTTCCCCATTTTAAATTTTCTATAGCACCTCTTATTGCATCGCTATCTCTGTCAACTCCAATAACCTTAATGTTTTGAAGCAAAGCTTCCTGTAAAATAACTCCAATTCCGCAAAAAGGATCAAGCAAAACTTCTCCTTCTTTTATTTCAGATAGGTTTATCATTATCTTTGCGAGTCTTGGAGAAATAGAAAGTGACTCCCTTCTAACAGGTTTAGTCATATCTCTTTCTTCAATTTCTTCTGAATTGCTTTTCTGATTTATTTTCCCAAATAAGTTATTAAAAATAAAATACTCTTCATCCACAAGTCCTTGAACAATTCTAACATTATCTCCGTTTTGCAGCCTCAAGCTTCCATTAAGATTTTTCTGAGAAGCTTTTAGCTTTTCTTGTCTAAATCTTTTCTTTAAATACAATACTAATTCATCATAAGCTTCTTCATTAGAAAAATCCCATACAGCATAAGTAATATTATTCTTGACTCCTAAATAGATGCCTTGTTTATCTAACTCCTTCTCGTTAGCAGAACTCGTGACTTCCCCAATAGCAATGACTCCTCCTAGAAAATCAATTGTTTTATTATTAATTTTATCTTTTAAGTCAACAAGAATAGCATGGCTTTTTCTTTCAAGACTTAGAACTTTATTTCCAGTCCTATTAAGATAGGATTTTATTTCTTCAATTGACAACTCTGGGCTTCTGCCGAGGATGAAAATGTATTGTGGCATTTTATGGTTTGGAAACCTTTTCAAAAGGTTCAATTGCATTTATTAAAAAAGAAATAAGAGTTTTTATCTTTATTGTTTCAATTAGAAGTTTTTGATTCTAAAGATCTAGTTCCATTGTCAGGTAGGGAAAATTCAGTAATGCCCGCTATATGCATTCTTAGTTTAAACATAATATCTCGACTGATAGATCCAACTTGAGCATCTTCCCCACGATATCCAATAATTCTATAAGCTTCTCTTAGTGTAAGATTAGGATCGGCCTTTATTTTTCTAAAATCCAATGCCCTTACAACATAAGTTCCCGCTATTGTGCTGATAGAAACAAAACTGTTATCAGAAACGCCATCTGGGCAATCATAAATTTGATTTTTTCCTATCTTTATCATTCTAAAAATCACTTCCTTATAAAATTATTTCAAAATCGCCAAGATCTCTTTTAAGAACGCTGAATACTCTTGGATTTAGTTCAAGGCTTTGTCTGGCTTTTTGTTTTTCAACAGCTTCGTTGACTTCTTCCATACTCGAATTTTCAATTTTGTCTGTTATTTTCTTAACAACACTGCCTTCGAATAAAAATGTTTTGCCGTCAGCATTAAGAATTTCAGCAATCTTATGTTCGCCATACTTAATTCTCATCCTTCCTCTTTCAAGAGTTATAAGGTCTTTTCTCTGCATGAATTCAATTAAAGCATTAATTAAAAGAACAGCATTTCTTCTTATCTCATCAGCCTTATGCAATGTCAGCTTGCCTTTCTTTGATTCAGCCTTAGCATCAATAACATCTTTAAGAATCCTCAAATGCTGATGTGTGAACTTCCCTTTCTTAACAAATTCTTTTTCAAACTCTTCAATTATCAGGTTTTGAGTCTTATTTCCAACAAGAGATTTCAAAAGCTTGAACAAATCTTCATAAACCTGTTCTATCGTCTTAACCTGAGCTTGCTTCTCTATCTGAACTCTAAGCGCTTTAAGCCTGTTAAGATAATCTTCAGTTCCTTTCATAAGAAAATCAATCTCTTTCCCAGAAATTTCCTTTATCTTTTCGTGCTCATACCCCTTATAATATTTTATTGTAATGTCTTCAAGAATCTTAATATATTTAGGCTCAAGAAGCTTCTCTTTATCAACAAAAATCCTCTTCATTTCCTTATATGTTTCTTTTGTAGTCGGCGGAGGCAGGCCATAAAGCATAAGCAGCGCCTGGCTTGGAGTTATAACACTCCAGTAAAGATCCTGCAGGAGAATGTCAAGCAAAGCTCTCTTAGCTCTTTTTATTGTGCTGTCTCCCATAGACATAAACATATCAATTGCCTCTGGAGAAGGTTTTAGTTTTCCCATCTTTAACAAAGCTTTCCAAGGCATGAAAGTATGCCTGTCATAAATTGGAACTCCGTCTCTGATAAAAGTAAATATAATAGGATTTGCATCTTTAACCGACTGCCAAAAATCAGTCAAGATATAAATTTGCACATTAAGCATGTTCTGCTTAACACCCGCAAGACTCGTAGCCTCAGGAATATATCCATAAATAATGCTTCTAAGTCTCTCAATAAGCTCAACTCTTTGCATTCTCTTAACGTCTGTATCATTAATAATCAAGAATACATCAATGTCTGAAGTTTTAACAGCATCCCCCCTAACCATACTCCCTCCTAAAACATAGCTAACAACATACTTATCAAATTTCTGCAAAACCATTGACTTGTGGATTTCAGCTACTCGCAAAGCAGCAAGCATTCCTTGGTCGTAGAGAGGCATCGACATTGCAATAGCACTCGCCATTTCAAATTTGCTGTCAAAACAAATCTCCCACAAATCAACAGGAGTTTTAATCTGAAGCCAAATTTTCTGCTTTAGCTTATCTTGAATCTTCTCCAATTCTTTAACAACATCCTGCTTCAGCTTCGAAATATTCTTAAACTGGTCTTCAGGAACAAGCCAATAAAGCTGCATATACTTATCTGTTTCTTTAGGAACTTCCTCTTCCTCAATAAAGAATTTAACAGTTTGCGGGTGCAAAATGCTTAAAGCAATAGTAAACGGATATTTTTTAAGAATATAGCCTTTAAGTTTTTCAAGCTCTTTCTTAGTCTTATTCATCTCTTCCTGCATTTTTTCAGTGCCTTCTGGAAGGATCTGCTTCTGCTTGTATTTATTGTCAAGGTTCATGCCTGGAATTTCCTGGCTTGTTTCTTCATTTTCCTTAGAACTCTTGTCGTGATTATTTTTTCCTGCAGCCATGATAAAAAAATGAGAATTGCACTTTTAAATCTTACTGATATGCTCTAAGTTTCTTCTTAAGCTTCTTTCTAGCAGTGTGAAGCCTCACCCTAATAGTGCCGTTAGATAACCCTAAATTCCTGGCAATTTCTCCAGTTGTAAAATCAAAAAGATAATAATCCTCTACTGGCCGCTTATACATCTCTGAAAGTCCTTGAATAGCTTTCATTAACCCAGAAACTTTCTCCTTTGACAATAAATCACTTTCAGGATCACTAACACTTCTTCCATTAAGGTCGCTCATTTTATTTAAATCAAAGTAGTCCATAGGATCTTCTTTTTTTGTTTTTCTCTTTCTTTGATAATCTATGAAAGAGTTCATGGTAATTTTAGAAATCCAATTATAAACTCCTCCTTTTTTAGGATCATATCTATGTGGGTTACTAAAAACTTTAATTAAAGTATTCTGGGCAAGGTCTTGGCTTGAGTCATAGCTTAACCCCATCCAGATGCCAATATTAACAATCTTAGGGTAATATCTCCTGTAAATCTCCTCCATTACTTGATCCAAGCATCCGTTTTGCTTAGCTTTATCCATTAGTTCTTTATCAGATAGTTTTTCGAGATTCATACTAATCTAAGACTTAGCCCACTTTAAAAATATTTAGAAAACATAGCCTTGAAGAGAATCGAACTGCTGTTATTTAAAATTTTAGTTTTTATGGCTTTGTCCGGAGTTCTAAAAATAAAACCGAAAAATAGTTATTATCGAATAA
>CAYQXU010000064.1:0-4088 GCA_964421685.1 Candidatus Woesearchaeota archaeon
TCAACTTAAGTTGAGCGATTTTTAGACGTCGTTAGAAGCCCCACAGCTTGCTGTGATTGGGAGGTTCACTTTTGTTACTCTTTATAAGTAGCTATGATATAGAAAGATTTATAAAGCTGAATTTCTAGAAAAAGATATGGAAACTCAAACTAAAAAACTTCCAGCATTTCAGGGAAAACCTTTAATTGCAATTTCGGAATTTATTCCACAAGCAAATTTCTTAGAAGGAGATTTTGGTCAAGCTGCGTTAGAAGAATATTCTGGAAGAGCCAAATCTGAATACGTGGGTGCAGGAGTTTCGAGTGTTCTTAAATATAATCATGACGTTGTTAAGGGTTCAAACCCATTTGCAGCTGTTTTAATGAATCAGGTTTTAAGGCAAGAAGGATTGAGGACAGCAAGTCCAGCTGATCTTGAACGAGTCTTAAAAACAGGGACTTTACCTTTACAAGGGCAGTATGAAGACAGTGCTTTAGTTTTAAGAGATGAAGGCGATCCAAATTCTTATTTGGCAAGTAACTTAATGACTCAAGTAAAAGCAAGAAATTCAAAACAAAAGATGCCTGCAATGATTCCGTTATATAGCTTGGATTTAGTCAAAGACCCAGATTCACCTCATGGATTGGCATTTAAGCTAAGAGATGATGCTGAATTAATTTATGCTCCTATTTTATCTGAAAAAAACAATGGAAAACTATTTTCTAAAACAGATGAACCTACTGGTTTGCCTAAAGAGTTAGGTGAAGGAAACAGGACTCTTTACACTAGAAATTCAGGACTTTCTAGGGTTTTCCTGGACGGGGATCTCGGCCTGGACTCGGGCTACGAGTATCTTGCTGTCTCTGGCGGGGGCGGTCGGGTGGTAGTCGTCAGCGCCGAAGGCGCTGCGGACGCAAAATTGCAAGAGTATACTGCTAAGCTTGAAAGTTTAAGACAGCAAAGAATTGCCGAGCTTGATGAAAGATATACAAGAGCATTATCTATAATGAATGACAATTAAGTTTTAAAACTCATTTTTCTTTAAAATTTTCCTAGCCATATATTGGCTGGGCCACACGCTTATTAATAATGCTTACGACGCAAATTTATTCGCGAAAGTTTGCTATAAAATTCAAACTCGACAATTAGTAGGCTTCGAAAATTGAAGAGTTGGTGATTTACTTTTAATTAATAAGCTAGCACTTTCTAGGGTTTACCTGAACAGGAATCTCAACCTGAACTCGAACAACGAGAATCTTGCTAACTCTAACGAGAACGGTCGAATGGCTCAGCCAGCTAGGGTTTTAATAATGAAAACTTACAAAAATCTTTATTCAGAAATTTATAATTTAAGCAATTTGCTTCTTGCCTGGAGAAAAGCAAGAAAAGGAAAAACCAAGAAAGATTATGTGATTGAGTTTGAAAAAGATATTATAAAAAATTTGCTTAAAATTCAGGAAGAGCTAAAGAATCAGGCTTATATGCCATTGCCATTAAGGACTTTTATTTTAAGAGACCCTAAAACAAGGAAGATTTCCAAGTCTCATTTTAGAGATAGGATTGTTCATCATGCTTTAATTAGAGTTTTAGAGCCAATCTTGGAAAAAATGTTCATTTATGATTCATGCGCCAATCAAAAAATAAAGGTAATTTATTTGCGCTGAAGAGACTTGATTATTTTATGGGAAAAGTTTCTAGAAATGGAAAAACGAATGGATGGCTTAACGAGAATCAAATCAAAGGATACTGCTTAAAAGCAGACATTAAGCATTATTTTCAAGAAGTTGATCATGAAATTTTATTAAGAATCATAAAAAAGAAAATAAAAGATGATAAAGTTATCTGGCTGATTAAGCAAATTTTGAATAACAATGTTATCGGAGATTCAAACGGCAAAGGAATGCCTCTTGGGAATTTGACAAGCCAGTTTTTTGCCAATGTTTATCTTAATGAATTAGACTATTTTGTGAAACATAAATTAAAAGCTAAGTATTATATAAGATATGTTGATGACTTTGTTTTACTTGACTCTTCTAAAGAGAACTTGCGAATTGGGGGGGGGGGGCGATTGAAGATTTTTTGATTAAAAATTTAAAACTTGAATTGCATCCAGACAAATCAAAAATAATTCCACTTTCTAAAGGCATAGATTTTGTCGGCTTCAGGAATTTTTATTATTTCAGGCTTTTGAGAAGAAGAAATATTAGAAAAATGATTTTTAAGATTCAGAAATATAAATCCCGTGATTTCTACAGGTCTGTGACCTGTAGCAAGCTTTTTCTTTTTAATTAAAGTTCTTACTAGTAGGAACTTTCCCAATTAAATAAACTTTTCTATTAAAATGAACAACGATTTAGTCAGCTATAGCCATGGCCAGATAAGAATTTGGATTCATTTATCCTTGAAGATAAAATATTGCCACAATGTGTTTGATATTAAGGAAGTTAGAGAATTCTGCAAAGATTTGATGGTTGAAATTTTCAACGAAAAGAAAATTGAATGCGAAACAATTGGTTTTGATTCAAATCATTTTCATACAATTCTTGATTTGGGATTATGGGGTGTTTCTGATTTGATAAAAGTCTTGAAAGGAGTTTCTGGAAAGAAGCTTCTTGGAAAATTTCCAGAAATTAAGAAGAAATACTTCTGGAAAAGCGGATTTTGGAGTGGAACAAAGTATGTTTACAGCGTCGGAAGGGATAAAAAAGACATCGAGAGATATGTGACCAAACAAAAATATTTCAATTTTCCGAACAATCAAACAACGCTTCTAGATTTTTAGGATGGCCATGCCACAGGTCTATAGCGAGCCAGATTCAGCGCCGAAAGGCGAGCGGTGACCTGTGGTTCTTGACAAAAGAAAAATTAAGCTTTGAAAAGCTCCTTCAAAGCTTTCAAGGCTGGAACGCTTATGCAATGTGGGCTAATAGCTTCAAATTAAGGAGAAAGGCTGTCAGTAAAATTTATTCTTAGTTTTACACCAGCAAGAAAGCATAGCCCAAGCCTATCAAGGTTATTATTGCAAGGAAGCTCCAGAATACAATGCTTCCGAAAAATACTTTGTTTCCATCAAGGTCAGATAATGGTATCATGCTGAAGGCTGCAAAGTAAAGGCTAAACCTTGCGAACTCTGTGAAACCTGCCAGGTATCCTATAACTGCGAAAATTAAATTTGCTATTATTCCAGAAGCTGCGATTATTCCAATATGCCTTTCAGTCATTTCAGAGAATGCATACAATCCAAATCTTTTTGCTGCTCTATAAACCTTCGCTTTCACATCAAAAGTCAGGCAAGCCATCCAATATAAATTTCCGAGCGAGAAAACAGATACCAACACAGGAAGGACAAGTCCTGCTGGAACTGGCTTTTTGAAGTAGCTGGATGGCTTAAAGCCGTATCTATTTACCTCCCAGAACTTTACTTCAATTTCAGAATCAAGATTATAGGCTGTTATTTTCTTAGCTATAACATTTATAAGTATAACAAGCAGGATGCTGAAGAGAGCGTATATGAATATCTTCATGTCCTTAGCCAGTGTTGCTGCAAATGCAAGAATTATGCAAATAATGATGATTGACACGAGTTCTTTACCCTTAAACATGCAAAACTGAGTAATGGTTTTTTTATAAACTTTGTCCTAGTCTAATAAAAAGAACCTACGGTTCTTCTTATGACATCTCCCTGGGATAACTAAAGGTAGTTTTAAGACCATGGAAAAGTATTTAAATAAGGAATAATAAAAATTGACATGAGAGTGCGAAAAATCAGCGAAGTTGTAGGATTGAGGGTTTATACTGACTCTGGAGAATTCTTTGGAGAAGTTGAAGAGGCTAATCTGCAAGATAATAAAATATGCGGATGGAGAATAAGAGTTGGCGGCGGAGTTACTTCACTTATTGGCGGAGCAAGAGGAGTTATTATCCCTCATCAGTTTGTTAAAGCAATCAGCGATGTTTTCATAATAAGCAAATCAGCTCTTCCTGGTCCAGAACTTGAAACAGAAGAAATGATGGGTTAAGATTGTTTATTTTTTGTTATTTATGAGTTTCTAATATTCGGCTTTGTCCGGATTGAGTAAATCTCAATCTGGTAAAAAATAAAAGTTTGA
>CAYQXU010000065.1:0-4018 GCA_964421685.1 Candidatus Woesearchaeota archaeon
CTTCTAACGGAGTAAGATTAGTTGGTCCTGAAAAAGTGGGAAGAATAAGAGACGTTGATTTTTTATACAAAGCAACAACTTCTTTATCTTCAATATATCCTAAAATAAAAATCTGATCTTCTATATTGAATTTTCTTATTAATTCCTTTACTTTGTTGTAATTATCTATATTAACTTTTGGATTTCCGGCCAGTACTAAATTTACTTTCTCCCTATATTTTTCTTTTAATATTTTAATTGATTCAATTAATCTTAAATGATTTTTGTGTGGAAAAAATTGTGCCGGATAAAAAAGAAACTTTTCTGGCAGATTATATTTTCTTATCAATCCATCAGCTTCCGCCTGGCTCATATCTTTATAAGAATAAACATATCCCGGGGGTACCATTGGGATAGTCACCAATTTATTTTGGGACTGCTTAAGAAATTTCACAATATCATTTTTGTCCCACTCAGAGCATGCTATAGATAATTTTGAACGATCTGCTAAATCCTTTATAACCACCTGTGAAACAATCCTGGTTTTTAAGGCCGAATACTCTGGGAAATAAAGATGATAGTTTATATACATGACATCAAGAATCGGGAATATAAATGGTATATCATATTCAAAACCAGCCAAAAGCGGCGAAGTGATAATTAAAAGATCTATTTTGGCTTTTTTTAAAATTTCTTTATTATGCTTGCCTATTGTAAAAATTGGTTTGCCAGTTAAAATACCCACTGCCACTCCTGCTTTAAAGATTAAGTTTTCCTTTCTCTTTTTGAGAGCTATAAAATTAACATTCCCTTTATTTTCTATCATTAAACAATCTTTAGGTGATTTTTCATCAAAATAAAATATGATATAATTAAAATCTCCGCAGAAGTTAATCAATGCTTCTGCAACACTCATTGCATATTGAAAAATACCCCCATTTCCACTTCTTGGAGGAAAAATAATTCCTATATTTTTTTTATTTTTGTTTTCCATTATAAATAATTTTCTGCGTTTTTTTTATGCATTTCTCTCTATTGTAAGTTGGAATAACAACCGAAACGACTGGCATTATGACAGTTTATTAAGCTTATTATAAAATTTTCTCCAGGCCCTGAAGAGGAAAGATTTTACAGAATTCATGGCTGGAGGATACATCTTAAATATTTTGGGTACTGGTGAGGCGTTGTTAAAATTTAATTTAACTTGAAAAGTGTCTAATATATTATAACCAACAGAAACAATAGTACCGTCAAAAAGCTGATAGAGTTTAAATAAATTTCTTTCTGGAATAAATTTTACTAAATCCTTCTCTTCAATCGGCTTCATGTTAAATAAAGGAAACAATTCTTTTTTAACAAAGAAAGCATTAGGATCTGTTGCAGCCACTAATTCATACCCCTTTTTCTTACCCAACCTATAAACGGCCAAAATAGATGAACCTTGATTAACCTTCATGTCTCTTGGCTGAACAAAATTAATATCAGCTGGAATATTCCTGTTAAATTCAATTAAAGCAACTTTTGGCTGGTATTTTGTCATTGCTTCCCAAGCGTGATAATCGTTACCATCAATATCTAAACTGAAAAAATCAAAATCTTTATGGATAGGAGTTTCACTTAAAATACTGTCTAATTTATCAGAACCTTCAAAATTGACCCACCTGCACTTACAGATAGCTTTTTTGTTATCTTTATAGGTTTCTTGCAGTTCAGAAAACTTTTTTTCGTCTGCTTCAACCAAAACACCACTCCAGCCATAGTTGGTCATTAAGTTATATGTATTGCTGATTTTTTTCCCATCCCAAGCACCAATGTCTACACACCACTTATCTCCTTTTACAATTTCAAAGATTTTTTCTATAATGCCGTCTTCGCCGAATTGAGAATACTTGTTTTTGGCAAACTGCATCAACCAATCATTTGGCTTTAAATTCTCCATATAATAAATTATATAATATAATTAATCTATTTTCCACCAGCGATTTGGAAACTTTTCTGCCAAAATTCTATCCCCTTCTCCTGGAGGAGTAAGTCCTATGGCTCTCATGTCAGCATCAACCATAATTTTCACTAAATCCCTAAACTTTATTTTAGGCTCCCATCCAAATTTTTCCTTTGCTTTTTTGGGATTAGAAAGTAATAAATTCACTTCTGTAGGTCTTAAGTATTCTAAATCAACATCTACATAGTCTCGCCAATTAAGTTCTACATAAGAAAAAGCTTCTTGTAAAAATTCCTTAACTGAATGAGCTTCTCCTGTTCCTATCACAAAGTCGTTTGGTTTTTCCTGTTGCAACATATGCCACATTGATTCCACATATTCTGGAGCAAAACCCCAGTCTCTCTGAGCTTCAATATTTCCAAGATGGATTTTTTTGTCTAATCCTTTTAAAACTCTTGCAAGGCCGTAGGTTATCTTCCTAGTAACAAAACTTTCTCCCCTTCGTGGTGATTCATGATTAAAAAGAATCCCATTTACTCCAAATATATCGTAAGCTTCTCTGTAATTTTTTGTAATCCAATACGCGTAAAGCTTTGCAACAGCATAAGGTGATCTTGGGTAGAAGAAAGTTGTTTCAGTTTGCGGAGTTTCCATAACCTGTCCATAAAGCTCTGAGGTTGAAGCTTGGTAAAATTTTACTTTCTTTTCCATGCCTAAAAAACGGATAGCCTCAAGAACTCTTAAGGGTCCCATAGCATCAGCTGAAGCTGTATATTCAGGGATCTCAAAAGAAACTTTTACGTGAGACTGGGCAGCTAAGTTATAAATTTCATCTGGCTGAATTTTTTGTACTAAAGAAATCAAGCTTGTGGCATCGGCCATGTCTCCGTAATGCAAAAAAAGCTTATCAGGATGCAAAAAATCATTGAAAAGATGTTCTATTCTTTGCCTGTTAAACGTGCTAGTTCTTCTTACAACTCCATGAACTTCATATCCTTTATAAAGCAAAAACTCAGCTAAATATGAGCCGTCTTGTCCCGTTATACCAAATATTAATGCTTTTTTATTTTCCATAATTAAATAGAGTTATTTTTATACCATGCTATGGTATTTTTAAGCCCTTCTATAAAATCTGTTTTAGCCTCAAAGCCTATTTCTTTTCTTGTCCTTGTCATATCTAACATCCTTCTTGGCTGGCCGTCTGGCTTTGATGTATCCCACCTGATTTCACCTGTAAAACCAGTCAGTTTCGCAATCGTTTCTACTAATTCTTTAATTGTCATTTCGCTCCCCACCCCGATGTTCAAGGGGTCCTCTTTGTCATAATTTTCTGTAGCTTGTATAATTCCTTCAACTCCGTCTTCTACATATAAGAATTCTCTTGAAGCTTTTCCTGTTCCCCAAATATCCACATAACCAGTGTTATTTTTCTTAGCATCGTGGAATTTTTTAATCAAAGCAGATATAACGTGCGACTTTTTAGGGTCAAAAGCATCACATGGACCATACATATTAACGGGCAGAAGAGAAATTGCGTTAAAACCATATTGTTTTCTATAAGCTTGTGCCTGAACCAACAACATCTTCTTTGCCAATCCATAAGGAGCATTGGTTTCTTCTGGATATCCAATCCATAAATCTTCTTCTTTAAAAGGCACCGGAGTAAATTTCGGATAAGCACAAACAGTCATAACTCCCACAAATTTCTCAACACCTGCTTGCCTGGCTGTCTCCATTAAATTAACTCCCATCATCAAATTATCAAAAAAAAGCTCTCCCGGTTTTTCTAAGTTAAATCCAATTCCTCCAACCTTTGCAGCTAAATGGATTACAACATCTTGGCCTTTAACAGCCTTTTCGCAATCTTCCCATTTCCTTAAATCAAGTTCCTCCGCGGTAGGTAAAAATAAATTCTCCCTTGGAGCTTTTCTTTTTTCCAGTAAATTTTTAACCAAATGCTTGCCGACAAAACCGTCAGCCCCAGTTACTAAAATCTTCTTTTGGGTCAAATCAATCATAAAAGTATATTACTCCAATTAAATATTTTTTTCAATAAATATAGGTATCGCCAAAATATTTCCCTTTGGGCCGATAATA
>CAYQXU010000066.1:0-3984 GCA_964421685.1 Candidatus Woesearchaeota archaeon
ATTCACTCATCACTTAAGTGTGGAGTTTTCTTTCAGCAGGCAAGCTTATAAACTGGACTTAACAATAAACAGGGCTTTTAAAATCCTCTATTTGGGAATTTTCTTTAGATACTCTTCCCTTACCTTTAAAGTCATACCTTGTAGAAGATATTACTCTTGAAGAATCAGTAAAAGCTGTATCTTTTTGGATATATGATCCTCCACGAGACTGCTAGCCAAAAGTAAAGAAAAAGTTCCATTGTAGTTTATATGGAAGCTGGCCTAATTTACATTCTTCCGAGGGAAAATATTTAACACTATCAAAACCAAATACATTAGCATTTCTATTAGAATCTATATAAGCGTTAAACATACCAATGTCTACAATTGGGGCCAATACCCTATTGCCTGTGAGTTTATTAATAGCCTCAGCAACATTATATCCTTTACATTCTTTTCCAGTGCTGCAAGAGTTCAATATAATTGTGGCAGAGTCAGGCAAAGCCTCACCTAATCTTTTCAATTCATCATCATAGTTTGTAATATTCTCTCCTGACTCAATAACTTTAAAGCTTTTACGACACCCAGTTGTCATGCTTTTACTATATCCGTGAAAGCCAATTACAAGTGAATTAGGAATATTACCCATAGAAATCTGAGATTCTACAAAATCAGCAACGCCTTCAAAGCTATCAGCTCTTTTTGTTATCACCTCAAACCCTGGAAAATTGCTCTCTAAGTGATATTTACTGTTATATCCATTAAAAGCTCCATTCCAGTCTAATTCAGGACTGGCACAATATACTAATAATACTGGCTTTCTATTAGTTCTATCTTGGCTAACCTCACAGCTTCATTAATTTTACTTTCTAAAGTTGGTAATTTAGAAGCTACGCTAAATGCAGTTAGACCAAGCATACCTCCAATGATTATGTGTTTTAAGTTCATTTCAATAAAGAATAATTAATTTACATTTAGATAAACCCCACTATTCACTCAAGACGCCATATAATCCAGGATTTTTCTTTAACTCTCTTGTTATCTGCTCCCACTCAACTATGCCGTCTCTAACGCTTCTTTGTATATCTTCCGCGCTCCAGCCATTTTTTCCAGCCTGGTGCGCAAAACTCTTTAATTCTTCTCCGCTCAAAACATTTCCAAGTTTAGTAACATAATTGAACTCAGATTCAGGAATTATTTTAGGAAGCATTGGATGAACTCTGGTTCTATGCCAGTATTCTAATCCTGGTGAGGGATAAGTTCTAATATCTCCGACATTTTTTGTCACAAGAGCATTAACAAGATAAGACTCTCCTTTTAAAATTAAATTTCTTTCAGCTTTTTGAAGCATTTCAAATGGATAATATCTTGTATCTTTCTGGTATTCGAGCCATCTGCCTGTTGCATTTTTGTCAGGCTCAACTTTACCGGCAGTTAAAACAACCCTTCCAACACCTTGCCTTTCCATATCAGTTAATCCTTCCATGAAAGCATTATAAATAGAGTCTCCGCTGTCAGCAGCTTGTGCCTTATCTTTTTCTCTTGAAAAAAGTGAAAATCGCATATTAATCTTTATAATTAATCATTTTTAAATCTTTCCATGTGTCGTTCCTTTATAGTAATACTTATAAATAACAAATCTTAGTTTTAATCATGGAAATTTTGAAAAAAATAAAAAACTATATTATTGGAGGATCAATATTAACTCTCGCTTTAACTTCAAATAATCCTAATTCAAACAGCATATCTTCAGCTCAAGATAAAAGTAATGAACAAGAAATAATAATTTACAAATCAAGAAAAAAACTATATTTATATGATGGAAATAGAATAATTGACTCTGCAAAATGTGCTTTTGGGTGGGGGGAATGCTTTAATCCTGCCGCAAAGGAAATAAGAGTGGATAATAGAACACCAGAAGGAGAGTATTATATAACTGAAAAGCATCCAAGCAAAAAATTTGGTTATTTTATAGGAATAAGCTATCCAAATAAAGAAGACGCAAAAAGAGGTCTTGAGCAAAAAATCATAACTCAAACCCAGTATGAGGAAATAAGTAAAGCCAATCAAAAGAGAGCAACTCCGCCTCAAAACACAGCTTTAGGCGGAACAATAGGCATACATGGGGAGAAAAATCTGGGGATAATTTCTTTAGGCACTCAAATAAACTGGACAAAGGGGTGTATAGCTTTAAGTGATGAAGATATTAAAAAATTGTATAATGTTGCAAATGTCGGCACACAAGTGAAAATAGTAAAATAATATCAGCCAATAATTACTTTTGTTCCTGGCTTTATTTTAGTAATTAAATCTTTCCAGTCAGAATTAAACATTCTAATACAGCCATGAGAAACATATCTTTCACCAGAAGGTGTAAAAAGCAGCTGTGCGCTGCCAATACAGCTCGTTCCATGAATTCCTTGCTGAACAATCCTTCCTTTACTATCTTTTAAAACAATAAATCCAGGTCCATAAACGGAAAGTAGTTTTCCTTTTAACCCAGAGGTATAACCTTCATTAGGCTCAAGTAAGCCAAATGGAATATCTTTAGACCATTTTCCAACTGGTTTGTTATATTCAACAGAATTGACAGTGAATTCTCCTTCAGGTGTGCTCAATAAAGGGTTTGGAAAATCTGGGTCGTTTCCGGTCCCAACTCCAATAGAAAACTCTTGAAGAACTTTTTTATCTTCTATATAATACCCTATCTGCTTAGCTCTATCTAAATAAACATACTTTCCACTATAAAGAGGGGTATTTGTAGGCACATCTTCCAGTATACCATTAGTTATGTCTTCTGTGGCTATTTTTTTAGGAATATCTGCATCTAAGGTATCAACAAAGTGAGGCGTATCTTGAAGAACAAACCTCTTATTTAATGATCCATCAGACTCTCTAAGATTCATTTCTATAGGTACTTTTGAATTAGTAAACAAATGATCATTAATTTTTTTGTAGATCTCATCATTCTCTTTCAGTAAAGCCTGGAGTGATTGTTTTCCAAATTTTCCGTCAGCAAGAAGATTGTTTTCTTTTTGCCAGTTTTTTAAAGCTAAATCAGTTCCCTTGTCAAAAACGCCAGTTTGGTCAACGCCAACAAGCCTTTGAATTAACTTGACATTTTCCCCCTTGTCGCCTAATTTAAATGATAGTTTATTTGCTGATTCAGACAGGTCTAGCTTTTTCATATAAATATTTTGCATAACTTTATTTGTGAAGAAGCTTTCAGATCCTAATTTAAATGTGGCATCTCCATTAAAATCCAAGTTAAGCTTCCCGTCATTTGCAGAGGCGACAATTCTTCCACCATTAGGAATGAGCTCGATATTTTTAGTTTTATCAAAGCCAACAGCTGTTTGGAGAGATTGTTTTCCAAATTTTCCGTCAGCAAGAAGATTATTTCCGCTTTGCCATGTTTTCAAGGCTCTTTCAGTTTCTTTTCCAAATACTCCATCTTCTTCAACACCAACCAACCTCTGGATTAACTTAACATCCTCACCCCTGTCACCTATTCCAAAATATTTCCCGCTTTTGGCATTTGACAGAGATAAAGGCTCTAAATAACTTTCAGAAACAGTTCCTGAAACATATTCTTCTGGGTTAAAATTAACACCAAAACCTTTCCCATTTATCTCAACTTCATCAGCAACTCTGACATAATTTCCAGATTCCTTATCTACAATTCCAAAATACTCCCCTGCAGATCTAAAAAATCCTTTAGAATCAAGTTTTAATTCTACGTTTGAATCAACCGGAGCAATTTTAAATCCATTAATAACTGCTTCATCCCCCATATTAACAAAAGGAACTCCATTTTTATAAGTAATAATTCCTCTGTCTAAAATATTATTTCCATCTGGAAGCTTGATGTTATTTCCTTTAACTTCAATTTCATTGCCAAACAAGTCAGAATTCGTTAATTTGGGGACTTGTTTCAAATCCGCGTTATCTGAAATAAAAACCTTCACATTTCCATTTTTAAACTCAAGCCTTGAATTTGCAGGA
>CAYQXU010000067.1:0-3724 GCA_964421685.1 Candidatus Woesearchaeota archaeon
TCATTATGCAGGTGTATTGCTCTTGAAATGTTTTTTTTATTATGCCTCATTCTTTTAAAACCATCATCTTCAATAAATTTTATTTTACATTTATTACAAAGATAAAGTTGTTTTTCACCAGATTTATTATATCTTTTTCCTCTTTTTATTGTATTATTGCCTTTGCATTTTGGGCATCTCATAGATTTTCACCTCCTGAAAATACGGAGGAAAATCTACTATTTAAGCTTAACTCACGATAATCTTACAATATCCCAAGATATTAATTTTATTTACTGAACTATCAAAGTGCCTTTCATGTCTCTATGCCCTTCTCCGCACATTGTGGGACAGTAAAACTCAAAAGTTCCAACCTTATCGGCTATAAATTCAACTGAGTCAATTCCATTTATGCCATAATCAGGTATTGAAATGCCGTGAATAGTGTCCTTATTATTTATAATAATTTTAACATGGTCGCCTTTATTCACAGTTACAGAATTAGGGCTATATTGCCATCTTGAAGCATCCAATGTTATTGTTTTTGTATTGCCATCGCTAGAAATGTTTGTTGAAGAGGCAGATGAAGATCTATATATAAAAAATCCTCCAATAACAACAATTACCAAGACAATGACAAGTATTAAGCTTTTTTTCATTATGGTGTTTGTTAATTTTCTTTTTTAAGCTTTGCGAATTGCAAGCACAGCCACACATCAAAAGAAAAATCAAAGATTTTTCTGTCCTTAGTTTTTAGAAAAACGAGAAAAGAATTAGGAAATAAAAATAAAAAATTAAGAACTATATGAGCTTGTCTGCGTGCAGAGCTGTTCGGCTCCAGCATTGTCCTTAAAGTAAGCAGTAACGTCAACTTTATCAGGCCAATTAACTGGTGTTGTAGGCTGACCGCTCGTTGTAGTCGTGGTTAATGGAGCTATATTTCCAGGAACAGAAATAACTCCTGTGCTTGTGCTAGCTGTTGTATTATAAAATACTAGTTTTACTCCAGCAATTGCCTCTCCACCTGTCTTTCTATTCAATGTAACATTGCAAGTATTAATACCAGAACAAGATATGCTTGTTGCTCTTACATCAACTTGAAGGCACTTAACCGCAAAATCAGCGCTTTGAGACCCGCTTTCAATAACCCCTTTAATAACTACCCAAATTATTCCAATAGCAACCAAAACTAAAAGTATGATTATAAGAGTTGTTACAACAGTGGACAATCCTCTTTTGTTTTTAAACATTTTTTTGGAAACCTTTCCTAAAGGTTTAATTTCAACCTCCTTTCTAGTTATAAAATATAATTATTATAGAAAAATCTAATATTTAAATGTTTTTATAGTCTCTATTTTAATGATGATAAGCAACCCATAGCCTAATTTTCCCACATATGTTTTTATTGCAAACATCTTCAAGCCTATATGGGATTAACTCAAAATTTTCGTTTTTAATTCTAATCAATTTTTGGGTTTTGCCCGCTTTTGCATAAAATACAGATTTAGTCTTTTCATAAAAAGATGTAACATTAAGCCTGATATAGTATGGAGTAAATCTTTTTCTGTCTGATAATTCCATTAATACATCAAAAGGAGTGAAGAGATTTACTAAAGTTTTTTCTAAAATATTCAGCCCCATTATAGTCCTTATTAAAATCATCTAATAACACAAAATATTCAGCCTTGTCGAAGATCTTATCATTCTCAGACAAACCAACTCTTTCTGCAAACTTCCAGAATGCCTGCGGTTTATATCCTTGTTTCTTCAATGAAGCTATCGTAGGAAGTTTCTTATCGTCCCAGCCAGAATACTTTCCAGATTTTATTCCTTTTCTAAATTCTGTCGTAGATAAATCCAAATTTTTAAAATGAATTCTTCCTAAAAAGCTTGTCCACGGAAATTTCTTTCCTAGTCCAAGGGACTCATACATCATTTTCTGTCTTTCAGCATTGTCTCTATGATCCTTAGCTCTTATGATATGGGTCATTCCCAGCTTAATATCATCAGCAGCAACAGCAAGATTCATTAAAGGCCAAACTCTATATTTTTTTTTCTGTCTTTCGTGCTCAGTTAAATTAATTCTTGCTAGTGGGAAATCCCTCATTGCAGGATTTTTATGAGTCATTGACGACTTAAATCTTACAACAGCCTCGCCTTCTTTATACCCTTTTTTTGAAAGCATTTTTTCCCATCTTTCTAAATTTTCCTTTACACTTAAATGCCTGCAAGGACAATCGCTTTTAGCCTCAACATGGCTCTTAAAAGCTTCTTGCGCACAAGTGCAAATATAAGCTGCTTTTTTGCTTATAAGTTTCTTAGCAAGGCCATAATAAATCTTCATCCTATCTGACTGAATTATTACTTTAGCAATTCCATCAAACAGCCACTTTGACTCATTAGCAATCATCTTGTAAGATAAAGGGTAAACGTTCTCAGGATTAGTATCTTCAATTCTAACATAAAACTTTCCGCCGTATTTTTTCACAAACAAAAAAGAAATGCAGGCGGTTGCAGCGTGTCCTATATGAAAGGGGCCAGAAGCTGAAGGGGCAAATCGCATAATAACTTTGCCTTTCTTAGCTCCTGGAAGTTCAGGCAAACCTTCTCTACCGTGCCTTTCACTTATAGAATCATGAAGGTCACCAAACTCTTTTTTCTGACTATCCAAAGTCAAAAAATTAACTTCCTTAACAATATCATTAACCCTACTCACAACATTCTTAACTTCTTCTTTCTTCAAACCCTCATTAAATAAAGCGCTTATAACGCTTCCAGAATTAGCTTTACCATTATGAGCAATTGCATTTTTCAAAGCATATGCACTTATTTTAGTGTCTAGATTTTTTATCATAATCCAAACAATAATTGTGGATTAATAAATTTATTCAATCAAACCTTCATGCACCAAATAATCTTCAAGTGTTGAAAGGCAAGTTAATCCAAACATAGACAAGTCAATATTATACCTTTTATCTAAACAAACTCGATCGCCATTAACATCTAAAGCTTCATAAAATAAAAGAGCTTGAAGTTTATTTCCAGCAGGTTTGCTTACTTTATATCTAGAAGGAAATAGTTTTCTTGCAGAAATTTCTAAAGCCTGGACAAGTCTTGGATAAGTTTGCCTGTTTGAACTAAGATAACTCAATAGCTTCAGGTCAACTGGCTTGAAGGCTTCTTCACATTCATAATATTCACCATCACTCTCATCTTCTCCTAAAAACATTTCTCCTTTCTCTGTTAAATTAAAATCCATAGAAAAATATCTTTATTATAGCTTATAAACATTTATATAAAAATTAGGTAAGATTTGATTTTCTTTCCAAAAGTTCGATACGTTGCTGTAGATGGTATAACTGATTGCTTAAATCTTCTATTCTTGTTGTCATGTCAGCAAGCCTTTTTGCGAGCTTCTTTTTCCTTTCTTCTACACTAACGCTGGAATCAAAAGCATCTTCAACACTAGAGCTTGAGCTTGCTAATCCGCCAAGAAACGACAAGCCTTCAGAAACATTTGAATTTTGCTGTGTTTGAATAATTTGCTGAGGCTGACCTCGTCTTGCCTTAATCATTTCAAGACCTTTCCTATCAGTGTGATAATCTTCAGAAAGATCGATCACCTTATCTTTTCTGCCGAAAAAACCCATGAGAAATAAAAGAACTTGAAGTTTTTAAGGTTTTGTAGCTTGAGATATTGTAAGATTATAGTGAGTTAAGCTTAAATAGTAGATTTTCCTCCATA
>CAYQXU010000068.1:0-3712 GCA_964421685.1 Candidatus Woesearchaeota archaeon
TTGAGTGATTTTTAACATCAGACGCTCTGGGCTTTAGCCCATGGGTAGTTCACTTAAAAACTTTTCTAATTCTTCTTGATCTCTCTTTCCAACTTCTCTTAGCATCCACCCAACAGCTTTGTGAATTAAGTCATGTTTGTCTTTAAGCAAAATCTGGCTTAGTCTAAAAGTGTCATTAAATTGATTTTTCCTTATAAAAGCATAAGTAGAAACAACAGCAATCCTCTTTTCCCATAAGTTGCTGGATTCAGCTAAATTATAGAGAATTTTCTTATCTTTTTCAAGTAAAAATTCTCCAACAATGCTAGGTGCTGACAAGTCAACAAGATCCCAATTATTAATGCATTTTGTATTTTTTAAGTAAAAGTTAAATATGTTCCCTCTTACTTTATCGTCCCCTTTCTTGAACTTTTCAACTAAAATCAGTAACCCAACTAGCCGATACTCGTGAACTTTGCTCTTAAGCAACATTTCTATGCCATTTATGTTCAAGCCAAGATATTTTTTAGCAATCTCTCTTTGCTTAGGCACTTTAATTCCAAGAAAAACATCATCCTCTCCATATTCTCCTTTTCCTGTCTTGAAAAAACCCTGCAAAATCTTCGCCAGCTCAAGGTTTTTCGCATTTTGAAGGTCTTTTATTAAGCTTGGTAACATGATTTTAACAAAGTAAACTCTTTTAAATTAGTTTCTTTTCCCTAGTTCTGGATTTAAGCTTTTTTGGAGAGCAATTGGCAAGAATTATAAACTCTAATAATGACATCTTTTCATGGATTCAAAAACAGCAATAAAGCAATTATCTATTCTAAGCAAAGATGTTAATAACATTAGGCTTGCGGCAGAAGAGTGGAAAACCCCATTTCAAACACTTATTTCTACAATAATGTCAGCAAGAACGAGAGATGAAGTAACAATTCCAGTGGCTTCAAGACTTTTTAACAAATATCCATCACCAAATAAGTTAGCCACTGCAAAACTCAAAGATGTTCAGGTCATTATAAAGCCAGTGAATTTCTACAAAAATAAGGCGAAAAACATAATAAAATGTGGAAAAGTCATTGTAACTTTGCACGGGGGCAAAGTTCCAAATAATATTGATGAGCTGATAAAACTTCCAGGAGTTGGGAGAAAAACAGCAAATGTATTTATTACAGAATATGGGGAGCCTGGCCTGGCTGTTGATACTCATGTGCACTATATTTCAAATTACCTAGGTTGGAGTAAAAACAAAAATCCTCACAAAGTTGAATCAGATTTAAAGATGTTATTCCCAAAAAACTATTGGAATAGAGTAAATGGAACCTTAGTCCGCTTTGGAAAAACCCATACAAGCAGAAAGGAAAAAAATAAATTGCTGGATGAAGTTAAGAGAATCAAATAGTTACGTTCGCTCAACTAAAGTTTCATTCACAGATTGATTGTTCAAAGCCAGTTTTCAACAAAGCTTCTCACTAAATAATGAAGTTAGTGGATAAAATTTTTCATAGCGTAGAAATTGAGCGAAGCCAATTTCGTAGTAAAATTAATAAGCGAGCGAAGCGAGCCAAATAATATGGAAAAATTAATCTCCCTTGTTCAAGATCTAAAAAATTCAGAAATTAAGAGTTTAGTTGATCAGCGAATGCGTGAATTTTCAAACATCCCAAGAACTTTTGATAATTTATTCCGAGAATTATCTTTTTGTCTTCTTACTGCAGGCGCAAGCGCAGAACTCGGAATTAAAACAATAAATCATCTTGGAGACGTGATTTTTGAAGGAAGCCAAGAAGACATTCAAAAAAAACTCAAAGAAGTTTACAGATTCCATACGATAAGGGCGGGTTATATTTTTAATGCAAGAGAAGTTTTCAAAAAATTAGACATAAATCATCCAGAGATAAGAATACAGATAGTTAACAGCATAAAAGGAATAGGAATGAAAGAAGCCTCCCATTTTCTAAGAAATGTCGGCTTCAATGATTACGCAATTGTTGATTTTCATATTGTTGATATTCTCGTTAGTCACAAAGTCATAGAGAAACCAAAAACTCTCACTCCTAAGAAGTATCTTGAAATTGAGAATATCTTGCGTGAGTTGGCAAAAAGAACAAACACTTCTCTCGGAGAACTTGATTTGTATTTGTGGTATAAAGAGACTGGGAAGATATTGAAGTGATTTTTAATTAGCCTAGATATTTTTTGATTAGTTCATTCCATCAACTCAACGCGTTAAATATATTTTCTTATTAATTAAGATTTTCATGCGAAGAAATCTGTCTAAGACGATTTCGAAGCAAATCAAATCAGCGAGCGGATTATTTCTGCAATGTCATTCTTCTGTCTGACTTATAGGCAGACGCCGTATGGTTATTTCTGTAGCGCCATACGTCTTTGATGTTTTGGCTCTTTGACTTTGTCCATTCTTTCATGCTTCATCTTTTTTGCAGCAGCTTTTTCCATTTCTAATCCAGCCTCTACAACAGCAGCTTTCTTTTCTTTTTCCTCTTCTTTTTTTTCAACTTCTTCTGCTTTTTGCTCTTCTGTTTTTTTAATTTCAGGTTTTTCTTCAGAAGCCTTTTCTTTCTTTTTTTTATCAACAACTGCCTTTGCTTTAGAATCTGCTTTTTCTTCCCTTATTTTCTTGAATTTAAGGTTGTTAGGAAGATCAACAGCTTCAACTCTTACAATATCTCCTTCCTTAATTGCCTTAACTTTTATTTTATGAGGAGGATTTTGTATTCCTCTCATCCAAACAGTTTCATTTAAGTAAGAATCAAGCCTGACATTTTTCAAGTCTCTATCAGGAACTTTCATATGCTTTGCAATAAATTCTTTTATTGTTCTTATTGCTTTAGCTGTTCTCTTATATCTTGGAACTCCCTGAAATTTAGCTCTAAGTGGAATAACATATTCTCTTTCAAGTTTTACTGTTGGTGTTGGTGTTTTTTTAGCCATATTAATTTAATCAACCAAAGTGCGATTTCCTTTGTTTTCTTGGTGTAATATGTAATTTAGTTCTCCTCCATGATCTTCTTATTCTAGTTGTTGAAGAAGGATGAACTCTTTTACCTTTTCCGTATTTTTTCAAGACTACCCAGACAGGGGCCCACTTAGTCCTTCTTCCATGCTTTGCAAGCTTTGCTTTCCTTAAAGGATTCTTGATACCCATTAATTTATATCCTCCAAGAATTTTTTCCCATGAGCAGTCAAAACTCTGCCTGGCTTTTTTCTTCTAATTCCTCTGACAGGCAATGCAATCTCAGTAAATCCTGCTTTATCAGACTGCTGAAGTATTGTTCTTATGATTTTTCCGCCAGACTTTACAAATTTTTCAGGTTTCATTCCTCTATTTTTCTTGCTTCCATACTTAGTTCTAAGTCTATTAACTCCAAGAGTTCCTTTCCTGTAAATTTGCCTTAAAATGCTCGCAGCTCTTTTATGCCAAAAATCAACATCTTCAATAGGCCTTTCTTTAGAAACCCCAGACTTAACATATTCAACCCATTCAGGAGATTTAAATTCAGGAATTTTTTTCAAAGCTTCTGCTAGTTTTCTATTATATTCATGCGAGTCTAGCTCATATACTGAAACCATTTTTGAAACACTCCAATTACGGAGTTAGATCGGCCTAAGCCACTTATATCCTCACTAAAAGTAGTTTATAAAACTTTCTTTATCTTCGGCTATGTGTAAAAATTAGTGTTTAGATTTTCTATATTGACTAAATACCTTA
>CAYQXU010000069.1:0-3699 GCA_964421685.1 Candidatus Woesearchaeota archaeon
TCAACTTAAGTTGAGCGATTTTTAGACGTCGTTAGAAGCCCCACAGCTTGCTGTGGTTGGGAGGTTCACTTTTTTTATTAATGTACTCCATTAATCTTTTTGCCTCTTCTATCGGAAGTTGGCATGCCTTGGAATTATTATTCTTTGAATCAAGGTATCTTTCATAAGCAATTAAAGAGCCGCTTATTTTTTTTATTAAGCCCAAAAACTCTTCCTTTTTCCATAACTTGCCTTTTCTTAAGCATTCTATAATGTATAAAGTTCTAAGCCTGAGAATTAGGGAATATGAAGCAGCATCACTTACCTTTTCCTCCATCTCTTCAGCTAATTTGATATATTCTTTAACAACCCCCATAGCAGATTTTGTGGTGTCAATATGCCACTGAATATTTTTTTTGGTTAATGGCCTGTTAATATATTCCCTTGCAAGATTGTCATTAATTATTGCCTTAGCCTCTTTGATCATAGGCAAAATAGGAAAAATATTTTCTGTCAATTGCCTTTCAACTTCTTCCTTGGAAATGCAGGTTATTTCATATTTTCCTTTATTAATTCTTTTGTTTATTTTGTCTGTTATTACCAATATATCCACATCACTCTCAATAGTCTGCTCTTTCCTTGCGTAACTTCCAGTCAAATAGCACCCTAGCACATTTTTCAGTATTTTTCCCTCCATTAGGATGTCTAAAACATCTTTTTCTATATTTAATGGCTGTAAAACTATCTTTACTTGAGTATTCAAAAATTCTTTGGGCAACAATACTCCGGCAGAATTCCCAACCTTGATAGTGTTTTTAATCAATTCCATATTGTTATAACAAGTTATAACCAGTATATAAATATTTCGTCTTCCTTTTATTTCGTCCAAGGCCGCGTTATCAGCAGAAAAAACATTAAAATCCATTTTCATCAGATTCTTTAAGTCATTAAAACCCATTTTTTTCTTTTTTTACTAAAATTAACATGTACATTAATAATAGTAATACTAAAATTAAACTCAATATTAATAATAGTAAGGTTTATAAATGCCATTCAATTTAATTTATTATGTATATTGAAAGAAAAATAAAAGAGAAATTTGATAAGATAACAAAGGTTTATCCGGTAATTGCAATAGTTGGGGCAAGGCAGTCAGGAAAAACAACCTTTTTAAAAGAACAAGCAAAGAGATTCAAAACCAATTACCTTTTATTTGATGATCCTGATATAAGAGAATTATTTGATGAAGATATTAAAAAATTTGAAAGGCAAAATATAGATGGGCATGAAATTTCTGTTTTGGATGAGGTTCAATATTGCAAGGATGCAGGAAAGAAGCTTAAATATCTCGCAGATAATAACAGAAAAATATGGATAACTTCTTCATCTGAAATATTGTTAAGCAAGGAAGTTCTGTCTTATCTTGTTGGCAGGGTTTCTATAATCAAGCTTTATCCATTTTCAATAAGAGAGTTTTTAGAATTAAAAAAATTAAAAGAATTTTCCCAGCCTGCATTAAAAAGAGCATTATGGGAACACATGACTTTTGGCGGTTACCCCAAAGTAGCTTCTGTAGAAGACATAGAATTAAAAAAAACTATTCTTAAAGATTTGTATGACACAATGGTTCTTAAAGACATTGCAAGGACTTTTTCAATAGAGGATATTTCTTCCTTAGAGCTATTTTCAAAATACCTCTCTCTTAATATAGGAAATTTAATATCTTACGAAAACTTATCCAATGATATAAAAATTTCTTTTCAGACAATAAAAAAATATTTGAGCGCAATGGAAAAAAGCTATTTAATATACAGAGTTCAGCCTTTTTATAAGAATAAAATCAAAGAAATAGTTAAACAGCCAAAGATATATTTTATTGATACCGGATTGAGAAACCTAATATCTAAATCTTTTAATCAAAACCCCGAAGGAAATTTATTTGAAAATTATATATTTACAGAATTATTAAAAATGGGGTTTTCTCCAAAATATTGGAGAACAAAAACAAAGATGGAAGTTGATTTCATAGTAGAAAAAGATTCAAATATTATCCCAATAGAAGTCAAAATAAATGCAGAACCAGAAAAAATTGAAAGAAATATGAGAGCCTTTATAGAAGAGTATAAGCCCAGAATAGCTGTTATTGTTTCATATGAAAGCAAAAAAACAGAAGTAAAAATAGGGAACTGCAAGATTTTCTTTACAGATATTTTAGGCATGAAAGAGATCTTAGCCGATTAATATTGCAAAAATGACTATCCAAACCAAACCCCTACCATCTCCCACCTCAAAACCTCTTTAAACCCTATCCCCTTCCTATAAATATAATAACATGCTAGACCCAATAACCCTCATAATAATACTTGTTGCCTTGATTGTTGCCTTCTACATTGGTCAAAAGATAGGAGCATTTAGAAAGCATAGAGAATGGGAGCTTGCACTGCCAGACCAGAGAAAAGATGCTATAATGAAGTCAAGGGCAGTTCTAGGCGGCCAATTCTCAGAGAACCTTGCACCTTACCTTCCTGATTTCCCGTATTTGCCTACAGAATGCAGATTCTTAGGAAAGCCCACTGACTTTATAGTTTTCAAAGGCATGGATGAAAAGAAAATTGATGAAGTAATCTTTGTTGAAGTTAAGTCTGGAGATGCTAAAACCTCCTCTCAGGAAAAAAACCTTAAAGAAGCAATAGGCAAAAAGAAAGTTAGATATGAAGAATACAGAATATCTAAGGATCTTACTAAGAAAGACGGAATTGAATTTGAGGATGATGGGCAAATTAAGGGGAAGAAATAGTGGAAGAAAGCTTGAAACAACAAAAACCTATATAAATCCCAAAAGCCTTAAATTTGCAAGGAATTACTAGTTAAAATGACAGCTCAAGAATTGAAATTGTTAAAGGATTTTGAGAACGATAGCAACTGGTTTTATGAGAATATTAGCTTAATTAGAAATAGTGGATTTACGGGAAAATTTGTGGCTGTCAAAAATAAAAGCGTTGTTTCTTCTGGAGATAATGCTAACTCTTTAATCGAATCCCTGGAAAAAAGCGGAGAGAATCCTTCTTATATCTTTATTGAGTTTGTCCACCCCGAAGGATTTACTCTTATTCTTTAAAATGAGAAGAATCCTTTTAGAAGTTTATAACTTCGCCGGTAGTTTGAGGATATTGGCTCGTTTTCTTTTAAAAATAGAAGGTTTACCAAACATACCTATAAACGCAATTGTAGATACGGGAAGCCCAGTAACCTTGATAGGTCCACTAGATACGATGAGAATGAGACTTTCTAAAATTCAGCTTCAAAAGTTGGAAGGTAGAAATAAGTCAATTAACATTGGTGGCGGGCAAGTAATGACAAAAATACTCGATGGTTCAAAATTAAGATTTACTGATGTTCTTGAAATTGAAATACCTGTTGAGTTTCCTATGAGTGGAAAAGAAAATCCTGCTCAACCAAGTTTATTGGGAATAGATTTCATGTTAAAAGCAAAAGCAAAATTGTTCTTTGATCCTAATAAAAGAGAAGCTTATTTTGAAGTTGAATAAAAATGCCCCCCTATAAAATCTCCCTCTCTGCCTTAAACTTAATGAAAGAATGCCCTCACGACTTCCACTAATCATGCCCCTTAAACCTTAAACCAAAAACCCCATTCTTAAAGCAGAAACGGCTTTGTCCGGAGTTCTAAAAATAAAACCGAAAAATAGTTATTATCGAATA
>CAYQXU010000070.1:0-3568 GCA_964421685.1 Candidatus Woesearchaeota archaeon
AATATGGAGGAAAATCTACTATTTAAGCTTAACTCACTATAATCTTACAATATCAGGAAGTAGTTAGATTTTTATAAGCTACGTATCGTAAGAATTCGAGAAATTTAAAAATGTTGAATTTGTGAAGAAATAATATTAGCTGAGAACATTAATTTCCTCAACTTCTGATCCTTTAATTAAGTTCCAGTCTAGCTTTACGAGTTGCTTTACTGCAGGGTTATTTGTATTTAGCTTGAAAAGGTCTGATTTTCCAACTCTTCTTGTTTTAACTACTATTTTATTTCTTTCTAATTTATTCCAAAATGCCTGCAATGTGGAATAGCTTACGCCTGAGTTTTTGGCTATCTCTGTTAAAGGGTAGTCAAATGCCTGAAAAGATATAAGCAAATCTAGCACCCTCATCACAGGATTATTCCCAAATACTTCCAAGAAAATTGTTTCGTTTTTCATGTTTTAACCAAATAAATGCACTTTATAAATATTTCTATCTATGTTTTTATATTACAAAATTAGGAACATTTAAATATTGGCTTCTATAATATAATAATATGGATTTTAGTGGTGAAGATAAGATTAGGGCAACCATCTTATACAATCTAAGAAGAAAAAAAGTAATTGGAGGGGTTCATACTCATTTTGACACGTTAAAGAGAGGCTTTCCATCTCATTTAGGCAAAGACATAAAGAAAATTGCTAATAAATTAATTAAGGAAGGATTTATTGTAACTAAGCCAGCTCCTTATGGCCTGCAGGTTTCTCTGAACAAAAACAAGCTAAAAGAAATTGAAGAATTTATAAAAAAGATTTTAAGTTTTGATTTTCCAATTTAAGAAATATGGAAGGTGTTGAAGTAGATTCTAATAATCTTTATATAAGTTGCTTTCTTAAATAACTCATGAAAAAGAGGCCTCGAAATGAACCTTTAAAAAAGGTTCCCAAAACTTCCAGAATATTTAATTCTGTTAATATTATTCTTATTGCTTTGCTGTTTGTTGAGTTGGTTTTCATAGCTAATTGGGTGACGACGGGGAATCAGGTGAAGAGCGTTAGTTTAGGAAGTGAGGCGAGTAATTCTATTTTTTCGACACAGACTAGTGATGTTGACTTACAGGGAGCTATTTATTTAAGTCAGCCTCCTTATTTACTAAATAATATAATTGAAATCGATGCAGTAGTACATAATTCTGGCACTTCTAGTTCTGGTAATGTTCTGATTTATTTGTATACTTATCTTCCAAATGGAACGAGTCAATTATTAATCAATGAAACTACCACTAACATAGGCCCGGGACGTTTTGGATTTATAAAAGATTACTCTTTAACTCTAGATAATGTAGGAGACTATCTTTTAGAACTAAGTGTTTTGACTGATGAAGATTCTAACCTCTCAAATAACTATGAAAATAGAACCTTTACTACAGGAAGGTTAATTAACACTACTTTTAATGCTAAAAATTCTCAAGGGATTTATGTTGATAGAGGTGTTTATGCTAGTTATGGATGGTATCTTGCAACTCCATGGATTAAAACAAATAGTTCTGAATTAAATTTGACTTTGCCAACACCTTTGATTGATCTAAGAATAGCAAGCAACTTTTCTATTTTTGATCCAAATAATCCTGTAAGTAGTGGAGAAAATATCGAAGGTCCAGATATTGTCTTTTTTGGAGATTCACAGACTTCTGAATCTATGAATTTAATTTCAGAATCTTATAAAAATTATGTTTCTTATGATAATTTGACTATTTACAGAGTTTTTGCAAACAAACCTGATTGGGCTTATAAAAAGTTAGTGTCTTATTCTTATATCAATACCAATGATCCTTTAATGACACACTTTAATAGTTTAAGAATTTATTTGTGTCCTTATTGGGACTTTGCTTCAATGCGTTGCATTGGCAGATGGCTTCCTGGGCTTATGGATGAATATTCAAAGAGTGTAGAGGGTGATTGGGGCTATATTATTTCTAGCAATAGCGGTAATTACGAGGCCTTTGCTCTTGGAGAACCTTACACTTGCGCCGACCTCAACCACGACGGACTTCGAGATGTTCTTGATGTAACTCTTCTTGTCAATCACGCATTCAGAGGAGGTCCTGAGCCTCAGCCAAAATGGATTGGTGATTTGAATGGCGACGGGATCATTGATGTGTTTGATGTTGTTCATATGGTTAATCATGTTTTCAGAGGATATCCAGAACCGACTTGCACAGTATCTCCTATTGTAACTTCAAGTTCTGCAACAGCAAGTTTAGGAAGTCCAACAGGCACAACAACAAAAACAATTCCTGTGAATTTGGCAAATACAGAAAATGTTGCAGGAACAACATTTAAAATAAGCTATGATTCTTTAAAAGCTAGCTTGAAAAATGTCAGAACAGCGACGAGGACTTCAAATATGAATGTAATAAGAAACGGAAACACATTCACTCTAATTAGTCAGAATGGAGCAACAAATATCCCAAAAGGAACAGGAGCTGTTGCCTATCTTGATTTTGTGGCAGGCAAGTCAGGATTCGACACTTCTTCTTTGAAAATCACAGAAGTAAAGGCTACTAATATAGATGCAAAGAAAATTAGCGTTAAGATAAGCTCCTCATCTTTGACTAATGTGAAGAGTGGAACAAATTTAGTATAAAAACCTGCAGAAAGATATATAAACTGGTTATTGTCCATTATTATGAACAGTTGTATTAAAAAATGGACAACATATTGAGATATTTTATAAACGAACCAGAAAGAGAATTTCATGTGAGGCAGCTAGCTAAGCTTTTGAAAAAATCTCCAACAACGATTTCAAAATATCTTAAAGAATTGGGGAGAAATGGATTATTAATCTCTAAGAGAAGACATAATCATTTATTTTTTAGAGCGAACACAGAAAGCAAGCACTTTAAGGAAAGAAAATTATTTTTTAATATAAGGCTTTTGAGAGATTCAGGTCTTATTGAATTTTTAGAAGAAACATTTAATCATCCTCAGGCAATAGTTCTTTTTGGATCATTCGGAAAAGCAGACAATATTAAAGAAAGCGATGTGGATATTCTTGTTATAACTCCAATAAAAGAAGATGTTAATCTTAAGAAATATGAGAAAAAATTAGGGCATAAAATACAGCTTTTTTTGCATTCAACGGAAGAAATTGAGAAGATGAAGACTAAAAATAAAGAATTGCTAAATAATTTTATAAATGGGAGAATATTGGAGGGCTTTTGGGAGGTTATAAAATGATTTTTAAAGATTTTATTAATACAAAATATGTAAGGAAAACACTGCCAGATAAAGGATTAATAAAATCACTTCTTGAAACTGCTGAATTAGATATGTTATTTCTAAAGAAAATTGTTTTAGATAAAAATTCTGCAAGAAAAATTATGACTAATTATTATGATGTTTTAAGAAGTATTTTAGAAGCCATATCCTCTAAGTTTGGATATAAAATTTATTCTCATGAGATTTTTAGTCAGTTCCTTAAACATTTAAACGAGCCGATTATTGCAGAAAAATTTGATCGATTTAGGACGAGCCAGTTGAAAGAAACCCTTTGCGGATTTTAATCCGCAGATTG
>CAYQXU010000071.1:0-3503 GCA_964421685.1 Candidatus Woesearchaeota archaeon
TATTCGATAATAACTATTTTTCGGTTTTATTTTTAGAACTCCGGACAAAGCCGATTTACTCTTTTTCCTCAAAAACACCCTCTTCAAAGACAACATCTTCATCAACATCGTTTCTTGCTTCTCGTGATAAAACTCTAGAATTCATATCTTTCTTCAGCTCTTTAAGATCTGCAATAGTTAATTTTCCAGCACTTTGTCTGTCAAATTTTACATCTTCAGGGCTTATTTTAGGCTTTGCAGGCTCAACGATCTCGGCATTCGATTTTTCAGTAATAGGTGGAAGCTGTGTGTCCTTGTTAATTCTTACTCTAAAGAAAGTCTCAAGCTTGTTTATTATGGCTGGCCGATCTCTAGGCACTATGCCTCGCTCCATAGACATAACTGCTGTAACAGGCTCGTCAATCTCCTTAGCAACTTGTTCTTGGGTTAATTTTCTAAGCCTCCTAGCTCTTAAAACAACCCAATGGAAATTAGTAACCAAATCATCTCTTTCTTCTCTTCCTTCTTGAGATTTTTTTTGAAGTCCTTTGTCAACTATCTGTCTCAAACTAGCTTCCTCGCCTTTTTCAGTCCTGCCTCTTTCATAATTCTCTCTAGTTACCTTGCTCTTATGCTCTCCAGGATTTAGCCCTGCCATTCTTGAAAGCCTTTCATAAACAGTGTAAGGAGTTACAGAAGTTTTAAGTTGAAAATTAGTCGGTCTTTTTATTACAGGAATATTATCTTGAACAGAACACTTCTCGCACACATTTACAACCCCTTCGTTAGAGATAGCATCAAATAGAACAATATTATCTCCAGAAGCCCCGCATCTAAAACACTCTGCCATGGTGGATACACTAAATTCCCCTTTTTTAATGTTTCTACTGGAAAACTATTTTATATATTTCTCTAAATCAGCTTCAGACTGAAGTTTGGTGATAACCTTTCCATCAATTATCACAACAGGAAGCTGTTTCACTCCGTATTTTGACAATAAAATTTGCAAAGAACTAAGAGTTTTATCATTTGATATAGGGATTAAAACAATGTCTCCCCCTTTCTTTTCTTTGAGCTCAGTTAAAACTTTGCTCCAGACACTTTGCGTTGCTTTTTGAGCAAGGTCAGCAGTTTCACGGTCATAAACATAAACAACGACGGAAAAATCTCCCTTGCACTCTTGTTGGGCTTTTGTAGAGCTCGTCCATAAGATAGTTCTCAAAAGATCATATCTTCTATAAACTAATTTCAAATCATCTGTAAGCTTTCTTGCAGAGTCATAATCATCAAGTAATTTTGATTCAGAATAAATCCTGTCTGCGAAAGCAAGATTAGCTAAAATTAAATCGCTGCAGCTAGAATTTGTCATTGTAGCAATATTATTCAATGCCAAACTGTCCATTAAAGATATTTCAGAATTAGCATAATAAGCATTAACCTTGCTTGCTCTTGAATTTTCTAAAGCCACGCCCAAAAAAAGCCCGAATATAAAAACAATTGCAGCAAGCAAAAAAGCTTCCCAAAAAACATTCTTCGGATTTCCTAGATTAACCATGTTCTATTGATTTTTAGATTATTTATATTATTTTCCATACTATTTAGTCATCCATGAAGTTTTCCCAGTAAAGAACCTGTAAAATGAAGCTATTAGTATAACAGGGTAAGCAAGCAAATAGAAAAACATGTAAAACAGCACATTAAATAAATTGTCTTTTTTTGAGTGATTTTCCCTGGAATAAGTAAGTGCAATAGCAATTAAAAATAAGTTCATTATTATTGTAGCAATTCCAAAAAAAACAAGTATACTTGCAGTGAGGCTGATATCATTAAAAGAAATAACAGCCACCTGTGATTGTATTGAATAAGTGGTTGCCAAATATCTAATAAATAAAGTTCTTGTGACTCTATAAAACAAAACCCCTATTCCAAACAAACCTAAAAGCCAGTTGAATATAAAAAAAGGAAGAATAAACAAACCTAACATTCCTGCTTTATTTGTGCCAAAATATTTTTTGTATTTATATATTGTCTGGATGCCTCCAATATTCCATCTTATTCTCTGCTTAATCCAAACTTTTATTTTATTAGGGACAATAGTGTACGCTCTTGCGCTGGAACTCATCTTAACAATATAGCCTGCAGCTACTAAGTGCCAGGTTATCTCTATATCTTCTGTGAGGTTTTTATTGTCAAACCCTCCAACTTTGTCAAATGCAGACTTTCTGTAAATTGCTAAAGGGCCAGGAGTGACATAAATCCCTTCAACAAAACCCAAAAGTTTCCTGTTAAAAGCAATCATCTTATATTCTATTGCCTGAACCTTTTCTAGAAATTTGTTTTTGTTTTTGGCAAGAATCATTGAAGTAACAGCCCCTACTTTTTTGTCATCAAAATGCCCGATCATATAGGGTATAGAAGTTTTTTCAGGGTAAGAATCTGCATCAGTAAATGCAATCAACTCTGTGTTTGCAAATTTAGCTCCAAAATTTTTAGCTCCTGCAGCATTTCCTGTATTTTTAGGTGTTTGAATGGCAAGGACTTTGGGGTATTTTTTAGCATATTCTTTTATAACTTTCCAAGACCCATCTTTGCTACAATCATCAACAACAATAATTTTCTTTATATTGCCATAATCAGAGTTAAGCAAACTTTCGATCACACCTCCAATGCTTCCTTCCTCATTATAGCAGGATACAATAACAGACAAGCTGTATTTTTTAGTTATCTTTGGAGCATCAAGCATCTGCTTTCTATGCGGCAGATAAATAATCACGAAGAAAAATAAAAAATAGAATGAAATAAAAGAATACAATAAGTAAATCACAGTCAGTAAATCCATTATTATTCTCCATTAATCACATTTTCTTTATTATTTAACTCGGGCTCCTGCTTAAACACATTCCTCTCATCCCTAACATTAAAATAATCATAAAACTCATCGCTTAAAGTTAATTCATTAGTATGCCCCATCTTTTTTTTCCTTAGCAAACCTAACTTGACAAAACTATCAATGTGCTCATAGGCCTTATTTCCTCTTATTTTTATTATAACTGATTGTTTTATAGGCTGCTTATAAGCTATAATTGCAAGAGTCTCTTGTTCTGCTTTAGAGAATTCAGAACTCCCTGTAGCAAGCTTATTGATTACCCAAGAATACTCAGGCCTCACGTCCATCTTCCACATATTATTTTTCTCAACAATTTGCAAAGCGCTGTCATCTTTTCCGTACTTGTCTTTCAATCTCTCGAGTAAATCAGTAATTATTATTGGATTAAGATCTGAAAGACTTATCAAATCAGCCATTGTAAGAAATCTTCCAGAAACAAAAAATATAGCTTCTAACCTCTTAAGGTCCTCTTTCTCTCTTGCCTCATCAATTTCTTCAGCAGTTTGGCTTGATATAGTCATATTTTAAGAAATAAGCGGGTATTTTTAAATTCTTGTTTGGGAGCTCGTTCGTTTTGGAAACCTTTTGTGAACTACCCATGGGCTAAAGCCCAGAGCGTCTGATGTTAAAAATCACT
>CAYQXU010000072.1:0-3475 GCA_964421685.1 Candidatus Woesearchaeota archaeon
AGATTCGCTTAATTATAAGCCTTTTTGGTCCGTTTTCTGGCTAATCACCTAAAATAATATAAACCTCCTGCCCCCCATTCTGAAATGAAAGATGAATTGATAAAAGAGCTAGCGCATTATGAAATAGGATGGTGGAAGTCTCATCATAGGCGTGATAAAATAGGATTAAGGAATAACATGGCTAAACTTTATGCTTTACAATTTAATATATCCTATGGCAATGCATTAAAAGCAGTTGAATTTAGAGTTCAAGCAACTAAAGAACATGACTTAGCTGAAGAATTTGAAGATCAAGAAAATCAAGATGAAGCTGATAAACATTGGTTTAATGCAGAATCTCTTTTAAAAAAACATTTTGAGATATTAAGCTCAATAAAGGGAAAATAAAATGGAAGAGGCATCGTTCAAAGAACAAAGAATAAGAAGCCTTACAAGCCTCTATTATTCCAGGCAGGATATTCAAAAAGCAATTTTTTCATTTTCAGCTAATAGGGAAACTGTTCCAAGATACTTTGAAGGCTTTGGAAAGCGTCCAGACTCTTTGCAGTATAAAGGTGACATTTTCGAGCTTGTAAAAAACGGAGCCACAAGCTTTCATTGTTCTGAAGAATTATGGAGAGATGCATTGCAGCTTTCGACTAATATGAGCGGGCAGCAGCTTAATGAACTTAGAATAGGATGGGATTTGCTTATAGATATTGATTGTAAATGGCTTGAATATTCCAAACTTGCCACAGATGCTGTAATTAAAACTTTGCAGAAAAGCGGAATAAAAAATATAGGTTGTAAATTTTCAGGAAGTAAAGGATTTCATTTAATTGTGCCATGGAAAGCGTTTCCTAAGGAGATTAATGGTATTCAAACATCAAGTATGTTTCCAGAATGGCCCAGGATAATAATCGCATATATAAGAAATTTATCTGAACAAATTCTAAAGGCCAACCTTCCTGATGAATTCTACTCAGATTTTAAAGATGTTAAGATAAAAAAAGGTGTAAAATGTAAGAATTGTAATGAAATTGCAAGAAAGTATAACCAAGTGGAATTTTTTTGTCATTTTTGTAAGTCAGGAGAAATAAAAAAAATAGACTCTGAAAAAGATCTAAACATTCCTTTCTGTCCTAATTGCAGAAGGAAACTCGAAATAAAATCTTCAAAGGAGGTTTATGAATGCTCTAAATGTGATCTTAATTCTATAAAAAACAAAAGTAATTTTATCTCTCAAAGAGAGGAGATTGATTTATATGATCTGATGGGGTTGGATCTCATTTTAGTTTCCTCCCGCCATTTATTTAGAGCGCCTTACTCACTCCACGAAAAAACCTCTCTTGCAAGTTCAGTTATAGACATTAATAATGTGATAAATTTTGATATTAAAGAAGCAGATCCATTTAAAGCAAAAATTAAGGATTTTATTCCAGAAAGCAAAGAAGGAGAGGCAAAAGAGCTTTTAGTGCAAGCTCTTGATTGGAATAAGCAAGCTGTTCCTGAAAAACACGAGAGAAAAGAAGACTTTAAGCCAATAAAATTAGAAAAAATATCTGATTCTTATTTTCCCCCAACAATACAGAAAATACTTCAAGGAGTCGGAGATGGAAGAAAAAGAGCCTTGTTTATTTTATTAAATTTATTCAGGTCAATTGGAATGGAAAAAACTGAGTTGGAGAAAAGAATTGATGAATGGAATAAAAAAAACCAAGTGCCATTGAAAGAAGGATACATCAAGGCGCAATTAATGTGGGCTTATAGGAGTAAGCCTGTTTTGCCTCCTAATTTTGACAAAGATTATTACAAGGCAATTGGTTTGAGTCCCTCGCAGGAAGAAATTAGATTAAGAAACCCAATTAATTATGTTATTAAGAAATCTCAAATTGAGGAAAGGCAAAGTCAACAAGGAAAAAAAGACAAAAAAGAAAGATAATAAAGATTGTTTAATGTTACTTTTTTATAGTAGTTAATAAATAGAAAAGTTTATAAATACTATTTTTGTGGTAAATTTATGACTCCAATAATTGAAGTAAGTGATAAAACTTTAGAAACTTTAAGTCCAAAAGATTATAGACGAAGAGAAGATTTAGAACGTGGACAAATACCTATTAATCAAGGAGATTTTATTCATGTGCCTTCAATAAATCTTTATGTTTCAAAGCAGAGAACTTTGCAAGGAAAGAATTGGTTTGATGCACATAGTGAGCTGCAAAGAAAAGGCTCAAGAATGCTTACGCCTATGCAGTTTGTCGAATTCTTAAAATATGCAAGGGAGAATCACAAGGATATTTACAATGATATTACTCAAGTAAGGGGTCCATGGAGAGCAGAGTGGCTTGATGCTGATTTTAAAGTAGCTGGCAAAAAATTGTATATAAATTATAATCATGTTTTAGATTCTCAAGTAAATTTAATTCCTAAAAATTCAGAGCTTTTAGATTCTGATACTTTAATGAAAGATAGAACTCCTGGAATTTCCTTAGAAGACTGGCTTGATTCTTCACACACTATTCAAGGATTTCCTTCTAAGAGTTGTAAAGAAGGAAGTTTATATTATTGGTATTCAAGAAGCAATAATAATTCAGTTTCCAGGTTTGGTGTTGATTCTGATAGTGCTGACCTGAGTTGCGGCAGGTATCCTTCTGGCATGTACTCTGTTCTTGGGGTGCGCGAAGCGCGAACAGTGTGAGCGCTGAGCATGCGCCAAAAATGAATAGATTTTTAACTAAATAATGTTTTATTCCTTCTGCCTTAGTCAGCTGTTTTTACAGTGAGAGCTTAGGCCACACGCAGGTTCATTTAGTAAAATTCAATCGCAACATTAAGTAGCTTAAGTGAAATATGAAGTGATGGTGGTAATTGGTGAATTTGCTACAGAGTTTCCAGGTTTGATGTTGATTCTAATAGTGCTAACCTGAATTGCAACAGGAATCCTTCTAACATGAACTCTGATCTTGGAATGACCTATTGGCTAAGGCAGTTATATTATGAAAACCTACAACAATTTATATAGTTGGCTGATCTCGCCGGGAAATTTAATTCTTGCCTGGAGGAAAGCAAGAAAAGGAAAAACAAAAAAAGATTATGTTATTGAATTTGAAGAGGATTTAATAAAAAATATCTTGGATTTGCATTATGAACTAAAAAATCAAACCTACAAACCAAAACCATTGGAGACCTTTATTCTTCGTGATCCAAAAACAAGAAAGATCTCAAAATCTGATTTCAGAGATAGAATTGTCCATCATGCTTTGGTAAGAATTTTGGAGCCAATATTTGACAAGACTTTTATTTATGATTCTTGCGCAAATAGGAAAGGCAAAGGAACTCTGTTTGCTCTTAAGAGATTTGAGTTATTCAAGAGAAAAACTACTAATAATTTGAATTCAGAAGCATTTTGCTTGAAGGCAGACATTAAACATTACTTTCAGGAAGTTGACCATGAAATTCTTTTAAGCATAATTAGAAGGAAAATTGCTGATGAAAA
>CAYQXU010000073.1:0-3437 GCA_964421685.1 Candidatus Woesearchaeota archaeon
GCTTATTTCCCATTATTTGGCCAGCCCTGTCTTAAGGTTTCGAAAGAAGTCTATTCTTATTAATCAAGATTTCTCGCCAACTTTTAGAATAATATCTAAGTATTTTTAATATGATAATTCAAGCAAACAATGTTCTTCACAGGGCAAGTGCTTTCAAAGCAACAAAGTTGTCTTCTATTCAAGACAGGGTTCTTCAATATAGTAAACTCGATAGAGTTGTTGGAGAAACAGAAATTACTACTTGTGAGCCGGATTCTACTCATCCATCGACAGTAAAAGTTTATATAGCTAAAAGTGAAAGAAAACCAAACACGTATTTTTTTATAGATGGATTCGGGGAAAAATTAGGATGCATAGAATTATGGATCTGTAAAATGATTGTAAATGATGAAACATATTATCCTCTTAGCAAGCGAAAAAAATTTCCAGGAGCAATGCATGTAGCTTGGATTAAATCATTTTCTAGTGGAACTGGAAATGCTATGCATGAATTTGCAGTAGTTTTAAGTAATAAACTTGGTTATAAGGGAAGAGTTATATTGGAAGCAGCTCGCAGCTCTCACCTTTTCCATTACTTATTTGGATTTAGATCAATTTCCCAGAAAGATAACGAGGATATTAAACAAGCTCTGCAACTTGCAGAACAACGGGTGCAAGACGCAGCAAAAAGAGGAGAAAAAAAATCAAAGAAAGACTATGATTCTACTTACCTTGGAATTATTCATATGCATCTGCCTGAAGATGCTATTCCAGAGATTTTAAACAGAGCACAGGTTGATTTATATGATGAAATAATTCAGGAATTTTCTTCGGCAAAAGTGAAAAGTTGAATAAGTCGAGCAGATGCTTAAGCCCAAGAAATCTTAGCAGCAATTATTCGATAATTTCTGTTGCTTCCATAATCGTAGACAGTTCAATTTGCTCATCAATATATTTATTAACAAGATTGGTATCCAGATCTGGATAATTTTCATGGATTTTTCTTTTTAGAAAATCAATTGCAGATTGAATTATAGAGAGCTGTTCTTTGTTTGTTATATCATTCTCTTTAATTATCTTTCTAATCCCGGAATCCTCAAGCCCTATGATACAAACCTTTTTTGTTCTGTATACTTGCTTAAGCAGGTTTTCTGCAGAATCTAATATAGGACCATTACTTATTAATTCATCTGTAAACAATTCCTCCAGACCAGAAAAATATTTTACTGGTTCATTGATGAATAAGGTATCTTCTGGTATCTCATATTTTTTAGCTAAACAATATGAAAGCATCTCAGCAAGTATTTCTTTGAAATCCAGCTGGTAATGCAAATTCTTTCTTTGGTTTGTATTTGGAGCCGGTATATCAGGTCGTTCAAGAATAGCTCTCCCTTCATTAAATTCTTTAACTTGAGCTGCATTTAAATTTAAGTTATTTGTAAAATAATTAGCTAGCTCAAGGCTATAACTTTTTGAGACCTTATCCAGAAACTGTGCTGGTGTACTGGAAGGATCTAATTCAAGGCATTTGTTTATAAGTGAATGAACTCCATGACCCATTTCATGCCAGATACTTTTTTTCAAGAACATGTTGTCATTTAGATGTTCGAGATAAAAAGTTACATAAAGTGTATTCATATCAATCGTAGCAGCAGGTTCTCCGCCAACTGCTTCGATATATCTTTTAGCTACGTCTTCTGGCACTTGATTTTTTATCCAGATATTTACACCATGCTGACTGAGTATTTCTTTTATTTTTTCGGGAAGCTCATTAATTACTTCTAATATAAATTCTAATTTTTCAACTGTAAGATCTGAATCTTTAGGAAGATTTATTTTTATATTATGTAAATCGGAAGTTGTGTTTAAAGGATAATCCTTTATAAAAAGAGTATATTCAGCTTTTTTAGGAGCTGCTTCACTGCTTATTTGATCTGTGCTTGGCTTGAGGTGGATATTATTCCAACTATTATCAAGTACACTTGTAATTTTTGTATCATAAGTAGGCTCTAATGGTATAACTTCCTCAGGCTGTGTATCAGTTTCTTGATCTATAAGATCACTTTCTTTGATATCAGAACTTTCTCTATTGTGTTTAACAGTCCACAAATAATATAAAACGTTAAAAAGTTTTATTCGCATAAAATATTTTCTTGGGGTTACTTATGAGATAAATTACTTCCGAAAGCAACTTACTCAAGGTTTTTAAAGATAGAGAATTGTGGTTAACTTATTTTACCGCAGTCTTATTAATAAGGAAATCTGCAGCTTTAACCCTAACGTTTTCTAACATGTCCCGTTTCAAATATATTGATCTGCTAAAATCTATCATTAGTAATTATGTGGGGGGTTCATGAATACTTTAAAATCACTAAGAATTATTGCTGCAACAACTTTTTTAGGATCCATAGCTTTGGCTGGTGCAAAAGACATTAAAACAGAAAATATTAGAGAAAGAGCAGCTAATGAAAATAGAGCCTTAACTAGAGATGAAATTAAATCCACGACTAGTCCTTCTTTTCCTTTTTATCTTGCAGCTGGTAGTTTTCCAACATGGTTTTTAGTAAGACAGCTAGATGAAAAAAGACAAACCAAGAAAAAAGATAATGAAGAAATAACTGATTATCAGATTTAATTCTGTGAGGACTGGCATCCAAAGTTCACCATACTAATACGGTTTTGAAAGTGGCTTGGTGGTAATAGAAATTCAAACTTAGCTCATCTCATAGAATCAATGATTGAGTTAAACATTATAGCTGCACGTAATAAGTTTGGATAAGATGCTTGTGGTAAAAGATGATCATTGGATAAAATTTCAAACTTTATATCGTTCTCAGAACCATAAGTATAACTTAACCTATTAATCTTACAATTAGTGCCATCAATAGCAACATTAACCCACAAAACAGGATTTTCTGTAGCCTCTCTATTTATTTCACGAGCTTTCTTAAATTGACCATTACAAAACGCATCCCATAAAATACCAAAGTTAGTATCTGTCGTTGATAAAGCTTGTTCATATTTCCCAATGCAAACTTGACCTTCTATAATCCCTTCATAGAGTTCTCTTTCTGAGACAGCTCTGTAAGTTAGTTCAGAATAAGGAAACTTCTCATCCGTATCCTTCTGACAAAGAGGTACTTGACCATTATCTTTTGGCTCAGCTAAGACTTTACATTGTGCATAAACTTCTTTTGCAAATCTCCAGTTCCTATAGCTACTATATAGAAATATTTCTGAACCAGCTTTAACTAATGGTTTTATTTTAATACCCATATATTATTTCTCACAACACATAAATTAAAACTATTCTACAACAAAAAGAGTTTAGGATTAAATTAATAATCAAAAATTTACAATTAAAAGCTAAAATCTGGAGGACTAGTGCCGCCCGCTCACAAAGGCATATGTGTCAACTTAAGAGCTGAAAAATTACGATCAAATTAAGTCAATTGTTA
>CAYQXU010000074.1:0-3425 GCA_964421685.1 Candidatus Woesearchaeota archaeon
AAGTTGACCATGAAATTCTTTTAAGCATAATTAGAAGGAAAATTGCTGATGAAAAAGTTATTTGGCTTATTAAAAGAATTTTGGAAAATAATGTTTCAGGAAATCCAAAAAACAAGGGAATGCCTCTTGGAAACTTAACGAGCCAATTTTTTGCCAACGTTTATCTGCATGAGTTAGATCATTTTATTAAACATTTTTTGAAGGCGAAATACTATATAAGATATGTTGATGATTTCGTTATATTAAATTCTTGTGAAGAAAAACTTTGCTATTGGGGGGTGGCGATTGAGGTTTTTCTCAATAAAAACTTAAAGCTTGAGCTTCATAAACAAAAATCAAGAATAACCTCTCTTTCAAGGGGAATAGATTTTGTCGGGTTCAGGAATCTTTGGTTTCACAAGTTACTAAGAAAAAGAAATATAAGAAAAATGCTGTCGAAAGTTAGAGAATACAAAAAAGAAAAAATGGCTAAAGAAAAAATACTTGAAAGCTTTCAAGGTTGGAATGCTTATGCCAAGTGGGCTAATACTCTTAAGATAAGAAGAAAGGTTGTGAGCCTTATTTACAAAAAATAAAAACTCACAAAATAGCAAAATCTTAAAAAGTCTTTTTCTATAAAGTTATTGTTTTATACAAGATTTTGAGATGGTTCCAAAGAAAATATTTTTCACTAAGGGGGTTGGAAGGCATAAAGAGAGGCTTGCGAGTTTTGAAGCTGCCTTAAGAGACGCTGGGATCGAAAAATACAATCTTGTTTACGTTTCTTCTATTTATCCCGCTGGATGCAAGACAATTACTAAAGAAGAAGGATTGAAAATGATTTCTCCTGGCGAGATTGTTTATTGTGTCATGGCAAGGCAGGATACTAACGAACACAATAGATTAGTTGCATCATCAATTGGAGTTGCAATCCCTGTAGAAGGTACTCAATATGGCTATCTTTCTGAGCATCATCCTCACGGAGAGACAGAAAAGGTTGCAGGAGATTATGCAGAAGATCTTGCAGCGAGCATGTTGGCAACAACTTTAGGAATTGAGTTTGACCCAAATACTGCTTGGGATGAAAGAGAACAGCAATATAAAATGTCTGGAAAAATACTTAAGACTAAGAACGTGACGCAGTCAGCTGAAGGAAAAGATGGAATGTGGACAACGGTTATTTCTGTAGCTGTTCTTTTGGATGATAATGGCAGCATTAATGCCAATCAATAAATTAATAAATTGACTTTTTCTATTTCATTTATGCAAAGAGATTACATATCTGATTTGAAGGTAGGAGAGAGCGTTTTACTTAAAGGCTGGTGCTATGAAGTTAGAAGCATGGCTAAGATGGCTTTTATTCTTTTAAGAGACTCGAGTGGAATTGTTCAATGCATTGCTAAAGACGATAAGATTGTAAAGGAAATTGCTGGTTTAACTTTGGAGAGTGTTGTTGAGATTCACGGCAAGGTAAAGAAGGCTGATGTTAAAGCAGATATTTCAAGGAAAGATGTTGAAGTTGAAATATTGAAATTAGTTGTTTTGAATAAGGCTGAAAATATTCCAATACAGGTTAATGAAAAGGCTGTTGTTTCTGAATTGCCGTCGAGGCTTGATAATAGGAGCCTGGATGTGAGGAAGCCAAGGATTAGAGCTATTTTTGAAATACAATCAACAATAGCCAACGCATTTAGAGAATTTTTTTATGATAAAGGTTTTATTGAAATACAGCCCCCTGCGATAATTGCAACTTCTACTGAAGGGGGGACTGATATGTTTGAAGTAAAGTACTTCGACTCGAGAGCTTATCTTGCTCAATCACCTCAACTGTATAAACAGCTTATGGCAATAAGCTTGGAAAAAGTTTTTTCTACAAACACTGTGTGGAGAGCTGAAAAGCATGATACTACTAAACATATTAATGAAATAAGGCAAATGGATATTGAAGTGGCTTTTGCAAATGACTTGGAAGTAATGAAATACCTTGAGGACGTTGTTAAATATATTGCAAAAAAAGTTATTGATAAAAATAAGCATGAGCTTGAAATTTTGAAAGTTAAGCTGAAAATTCCTGAAGCAAAATATTTGAAGTATAGTGAAGCGGTTGCATTAATGAATAAGCATGGAATTAAAATGAAAGATGGAGATGATTTTGAGCCTGAAGCTGAAAGAAAGCTTTGTGAGTTGTTTTCAAACTCTATTGTGTTTACTTACGAATGGCCATCATCAATAAAACCATTTTATATTTGGCCTAAAGATGAAAAGAAAGGAGTGTCTGGAGGGTTTGATGCTTTGTTCGGAGGAATTGAAATAAGTTCTGGCGGGCAGAGAATTCATGTTCCTGAATTATTAATAAAACAAATAAAATCTAAAGGATTGAAACCTGAAAGTTTTAAATGGTATATTGATGCATTTAGATACGGGGCGCCTATGCATAGTGGCTGGTCTATAGGACTAGAACGTTTAACTCAAACGATGTTGAATCTTCCAAATATTCGCGAAGCAACTCTTTTCCCTCGTGATAGGAATAGATTAACTCCATGATTCTTGGTAAGCATTCAATTTAGAAAGGTTTATATATAAGTTATAATTTATAATTTACATGAAAACAATTGCATTAAAAGAAAGAACATTCAATTTGATTAAGGATTTGAAAGAGAAGGAAAAAGCACAGTCTTTTGACAAATTAATAATAGAGTTAATTATGCATAAAGAAAAAATACCTAAGTCAATGTTTGGCGCTTTGAAAGGAAAAGCAAAACCCTTTACTAGAAAGGAAAGAGAAGAAATTATGGGGGACGAACAAAGATGGCAATAGTTTTTGACACTTATGCTTGGATAGAGTATTTTAATGCTACAAAAAAAGGGATTGTTGTTAAGAACTATTTAGAAGAGGAAGATGTTATTACTCCATCAATTGTTCTTTTGGAATTAAGTTATAAATCTGATAAAGAAGGTTGGGATTTTAGCAAATATTTGAGCTTCATAAAATCCAACTCTAAGATAATAGGCGTCAACGAGAAGTTTATTTTAACTTTTGGAAAGGCTTATAATAATATAAAGAAGCAAGTTAAAAATATTGGCATTACTGACATTATAATAATACATACCGCCGAAATGAGTGACGCTCAAATACTTACTGGAGATGAACATTTTAATAAAATAGACAGAACGATTATGTTAAAGTAATGTTTGGAAGCTACATTATTTCCGAGGGATAGGGGGACTGGCGGCTTAATTTTTGTTTCTATGGTAACTTATTAATATGAATAAAATTAGGAGCATTGTGCTTGCAAGAATTTTATTTACCTCACGTGAAAATATTGTATATAGATACAGGCCTCCCAATAAAGCCATTAATGTGTTCCAATGATAATTTTTTATCTCATCTGCTTTAGGACGAGCCAGTTGAAAGAAACCCTTTGCGGATTTTAATCCGCAGATTG
>CAYQXU010000075.1:0-3388 GCA_964421685.1 Candidatus Woesearchaeota archaeon
TAAAAACAATGGATAACTTAAATCAGCGAGAGGACATTAATAGCGGATACTACAAATAACAATGTAAATTTCATCACAATTATTCTTAAAAACTTCACATTTCTGGGATTTTAATGGATTTTGGTAAAGTCAGGAGAGTTATCTATAAAGCTGTAAAATATGGTCTTGAAGTTCTGGAGGAAGGCTTATTTCCCAGGGTTAGAGTTGAAAGAACAAAGAGCCTCTATCCTAAAACCATAGAGGAAAAAGTTGAAGCCATTGAAGTTAGTAAGATATTGGTTATTCCTCAAGAAAAGTCTCCTAGTGTTAAGGGTTCTGCTTATTATGAAATTAGATCACCATTTATTGGAACTTTTTATTGGAATCAGGCTAAAGTGAATAGGCCATTGATTAAGAGAAGATCGAGAGTTGAAGAAGGGCAAACCCTAGGAATTATTTTTGATGCTTACGATAATAAGTGGGGAATTACATCTCCCTACACTGGCGTTATAAAAAAAGTCTATGTTAGAAATGAGCATATAGTTACAGAAGGAGAGCTCATGTTTGGAATTGAGGTTAAAAATCCAGGACAATAATATTTATAATTAGGTTTTTTCTGATTTTGTGATGACAAAACAGAAGTGTACAGTTATTACCGGTACAGGAAGATATATTCCAAGCGTGAGAGTTCCAAATTCCGCTTTTCTTAGCACTGATTTTTATGGTTCTGATGGTGAATTTGAGAAATATTCTGAAAAGAGTCCAAATGCAGGGCAAAGAAAACCATCACGGGAAATTGTTGAGACTTTGGCTGATATTACTGGAATAAGTGAGAGAAGATATGTTACTGAAGATTTAGTTACGTCTGATATAGCTTTTTTATCCTCTAAAGATTGTCTTGAATCTTCTGGTACTGATAAGGAAGAGCTTGGAGCGATTATTGTTGCACATAATTTTGGAGATGTTAAATCAGATAACAGAAAATCCGATTTTGTTCCTAGTTTAGCGTCAAGAGTAAAAAGCAAGTTGGAAATAAAAAACCCATGGGCATTCGCACACGATACCCCATTTGGTTGTCCGGGATGGTTGCATGGACTTGTACAGGCACATTATTACATCCAAGGAGGGGCGGCTGACATAGTTTTAGTGACTGGGGCAGAGACTCTTTCAAGAGTTTCAGATCCTCATGATCATGATAGCATGATTTATGCCGATGGTGCAGGAACCGTAGAAGTTAGAAGCGTGATGAGTGATGAGCTTATTGGGATTTTATCTCAAGCTACAAGATCAGATGCCTCAAATTTACTGAGAATGGGAAGATCCTATAACCCAAATTACAATGGAGATCAACTTTTTTTGAAAATGGATGGACATGATCTATTTGAATATGCTTGGAAGGAGGTTTCTGGAGTTGTTAGGGAAAGTTTAGACAGGGCAAAAGTTAAGATTGGAGATGTGAAGAAAATTTTAATTCATCAAGCAAATGATAAGTTAGATTATAAGATTGTGAGACGTTTGCTTAGGAGTTATGAAGAACCTGGAACTGACGAACAGATAAGAGAGTTGATGCCCATGACAATTTCTTGGCTTGGAAATAGTTCTGTTGCTACTCTTCCAACGCTTTTTGATTTGATTTTAAAAGAAAAACTTGAAAACCCAAATTCAGATAATAATTATTTTCCTCTCCCTTTTGAAGGTAGCCCTCTTGTTCCTGGAGTAATTAGTGAGGCTATAGCTAGAGGTGGACCTTTCCCTTCGCTTGATTCACCGAGAGGCATTGGCATTCCAAGAGAAAACTCAGCAGTGAGGCTTGAAGATAGGGTTGAGGTAACAAACAATAATCATAAATTAAAAGAAGGAGATGTAGTTGTTTTTGCAAGCGTTGGGGCAGGAATGAATATTAATTCTGTTGTTTATAGAATGAGTGGACTGGAATTTAAAAATTTAGCCTAAAAACCTCCAAACAAGGATTTAAAAATAATGGGATTTTTCTTGTTTTATGACTAAGTTTATTGTTGCATCTGGACCTGTGATCATCGAAGATGGGAATCTTCTTGTAAATAGAGATGACAAAGATGATTTCTATAAATTACCTGGAGGGACTGTTGAGGAAGGAGATAGTTTGATTGACGCTTGCCATAGGGAAGTGAAAGAGGAAAATAATGCTGAAATTGAAATAATAAGGCCTTTGAATCCTATGATCATATATAAAAATCCTCAAACAGGAGAGAAAATGGTTATTGTTTTAATTCATTATATGGCAAAATTAAAAAATAAAAGTGAGGTTAAACCAATGCCTCCAATAAAAGAAACCGTATGGCTTTCAATTGAAGAAATAAAGAAAGGAAAATACAACGTTGCTCCAAATATAAAATTTTTGATAGAAAAAGGTGATATAAAATGAAAATTGATGATGTAGAATTAAAATGGCTTGGGCATTCTGGCTTTCTTATTAAGAATTCCAAGACAATATACATTGATCCTTACAATATAAAAGAGGATAGTGAAAAAGCTGATGCAATACTTATAACTCACAGCCATTATGACCATTGCAGTTTTGCAGACCTGCAGAAAATAGTTAAGGAAGGAACTAAAGTATTTTTGACAGCCGACTGCCAAAGCAAAGTTACACGATTTGACACTTTAGTTGAAATAATTATTATAGAGCAAGGGCGGGAGTTTGACCTCGGCAGCATAAAAATTTCATGCGTTCCTGCATATAATACTGATAAGAGTTTCCACCCTAAAGATGAAGGGTGGATCGGCTATGTTGTTAAGATTGGAAATATTATTATTTATCATTCAGGAGATACTGACTTTATTCCTGAAATGCAGAAGCTTACTGGATTTAATCAGCCTGGAAACCAATTTGTTGCTCTACTTCCTGTTGGGGGAAGATTTACAATGACTGCGGACGAGGCTATAGAAGCTGCTAAAATAATAAAACCGAGCTTAGCAATTCCCATGCATTGGGGAAGCGTTGTTGGAAGTGAGGAAGATGCTAGGGAATTTGTTGATGGATGTAAAGAAGAAGGGATAAATGCTTTGATTTTGGAAAAAGAATGAAATTTAATATTTTTATAAATAAAAACATAGAGAAAGAATGAAAATTCTTTCAGCGATATTTTATAAATAAAATATAGACAAGGAATAAAGATGAAATTTATACTAGGAAACGAGCAGGTTTTTACAGATTTTGTTGATTCTGTTGGCAAGAAAGATAAAATTGCTGTATTAAGCCACCATGATCTTGATGGTATGGCTTCTGTTGTTTTTCTTCAGAAAATTTTAGAGTCTAAAGGATTTAAATTAAGTTTTATTGATTTTCTTGATTATAATAAAGGTATGTTCGACAGGCTTTGTCCGGAGTTCTAAAATAAAAACCGAAAAATAGTTATTATCGAATAAC
>CAYQXU010000076.1:0-3378 GCA_964421685.1 Candidatus Woesearchaeota archaeon
AGACTAACCACCTCTTTTGAGGAAGAATATATTTTTCCGTTTAAGAAATCATATGGCTCTATGAATCTGGCGTTTAGAATATAACAAATCATATAACTCAGCCACCCCTGTCCAGACCTGCCAAAATCAGAAACTAAAATAATGTTAGATTTTTGTTCCATGTTTTTTAAGTAATTCTAATATAAGCTCAATTGATTTTCCTATTTCTATTTTATCCGTTCTTATTTCCAGATCCGGACTCTTTGGCGTTTCATATGGAGAATTTTCAGAAAACCCAATCATATTTTTAATTTCACCTTTCTTTGCCTTTTCATACAGATTTTTAACATCGTTCTTTACCAACACTTCCAACGGACAATTTAAAAATATTTCCATATATTCTTTGCCAAATATTTCTCTGGCTTTATTCCGTGTCTGTTGGTAAGGAGAAATTACAGCTACTATTATAAAATCGTAATCTTTTTCAATCTCATGGCAATATGATATTATTTTATGGTTGTTTTCTATAATGTCCTCTCTTTTAAAACTTCTTTCTTTTTTATTTTGTTGTCTAACAACATCCCCATCCACTTGTAACACAGAAAACCCAGCTTTATCCAAAGCCTCCTTGAGATAATTTGAAAGTGTCGATTTTCCTGAACCGGATAATCCGGTAAACCATATGACCATAATTATGAATTTCCATCTTCAAATAATTTTTCTTTTGGATTCTTATACATTAAAATCAGCATATCTCTAATTTCCTTTCTCATCAAATAATTTGGAATTTCTTTTCCTTCCAAAAGACAGGTTCTAGCTTTCGTCCCGCTTATTTTTACTCTTGACTTTTCTGAATGAGTACAACTTGTGGTAGCCTCACCGCATTCATTGCACCAATAAACTTCATCAAACATTAACAGTTCTATTCCCAAACCTTTCACCTTTTTGAAAATTTCATGGGAAGCATTGGGATGATAAAAGTTTCCAACACCGGTATGATCCCTTCCGATAATAAAATGACTGCATCCGAAATTCTTTCTACATAAAGCAGTAAATACAGCTTCTCTCGGCCCAGAATACCTTGAGTATGTAGCAAATGACCCAACAACAACAGGGTATGGATCATAATTTCCTGATTTAATCATAATCTCATAAGCTACTAAAATTGGTTTAGCTTTGAAATCATTTTTCTTTTTTGGTCCAATAACCGGACTTATAAATAAAGCGTCAGCTCCGGTAATTTTAAGCGCCTGTTTTTGAATATGTTCATGGCCCCGATGAATTACATTTCTTGTATGAAAGCCCACTATTTTTTTCCATCCAAAGTTCCTAAAGATTTCTCTTGTTTGGCGAGGAGTTAAGCTAAAGTGTTCTAAAAATAATTCGGGTTTTTTAATAAGCCATACTTTTCCTCCAATAATATAGTCTCCAGAATTTATAAATACATTAACACCTGGATGCTCTTTATCAGTTGTGCCAAACCATTTTTTAGAAATATGAAACAAATCAATCTTCTTAATTTCAGAAACTTCCATAAGCCCGTATGCATCACTCCCAACTTCTCCTTGCAATAAAATTTTCTGACCTTCTTTAAAGTTAATTCTTTTTTTAGGAAGCTGTAATAATATCGGTAGTGTCCAAACAACGTTGTTGGGAAGTTTATAGTTATCTAAAACAGAAATCAATTGTTTATAATCCATAAATCCTTCAATTGGAGAATAAAGGCCTTCTGAAATCTGGACCACATCAAGCAATAAGTTATCTGAAACTCTTAATTTGGGCAGTTTTACAAAATTCTTAATATCTTTTTTATTTATAAAATTCTGCACCAACTTTCCGCCGTGAGGTTCAATTAAATCATGGTCATATATTGAGTCTAAGTAATTCTCATCTTCTTTATAATGAGCCACTTCATTGATGATTCCTTGTATGACTTTTACGCTTTCTACTGGATATTTCCCAATTGCTGTTTCGGCTGCCAAAACCAAACCTTCTGCCCCTGAAAGCAAGGTATTGGTAATATCATTTATTTCAGCTCTGGTTGGCTGGGAACTATGCATCATTGTTTCTAATAAATTAGTAGCCACATAAACAGGTTTTTTCATTTCTTTAGCAACTTCTAAAATATGCTTTTGAGCCAATCCTATTTTTTGCAAAGGAACATCCCTTGAAAGATCTCCCCTATCAATAAGCAAAGCATCTGACGAAGTGGCAATTCCTTTTAAGTTTTGCATTCCGCTTTTGCATTCTATTTTACTTATAACAAATACCGGGTAAGAAAATAGCTTTCTTAACTTTTCTACATCTTCTTTGCTTTGGGCAAAAGAAAGGGCCACATGAGTGATTTTTTCTTTTACCGCCATTTTAAAAACTTCTAAATCTTTTTTAGTAAAAGGAGGCAATTCTATGGCGCGATTCACATTTACCCCTTTATTAGAGCCCACCTGCCCTCCTTCCAAAACAATCGCTTTTACTGACTTTCCCTTAACTTCTAAAACTTTTACAATAACCCTGTTAAAATCTAAACCTAAGATGTCTCCTTCTTTTAGCAGTTTATATGGCCCTATTGGATACAATGGAATTGTTTTTGTATTCCCAATGGAATTTGAATCAGTCAAATTCACAATAGAATTTTTTTCAAATAAGATCCGTCCGCCTTTCATGGTGCCAGTTCTTATTTGAGCTCCCTCTGAATCAACGCAAATAGGTTTTTTAGTAGCAGATCGTATTATCTTGAGTACCTGCTTGAAATCATTTATCTTGGTATGAGATAGGTTTATTCTAAAAATATCCACACCGGAGACATCCATTCTCTCTAAAGTGGATTTTTCCATTGAAGCAGGCCCTACCGTAGTTAGTATTTTTATCTTTTTAGCACTATTTTTCGCCATAACAATACATTGTATTATACAATATTTTTTCAATTTATCAACTATTTAAAGGGTAATGACATCGCTTCCTTTAGGTAAAAAGAATGTATTTTGAATACTTTTTATCTTAACTGTAAATTATTTGTTCATTTCTAACACTGCTCTCTTTTTATAATCTTTTTTAAATGTTATTCTATAGGCTTTGAATATGGATAAAAAATCATTTTTGGTTATATTTTGAGCAACTAAATCCAAATGAAGTTCTCCAATGAAATGACTAATTATATCTAAACTCATGGAATGTTTGAAAACTTTAAATTCTGCTCCCTCTATATCAAACTTTAACAAATCAATCTTCGTAATGCCTATCTGTTTAATGGCGCTATCCAAGCTTCTTGTCTGAACTATTATCTCTTTGCATTCCTCCGTGTCGCTCTTTTTCATAAGTGACGAAGAAACACTTGATTGATAGCAGGAGAAAAAAGTATCTGTTCCCTCTCTATCAGACAAGGCGAAGTTAAAAAGCATT
>CAYQXU010000077.1:0-3375 GCA_964421685.1 Candidatus Woesearchaeota archaeon
GTCAAACTTTTATTTTTTACCAGATTGAGATTTACTCAATCCGGACAAAGCCGAAAGATCCGGTCATTGTCATCATAGTCCTTTTTACAATTTCATCAATATCTACTGGCTTTCCATTCAGACCATAAAATATCTCAATTTTAGTCCCAAAAAGTCTGTGGTCTTCTATGTCCACTATTTTAGAGTCGCTTGGAATTTGCAAATAAACATGTCCACTATTAAATTCTATACTCAACTCTTCAGTATAATATTCTCCTTCTCTAATAATATTGTCTATTGCACTAACCCTGTCATCACTAGGAATTGCGTTTAATAATTTAATATTTTCTTCTGTAGGAGTAATTTCATATTTAACAAAAACTCCATCATAATTAGCTTTACATTCTCTGCAAAATAAACGTGCAGAAGTAACAAACTCATTCAACCGCTTTAATTTCTTATCTTCTAATCCATTCCCAGCAAGTCCAGATATAATCTCATTATCCTTTCTCTCTCTTGGATCTAAAACCCCAAAATAAAGCCTAGATCCTAAAGGAAATTCAATTAAGTCAAGACCTTCCTCTAGCTTTCTTTCAAGATCTGTTTTGTACAATTCAACCATCTTAGAACTCCAACTTTGATTGTTAAAAGCTTATTGCTTTTTATATCTTATTAATCCAATAATCCAAGGAATTACAGAAGTTATTATAATAATAATGGCAAACAACCCAAAATTATTCTTTATTATTGGAAGACTCCCGAAGAAATAACCAAATGACAAAAAGAATGCCACCCACACTATCCCGCCCAGCACGTTGAATAAAAAGAATCTTCTATAAGGCATTTTTCCAACACCTGCTACAAAAGGAGCAAAAGATCTTATTATAGGTATAAATCTAGATAGGAATACTGTTTTTCCTCCGTGTTTTTCATAGAATTTCTTTGTTTTTTCAAGGTTTTTTTTACTGAATAATTTATTTTTTTCATAAACTCTTATTCCAAAAGAGTCTCCTATAAAATAATTTAAGCTGTCTCCAAGTATTGCCGCAACAACAAGTATAGCCCATACAAGAAAAACATTGAATGCTCCTTGTGCTGCAAAACTGCCAACTATAAATAATAGAGAATCTCCTGGAAGAAAAGGTGCAATTACAATTCCAGTCTCAATAAAAATTACAAAGAATAAAATTAAGTAGCTGAAAGCTCCGGCATATTTTATCATTTCAGAGATATACTTGTCAATGTGGAGTATAAAATAGGTTATAGATGCCATTTAGTCTATTTCAAATACATAGGAATCTCCTTGTTTTCCTTGATAATGAATTCTTCCTGTCGGAACTCCTAGCTCTTTTGACATCATGCTGACAAATTCATGCATTGCATTTTCATCGTCTTTTCCAGAGCTTAGATAAACAAGATATCTATAATTTCCAAAACTGATAGTTCTCTGTTTTTGCGAGTTAAACTTAACTTGCGCTATCACTCTCATATCTATTAAAGAAAAAACTTATTTTTATAAGTTCTGGTTTGGGATAAATAGTGTAAAGTTTCACATCAGGCTTGGCCAAGATGTTTCTCCTAATGAAAGTTAATGCATTAATTATTTTTAAGCGAAGAAATTAGACAGAGTGAGTGTTTTGACTTTACTAAAAAAAATTAATCTTGAAGTCAAGGCACGAGAAATTTCGTAGCAATATTAATTAGCGAGTGAGTTTACGAACGAGCGAATAAATCTCTAAACATCCAACACGACCTGTGCAACATATTTACTTCCAATCTTCTTTACAAACATATCATTGTAAGTAACAGCTTTAATATAATGCCTTGCTGTTTTCCCTTTTTTCTCCTCGCCAAAAACTTCAGCATCAAGATTTTTTTCATCTTTGCTTATTTTGACTTTTATTTTTCCAAGAATAAATCCCTCGGTCTCGTATAAAAACAAAAGCTCCTCAAGAAATCTTAACATCAGTCCTTCATTATCTCTACCACTAACTTTTATTTTTTTATTTATGTTTAGTTTTATTTTTTTGTCATATATTGTGCTTGTAAACACAAGTGCTGAATTCTCAAAGACTTCATTTAAATTTTTGCCGTATGCTTGAAACTTCAAGTCAGCTGTGTGCGGAAGGAATTTGTATTTCATTGTCATTTTTCCCAGCAGAAAATCTTTAGTTGCCTTGGAGAGTTTGCATCTGAAATTAATACAGATCTTGCATAAACATCTTTTTCAATTCCATTATTCAATATGCACGAATCTCCCACATCACAAATTTTCCCCTCGCATTCTAAATAGTTAGGAGGGTCTAGCTGTATTTTTCCTTTAATATCTGAAGGGAAATTATTCCATTCAACAGGCAGCGGATTAGCGCTTGCAATTTCGCTTCTCAAAGAATTATTATTTTGAATATCTCTTAAGACAGCCACTTCTGCATCATAAATTTTAGGAGATGGGTCCTCTTTTGAGATATATCCTCCTCCAAGAAGCGTGAGAACAATTCCTGCTATTAGCAAAATAGCTACAAACGCCTCTACAACTCTTACCCATCCTCTTTTGTTTTTAAAAAGCCTAAAATCTTTTTTCATTTTTTACCACACTTTTATTGTCAATTTTCCAGCCAAGCTGTTTGCATTTTTATCAATATACTGAATATTTTTTTCTTCAGAATAAATATCTTCCGAAACATTTATTTCATTGGTTCTTATTACTGTCCCATTATGATACTGAAATCCAAGGCCTAACTGGCTTCCAGGAGGTATATTTAAGCTATCCTTTAAGCTTGTAAAGTTTTCTATTCCATCTTTAATTTTGCTCTCAAAAATTTCATTGCTATCTCTTATTGATTCTATTGGAGGAACAGGACACCCTGAACCAGAGCCAGATACATTGTTAAATGGAATTTTGGAATAATAAATCCATAAAGGCTCATTTCCTGAGTCAACTATTAAGTTGCTTCCAGAATAACTAGCTCCAATTGGATTTCCATTTGCATCTTTAGCTAACGCATAAACATTATCAACACCTACAAGAGAGTCGCTTAAAGTGCTGCAGTTTGTGCCTGGCTTTATTACAGCAATAGTTAAGTGAGATGAAAATTTCTCAATCAATGCGTTTTTGGTATATTCAAGAAGCGCTTTTTTATCTTTATTTACTTTAAATGCAGGTTCTGAAACAAGATAAATTCCAATAAGAAAAAGTATGAAAATGCTGAATGATGCAATAACACCTACATGCGAACCTCTGCGGCTTTTTGGAAAAAAGTTGCAATGGATGAATCTCTGATTTACCTCTTTTTTATTCATAAAATAAATAAGAAATTAGGATTTATTAAGTTGGTGTTTTGAGATACTGTCAAGTTAACGATACGTAGTTATCTTGGACAAATTTAATCAGATTCA
>CAYQXU010000078.1:0-3369 GCA_964421685.1 Candidatus Woesearchaeota archaeon
ATTAAGGTATTTAGTCAATATAGAAAATCTAAACACTAATTTTTACACATAGCCATAGTCACCCAAAAATTAATAAGCCGTCCATAAAATCTCTTACGATAACAAAATTAATTTTTTCTTCTATAATTTTCTTATTTTTAGATTTTAATAGATAAAAAAAAGCTTTTTCTAGATTGCACCTATTTTTTACTTTAAAATCAGTATAAAACATTTTTGTAAAAAGAAGTGCCAGTCCCAGAGTATTCTTAGACAGTTTTCCATACTTCTTTCCTGGTCTGTTAAACAAGAAAAGGAAAAATTCATCATACTTCTTCTCAAACCAAAGATATATTTTTTGAATAAAGTTAGTTTTAATAGAAATTTCTCTTTTGATTATATCTATATATTCATCATACATCGAACAATATTCCTCAAAAGTGTCAAAATCCTTTGTGACACAAAACATGTCATTAATTTGAATTCGTGGTTCTAAATCTCTTAGCCTAATTCTAGGAACAATTATCTCATCTTTATCCAATTTTAATTTTTTAAGGTCAATATTGTCTAGAGGAAGGAAATCAAATCTAATTCTAATAAAATAATTGTATTTTACCTCGTTCTCCTTCATATATCCCTCAAGAAGATTAAAAGCCCCCTTTATCTTGAAGAGCTGTTGATAAACATTTCTAAAATTAAATTTTGAAGATTGTGGGAAAATATATTTTTTATAGTTATCTTTGTTTACTAATTTTAATTTTTCTTTTAGTATTTTATCAACGTAAGAAGATTTGACCTTTTCTATTTTTACTGGCTTTAATACTTCCATTTTTGTTATATCGGCATCGTCCTCCACACAGCAAAAAACATCATAACTCCCAAGATTGTCAAGCAAGTTCTTTTTTATATATGGATAGCAAAGTTCAAATTTTTTTACCTGACCTGAAAAACATAATGCAACATTCTTAGTAGTGCTCTTTTTGGATTTTCTCATTTTTCTCCAAAGAGCCAGCCTTTTATAAGTTTTATTAATTAGCAATAATAAGCACTATTATTACAATTATATATTAAACCTCAATTAAGCTTTTATATTGTTTTCTATAAAGGTAAGTATAAAAAATGAAAATAGTTATCCCCTTAGCAGGAAAAGACAGAAATTTTGAAGAAAGAGGAATGGTTAAACCTCTTACAAAAGTCCAAGGAAAAGAGATAATTAAATGGATTGCCGAATCCAGGCCTTTTCCCTATGAAACCGCTATTTTTATAATTCTAAAAGAACATGATGTGCAGTATAACTTGTCTAGAGAATTAATGAGATTATTTGGCGAAAAAATAACAATAATTACGCTTGAAAACATGACCGAAGGTTCCCCACAATCGATACTTGAAGCAAGTTATCTAATAAATAACGATGAGCCTTTAATAACAGATTTGGCAGATCAATATTTGGATTTGGCAGGTTTTGATAATTTCATGTTTAGGGAATTTATGAAGCCAGATAAGGATAAAGTTGACGGAATTATTCCCACGTTTGAGTCTTATTATTTTAATAGAGGATATTTAATAACTCAAAATGGATTTGTGAAACAGGTTTCAGAAAAAGATCTTATTCCCATTTCAACACATTCCACAGCGTGTATTTCTTACTTCAAGAAGGGTTCAGATTTTGTCAAATATTCTAGACAAATGATTGAAAAAAGAAGGGTAGCAGCAAATGGCGCTTATCTTCCCAGTTTAGTTTATAATGAAATGATAGAAGACAACAAAAAAATTATTACTGCTCCATGTGAAATGATAGCTACTCTAGGAACAGTCCAGGGTGCAGACTGTTTTGAACAGATCAACAGGCCTTTAAAATGGAAATAATCAGCCATCGTGCTATTAATTCAAGATATCCTGAAAATAGTTTGCAATCCATTCGTTGGGCCTTTGAGTCAGGTTATGGTATTGAAACAGATATCCGCATAAATAAAGACGGTTCTTTAGTAATAATTCATGATGAAGACGGCAAAAGGCTTTTTGAAAACTCTAAGAAGATAATTGACATGAGTGATGAAGAATGCACTTCTCTTGTTTATCAAGGCTATGAAAAAGAAAATATCAGATTATGTTTTTTTGAAGATGTCTGTAAATCCTGTAATGAGATTGGAAATAATACAACCCTTGCTCTTCATGTAAAAGATATCGACGAACCAAAGGTTGTTGAAAAAACAATAGATCTTTTAAGAAAATATAATTTGCAAAATCATAGTTTTTTAGTTGCAGTAGATAATCAAACACTTCCTTTAATTAATATTGTGAAAGAGAAATATCCAGACATTAAAACTGGACTGCATCTACGAGAAAATTCCCCATTGTACACAGAATCTAATTTTAGGAAAGCAGATATCATCTGGCTTGATGAAGAAACAGGCAAATGGCTAAATCCTAAGATGGTTGATTTGGCAAAAAGAACAAATAGCCTAACTTATTGTATGTCTCCTGAATTTGTTCCTAATAATGTTTTTCAGCATAATTATAAAGAAAGATGGGCCGATCTTTTAGCTATGGATTTTGATGCAATCGTAACAGACCATGCTGATGAATTAAGAGATTTCATGAAAGAAAAGTTAGAAAATCATGACTGAAAAATTAATTTTCATTTAAAGCTTAAATCTTTCATATGTAGTTATTTTAAACCCAGATTTACCAAAATAGGAATATCCAACATCAATATTTTCTGGGGTGCTTTCTCCAATTATCGGAGCTTCTTTCATTAATTTTAAGAGATCAGCTAATTCCTCTGGTTTTCTTTCTTCCAAAAATCTACTTGCAGTAATATATGCTCCCAAGGTAATCTTACGTTTAGCTCTTTTTGTTTTCCTAAAGAATAAATGTCTTGAATAATTTTGAAAAAAACCTGATCGGGATTTCCTCCTGCAATTACTGTATTTTGGTTGTATAACCATTCTGAATATGAGATTTGAGGTTTATTTGTAGTTTTTATCTCTTTTACAGAAGTGCATAACTTTTCTAAAGTATCTTTTTCAGGAATAAAATTCTCGCCCGCAATTAAATCTGAAATTGTTGTATGGATGGTAGCAGAATCGTAAAAAAGGGAAGGAATAACTTGAGAAATTCTTCTTGAAAAATCGCTTATTTTTTGAGCTATTTCTGGAGAATGTCTAAAAACTATTAGATACCCTCCTTGCCTGTCAGGAATGGCTGGTTTTATTCCTTCCAATCTTACTTTAGAAGTGTTTCTGAATCTTGAATATACCTCTTCTTGTTTGTCTAAAAATTCCTTAAATTCCATTCTAGAGTGTTAAATAAGCTGTTTATAAAGTTTATGTACAACCTGGCTATGTGTAAAAATTAGTGTTTAGATTTTCTATATTGACTAAATACCTTAAT
>CAYQXU010000079.1:0-3134 GCA_964421685.1 Candidatus Woesearchaeota archaeon
CTATTTTTAGACGTCGTTAGAAGCCCCACAGCTTGCTGTGGTTGGGAGGTTCACTTCAGTTGCTTAGCTTTTATTTCTTCTTAACATCCACAAGCTTACAGAAAGAATAATTACAACTATGACTTGAATCTCAATTCCACCTAAAGGAAGGCTTGCAAAAGAAAATCCTATTCCTAAAGCACTAAAAATCAAAGGAAACAACCCAGTAACACATAAAGGACAAACCCCCACAATTAATCCTCCAAGAGTTCCTATTCCTGCAGCAGCCACACCTTCCCCGCATTTCTTTCTTTCTTTATACTTGATATAAGAGGTTACAGCGTTGATTGAAACTAAAATCCCAATAGTCAAAGTAAGTATTATTGAAGTTCCTAGTTTAAGCCAATCAACAGTATTTGCATAAACTATAATGAGCCTTATTGTTTTGTAAAATCCGCTAAAAAAAACATTTAGTCCAACATAAACAACAAATATTAAAATTGTCCAGTAAATGTACGGTTTTTTGAAAGTTTGAGCCATTTTATGTTCTACTTTGTATTTTTATCTATTGAGTGCTTAACTATATTTAAATTGCAACTTCTATTTTTTCTGCACCATTTTTCACATTTATCAGCCCACTCATTATCTTTGTAAATAAGTTTGCATTCTTCACATTGGTAATAGGCCTTTTTATTTTTCTTAATATTATTTACCATTATCTAAACCAGTCTTTTAGTTTTTTTGGAAGCCCTCTTATGTAAAGAAGAGCTAAAGGAACTCCAAAATTTGTCCATCTTTCAACAAAATCCCAAACAGGGTCTCCTGCCAATGGCCTTGCCAAGCCTGTCGCAAAACCCCAAATGCTAGCATATATTAATAATAGCCTAAATGGATAAACTAAAGCCAATAAAGCAACTAGAATATCAATAGACCCAATAATTAATAAGAGAGTTTTAGCAGATGTTAAACTAACACCCAAAATAGAAATAATCATATCTAAGAAACTTTGTTTTAATTGCAAAGCAAAAATTCCATGCCCTAAAAATTCACCAAAAAGAGCAACTCTTAAAATCCACTCTATTTTAGTTTTAGCTTCCATGTTTTTTAAAACAAAATAGTGAGAATTTTAGTTCGATCTATTTTTTTATTTTCCATTTATTCAGTTTAATAATATGTGCTATATAAACTTTTTAAGAGGAAGCTTCATAAAATAAACCGATTCTAAAGGGAGATGTCCTCTTGAAGGAGGTATTCGTCTCTTAAAGGAGATGTCATAAGGATAAGGATCATAAATCCTTGTCTTTATCACTCAACAATTATAGTTCCAGTTCCCATTCCCATTGAACAGGCAAATTTGTATGTTCCTTTTTGAGCTGGTGTGAATGTAATTTTATCACCGGGAGTTTTTGCATATCCACTAACCCCCAAGTCTCTGATATTAAATGATCTAAAACACCCAACAACGCTGCTGTCAAGAGTTATCTCAACAGGAGAGCCAGCTTTAACATTAATTGTTTGAGGATAATAATTGCTGTTTTTCTCACTAATGACTACTTTTTGTATTTCTCCTGCTACCACATTGCCGGTTATTGGTGTGCTTTCGGTGTTTCCTGAGCCAAAATAAATAAAGCCAACTACCAAGACCACTAAAACCAATATGCCTACTAAAGTTATTTTATTGCCCATGTTTTTTATTAGTTTCTCAGGTTTTTAAATACTTTGATGCAACTGGTTTCATGAGACTTTATGAAATACTTTAAAGGCGTAATTTAAGAGAGAAACAGAAACATTTAAATAATATAGGTAGCTATAGATAGTTATGGTAACAACAATACAAGTAGATGAACAGACGAAGAGCTTGTTAGATAAATTAAAAGTGCATCATAGAGAATCTTATAATGAATTACTACGACGCCTAGTTAAAGCTTATCACTCTGGTGCTGGAAAAGAGGAATTAGTTGAAACACTTGAAATATTATCTAGTCCAGAAACAATGCGAGAAATTGCTGAAGCACTTGAAGCTTACGGGTCCGGAAAAGGCAAATCATTAAAACAGCTTAGAAAAGAACTAGAGGCTTAAATGTATGAAGTTATTATCCAGCATCCAGCAGAAAGATTTATTAAAAGTTTAAAGAAAGAAGAGCAGACAAGTCTTTTTAATGCTATTGAACAGTTAGAAAAAAATCCTCGCCTTGGAAAAGAGCTTAAAGGAAAATTATCTGGATTGAGAAGCTTAAGGGTTGATACACAGGAAGAAACTTATAGAGTTATTTACAAAATTGAGGATATTAAGTTGATTGTGCTTGTATTGCATGCAGGCTATCGTGAAAATATTTATAAAAAGAAAATTGGGAGATAAAGCCTTAAAGAATCATCCAAAAATTGCGCTTCTTGGTCCGAAAACAATAAGCCAGGTCGTTATAGCTATTAATAAGAATGTCAAGACAATTGTTAGCATATGGTCTTCTTTTCTTTGCCTGTCTGTTTCTTTCATTTCTTTGTAAATCATAAAATTTAAGCTAAACATTATAACAGCGCTTATAACAAATGAGATTATTCCTGCTAGTTTCAAATTGTTATCATTAAGAAGCATGAATGACGTCATAGCTCCCATTAATCCGCCCATAAACCCAGCCATTATTCCTTCCATCATTCCCATAATCCCGCAGCATTTTCCATTCCAAACCCCAATAGCTATGCCGACAAAAACTCCAAAAAATCCCCCAATAAACATTCCGTTAGTTGAAGCTGTAAAAAATCCAAGCAAAAACCCAGAAATCATTCCAATAGTCATTCCAACCATCATTCCAGACATGCAAGCCATTTCTTTATAGGCCCTGACTTGCCTTACAGCAGGCATAATTAATGCAATACTCAAGCCTGAAAAAAGAAGGTAATAACCGTATTTAGGGACGCAATTTTCAATATATCTCAATTTGAAGAAATAAACAACAGCAAGGAAAATAACTGAAGTTAAAAGAGAATAAAATATTGTCTTTAACAGCTCGCCTTCCACCCGACTTCCATTCAATTCCTTTGTGAATTCTTTAAATGTCATAACATTAGTTTTTTTCAATTGTTTAAAAATGTTGCGAATCCTTGGCTTTGTCCGGAGTTCTAAAAATAAAACCGAAAAATAGTTATTATCGAATAAC
>CAYQXU010000080.1:0-2300 GCA_964421685.1 Candidatus Woesearchaeota archaeon
CTTTACAGCAGAGCTTATCTTGTTTGTCGAGGTAACCTTATTTTGGGATAATACATTTTAAAATCAAAAAAGAAAGATTTAAATATCTCCCTTTCTCATATTTTTCATAAATTCTAGAGGTTTTTGCTGGGATAATAACATCCATCGGAGGCAAAGAAAGGATGTTGCTTGAGGGATCGAGAGTTTACACGAGGTAATCCAAATTGAGTGTGGGCTCGAGCAAAAAACCGTAGGTTTTTAAAATGGATCAAGAATTAAAAAACTCAATATTGAAATCAGGAACAAGTTTAATATGCCTTATTTGTAAAGACGGCGCTATAATGGCTTCTGATAGACAAGTTACTCTCGGTGAGAGCATGGTTTCTAATAAGGACTTTCAAAAAACAAATCCTATTAATGATTATTTGATTATTTCCTGGGCAGGAATGGTTTCGGGAGCCCAAAGGCTTTCCAAATTAATTGCAGCGGAGTTAAAATTAAAAGAACTAAGGGCAAAATCAAGACCAACTATTAATCAAGCTGTAAATCTTGTGGCATCAATGTCCTACTCAGGGATAAGACATCCATCTATGGTGCCAGATATTGTTGACACCTTTGTTGGAGGTGTTAATGAAGACGGAACATTTGAAGTTTTCCATATAGGCCCAGATGGTTCTTTGATGCAAGTAAATGATTACGATGCTTCTGGATCAGGTAGAACATTTATGTTAGGTTTGTTAGAAAGACAATACAAAAAAGACATAACTGTCAAGCAAGGAATAGAACTTGCCAAAGAATGTTTGCTCAGTTCCACACAAAGAGATGTTTTTTCAGGCTGCGGAATTGATATTTTCACAATAACTAAGGATGGAATAAAAAAAGTTCTTGAAAAAGAAATTGTAGGCGAATTAAAGTAAGTATGCAATAATATATTTTATATTCTAAGGATTGAAAGATGAACATTTTGAAAACAATTGAAGAAAAGCTTTCTGGCGAGAGATGCGAAGCAACTTTTGAAGGTGCTAACATTGTTTTATACACTGAAAATGCAAAATTCTTCAAAGAAGGCGAACATAAGATAAAAAGCATAGTTGACGAAATAAAAAAAAGAGTGGAGCTAAGAGCAGATCAAAAAATTCTTGAAGATCAGGCAACAGCGGAAAAAGAAATTAGAAAAATAGTTCCAGAAGATGCTGAAATTACAAATATTATTTTTGACCCGCATAGAAGTATAGTTGTTGTCGAAGCGAAAAAGCCAGGCTTAGTCATAGGAAAGCAAGGCTCAATTCTTGATGAAATAAAACAAAAAACCCTATGGAGCCCACAAGTTCAGAGGTCCCCTGCAATAAAAAGCCAGATTACCGAGAATATAAGAGAAGTTTTATACGCAAACAATAATTACAGAAGAAAATTTCTTAATTCTATAGGAAATAAAATTTACGAAGAGTGGGATCCGAGCAAGAAAGAAGGATGGATAAGAATGACTTTTTTAGGAAGCGGTAGGCAGGTAGGAAGAAGCTGCATCTTATTGCAAACCCACGTTTCAAATATTCTTTTAGATTGTGGTATTGATCCTGCTTCTAGCGGCTCTGAAAGATTTCCGCATTTTGATGTTCCTGAATTTGACATAGCAAGGCTCGACGCTGTAATAATAAGCCACGCGCATCTTGACCATGTTGGATTATTGCCTTACTTATACAAGATGGGATATAAAGGCCCTGTTTACATGACTCATCCGACGAGAGATATTTCTGCATTGCTTGCACTGGATTTTATTGGAGTTGCTTACAAGCAGGCTGAAAAGCCATTATTCGCCTCTACAGATATTAAAGAAATGGTAAAGCACAGCATCTGCTTAAATTTCAACGAGGTTACAGATGTAACTCCTGATGTTAGAATTACTTTTTACAATTCAGGGCATGCTTTAGGAAGCGCAATGGTTCACCTTAATATTGGAAATGGTGCTCACAATTTAATGTATTCAGCTGATTACAAATATGTTAGAACAAGGTTATTAGATCCTGCAATTACAATGTTCCCGAGAATAGAAACAGTAATAACAGAATCAACTTACGGAGCAAAGAATGACATCCTGCCTCCAAGAGCAAAAGCAGAAGAAGAAATGATTGAAATCATAAAAAAGACAATTGAAAGAAAAGGAAAAATTCTTATCCCTGAGTTAGGATTGGGGAGGTCTCAGGAAACGATGCTTATTATTGAAGATGCAATAAAATCAGGAAAGTTAGAAAAAGTTCCAGTCTACATTGATGGAATGATTTGGGATATTAATGCAATTCATACAGCATATCCTGACTTTTTAA
>CAYQXU010000080.1:2310-3080 GCA_964421685.1 Candidatus Woesearchaeota archaeon
TAAGAGCTCAAATTTTCCAGGATAAAAATCCATTTGTTTCAGATATTTTTTCAAGAGTTGGCTCCCCGCACGAAAGAAAAAATGTAATTGAGGGCGGCCCATGCATTGTTCTTGCAACATCAGGTATGTTAGTTGGAGGAGCATCAGTTGAATATCTCAAACATTTTTCGAGCAATCCTTTAAATTCACTAATGTTTGTATGTTATCAAGGAGTTGGCTCTTTAGGCAGGCAAGTGCAAGACGGATTAAAAGATGTTAAAATGAACACTGACGGAAAAGAAGAGACAGTCAAGATTGAATTTGAGGTTCACACAGTTCTAGGTCTTTCAGCTCATGCGGGAAGAAACGAAATTTTGGCATTCTTTAATAACATGCACCCCAAAGCAAAAAGAATAATTATTAATCATGGAGAAGTTTCAAAGTGCCTGGATTTAGCATCGGCACTTTACAAATTAAACCATGTTGAAACTAATGTTCCCAGAAACCTTGAAGGAATCAGACTGAGATGATTGCGCTCGCTCAACTAAAGTTTCGTTCACATATTTAATATTACTCCGAAATTGATCTTGTCTAATTTCTCGCTTAAAAATTTATTAATACTCTATTTTGTTAATAATAACTATCGTAAAATTAGTAATCTTAACACTCTTTTCAGCGAAGCATTGTGACAAAGTCCAATGCGAAGCCATTAATTTGCGAACGAAGTGAGCCTGTTAGGATATTGTAAGATTATAGTGAGTTAAGCTTAAATAGTAGATTTTCCTCCATAT
>CAYQXU010000081.1:0-2960 GCA_964421685.1 Candidatus Woesearchaeota archaeon
GATTTTTAGACGTCGTTAGAAGCCCCACAGCTTGCTGTGATTGGGAGGTTCACTTATTGAAAAGCCTAGAAGCCAAAGAATAATTACATAAAAGAATCCTAAAGATATATTTTTTACTGTTTTCAAGATTACTAAGTAATAGATTATTGTACCACCGATAATGCCTGAAACGAGATTGTTATACATACCAATAACTCTCTTTGGAGCTTTCTTCATTCTTTTGTCTATTTTTTTGTAAATATTTTTCATTATTTTTATACGTAAATACCTTTAAAAAATGTTATTACTTGATAAAATTATGACAAAAACAAAATACATATCAATTTCAGAAGCCATGAATAAGGGCAAAGGGCATGTAGCCGTGAGAGGATGGGTTTATAGAGAAAGGGGTTCGAATAAGATGAAGTTTCTTGTTCTTAGAGATTCAAGCGACATAATTCAATGTGTTTTGTCTAGAGATAAGTTTGAAAAGCAATGGGAAGACATTGACAAGTTGCAGGTTGAGGCAAGTGTGGAGTTAGAAGGAGAAATAAAAGAAGATAAGAGAGCTCCAACTGGATATGAAATACAAGTGACTTGGATAAACATAGTTGGCTTAAGCGATAATTTTCCAATAAATAAAGATATTAATGAAGAAACTTTAGGGGACAGGAGGCATTTATGGTTGAGAAGCAGGAAGATGAATGCTATTATGAAAATAAGAGATACTGCATTACAAGCAATGAGAGATCACTGGCATAAAAAAGGATTTTATGAGTACCATAGTCCAACATTAATAGGGATGCAGGCAGAAGGCGGGGCGACACTCTTTAAGGTAGATTATTTCGGGAAGCCAATTTATCTTGCTCAGACTTGGCAATTGCACGCAGAGCCTGCAATTTTTTCGCTAGAGAAGATATTTACTATACAACCTAGTTTTAGGGCAGAGGAAAGTAAAACTTCAAGGCACTTAACAGAATATTGGCATGCTGAAATGGAAGCCGCATGGGAAGATTTTGAATATTTACAGGATGATGCTGAAGAAATGTTAAAAGATGTTGTTAAAGCTGTTTTAGATAAACATAAAGCTGAGTTGATTATTCTTGAAAGAGATGTAAAGAAACTTGAGCCTGTTCTTAAAAAGAAATTTCCAAGAATGACTTATGATGATGTTCTTAAACTCCTAAAGGAAAAGAAAAAAATTAATATTGCTTGGGGAAAAGATTTGAGGACTATAGAAGAAGATAAGTTAAGTGAGCTATACGACGTTCCTGTTATAGTAACTAGATATCCTAAAGTTGTAAAGGCTTTTTATATGAAAGAAGATCCTAAAAATCCTAAAGTTGTTTTGGGGTTTGATGTTATAGCTCCTGAAGGATACGGCGAGTTAATAGGGGCTAGTCAGAGAGAAGAAGACATAAAGAAGCTAAAAGAAAACTTAAAAGCACAAGGAGAAAATCCAGACAAATACGAATTTTATTTTGATACTAGAAGATATGGGAGTGTTCCTCATGGGGGATATGGTATGGGTGTTGAAAGAGTTTTAGCCTGGATATGTGGGCTAGATACAATAAAGGATGCTATTGCATTTCCACGTACCATGACACGAATGCAACCATAGGTACGTGGCTTCAAATTATAAATAATTTGTGAGAAGAACTATGACGAGAGGTTATCCTTAATTCTTCTATAGAAAAATTTATAAATTTATAAATATATAAATTTACATGAAAACAATAGGAATTCCAGAAGATTTACACAAAGAGCTTATAAGGTTAAAACTTGAAGGTGGAAATAGAAATGTTGCAGAAATAATTAAAAAATTAATTTATGAATATAAAAAGAGGCAATTTTTGGAGTTTAGTGATTTATTTAGAGAGAGCTTAGCTAAAAATAAAAAAAGTTTTGATACAATTTTAAAGCAATCTAGAAAAATAAGAGAGGAAATTGCTGATGAGTGGTTCTAGGGAACTTCCTAAGATTGCAATTGATACGAATGTTATTTTTATGGCTTTATATAATCCACTTGGAAAGGCCGGAAAAATTCTTGATTTAGCTAATAGAGAAAAAATTAACCTCTTTTCTACAGACACTGTAAAAGTGGAAATTGCTAGAGTCTTAAAGAGAGAACTAAAATGGGAAGATAATCTAATAAATAAGAAGATAAGCGGATTCCCCATAGTTTGGATTGAGAAAGACTTTTATTCTGACTTTTTAGACAAGACAATAGTAAAACACAAAGCAGATAAGCCTTTAGAGGCTTTATCCTTAGCTTTGAACTGCGAGATTTTAAGTGCTGACGAACATTTTAAGCCTGTGAAAAATAGGGCAGATATTGATAAATTGCTGAAAGGTTTTGGCTAGATATTATTAAATCCAAGGTTGTGGGAGATATGGATGAAAACAAAAGATGAAACAAAAGCTTTATAAATAATGATACTACTTTTAAGTTATAATTTTAATGTAAAATGGCTCAAGACTATGTTCCAAAAAGAAAAGAAGTATCAATAGACTTGTCTAAACCAATGCCTTTTTTTGAGAGGTTTTATAATTATAAAAGATCTATTGAGGAATTATTAGATCATGAAGAGCCAATTATTTCAAAAGCAGCTAGAAGATCTGGAATGGAGCGAAGAAGTTTAAAAGATAGATTTGAATACTATAAAGATAAGTTGTATTATCACTTTTATCCATTAGAAAAATATGATGTTTATGATAAACCCACTCACTTAGCAGCTCAGCATATACATTCAATGAGGTTAATGAGAGGGATTTCTCTTACCTTAGCTTTGGGCGGGGTAGCTCTTACTTATTCATCATATCCAGAAAATTCTCAAGCATATCCATTAACTATTGGATACACGCTTTTGGGTTTAGGATTTTCTTCTCTATTCTCTTGGACAATTCGTAGAAAACATAAAGACTTATGTGAACTACCCATGGGCTAAAGCCCAGAGCGTCTGATGTTAAAAATCACTCAA
>CAYQXU010000082.1:0-2801 GCA_964421685.1 Candidatus Woesearchaeota archaeon
TTTTATGCTGTAGACTTTATGGCAAGCATGATGAAGTTCATACATGAATTTTAGAGAATATTATACTATATAGTTTTTACCCAACCACAGCAAGCTGTGGGGATTTCTTTTTAATTAAATCATATCTATTTTTTTCAACGCTGTTCTTTCCATTTAGAATTAATGTTTCATCATGAAAAATTTCCGATCGCCTTAAACACATATTCTTCCACTTAGGATCATGTGTAGGGGAAATAGCCAAGTTCGGAGCAACCCCTCCAGGAAAGACCCCGCTAACAAAGGGCGGCTGAGCTAAAAAAGCATAGCCTTTAGAAAAAGAGAAAGCCACAGGGTAAAATAAATTAGGGCTATCTTGACTTAATTCAAAGAAGAGTGGAATTGGGTTGGGATTGCCATTAAAACCAAGCTCAAAAGAGGTGTCTCGAAGTCAGTTCTGCATTTAAACTCCAGCCCAGTGTCCTCATTTCTAAGTCTTGCAAACCTAGCGTCTTCATCTTGCCCAAGATAAATATTTCTAAGAAAAATTTGTCCAGGAACGGGTCTTTCGCCATTCCCATTATCATTATCTCCAGCCACCATAAATAAAAGAAAATAACTTTGCTTTTAAATATTCATGTTAAGTAAAATACATAATTAACCATAGTTAATTAGAAATTATTTTATTACTTTCATCTTTATCAATCCAGCCATAGCCTTTTTCCTCTAAATGATCTACAAGCTCATTGCCGCCTTCAAGGACAATTTTCCCATCAATCATAATAAAAACCTTATCAGGCTTTATGTGTTCAAGTATTCTTTTATAATGTGTTATTAAAAAAACACACTTATCTTTCAAATCTAGAGAATTAACCCCCTTAGCGACAGTTTTTAATGAATCAATATCTAATCCAGAATCAGTTTCATCTAAAACAATCATTTTTTGGTCTAAAACTAAAAGTTGTAATATCTCTGCCTTCTTCTTTTCCCCTCCTGAAAATCCCTCATTTAAATTTCTCTCCAAAAAAACCTTGTCAACTCCCAAAATCTTAGCTTTTTCATTAAGAGTGTCTTTAAACTTAAACAGACTTACTTTTTCTCCTTTCAAACTTCCTAGTGCTGCCCTTAAAAAATTTGACATAGAAACTCCCTCAACTTCAATAGGATATTGGAAACTCAAAAATAATCCTCTTTTAGCCCTTTCATCTGCCTTCATATCAGTAATGTCCTCGCCATTAAGAAAAATTTTTCCTTTAGTAACTTTGTAAGAAGGATGTCCCATTAGCACATTAGCAAGTGTGCTCTTACCACTTCCATTAGGGCCCATTAAAACATTTACTTTTCCAAGTTCCAAACTTAAGTTTACGCCTTTAAGAATTTCCTTTCCTTCAATTTCAGTATGCAAGTCTTTTATTTCTAAGAAGTTTTTCATTTTAGACTAATACCTTTGGCGCAAATTTAACTTTTTCTTTTTTGTGAACATAAATCTGAACTTCACAGTTATAAGTTTTCCTCAAATGATCAACAACTTCATCAACAAGATATTCTGGAACAGAAGCCCCTGATGTTAATCCAACATTCCTTGAGCCTTCTAACCAAGATAGCCTTATATTTTTATAAGTAGAAATAAGGTGAGCATCAACTCCTTTATTTTTTGAAGTTTTAACTAAGCTTCTCGAGTTAGAGCTATTATTCTCCCCAACCACTAAAAAGTGTCCCACATCAAATCTGTCAATAACAGCCTTTATAGCTCCCTGCCTGTCTGTTGTAGCATAACACAAATTATCTTTAGTTGAAATCAAATTAGGAAATCGCTCTCTCAAAGCTTGCTCTATCTCTTCTGTGTCATCTTGAGAAAGAGTTGTTTGAGTAACATAAGCAACATTATTGTTTGGATTTATAGGGAGATTTTCAACATCGTCAACATTTTGAACAAGGTACATGTGTGTTTGCCCCATAGTCGCTATTACTTCCTGATGTTTTTCATGACCTATAAGAACTATATCCACACCTCTTTCTGCATATTTTTTAACCTGATTATGAACTACGGTTACCAAATCACAAACAGCATTATTAATCTTAAGTCCTCTTCTTTTGGCTTCTTCAAGAACTCCAGGATGAGTTCCATGAGCGCTAAAAACAACCCTTGCTCCATCAGGAACTTTCGATATATCTCCAACATTTACAACACCATACCGGTCATTTAAGTCTTTAACAACGTGTTTGCTATGGACAACTTCATGCACCATATAAAGAGGCTCTCCCAGGTAGTCCTTAGAAAGTCTTACAACAGTATCTATTGCAACATTTACTCCTGCACAAAATCCTCTTGGCTCTGCTAAAATAATTCTTTCAAGCTCTGTCATTTTATCAATGCTTTTTTCAAAGCTTCCAAAGCCAGCAGCTCGCATTTAACTCGCGTTGGAATTACATTTATTCCTAAAAACTTATCAAGATCTTTCTTTTCTAATTTAAGAGCATCTTCAACTTTCATTCCTTTTACTTTTTCAAGCAAAACGCACGAAGAAACAACACTTATCAAACAACTGCCTCCTGTAAAGCCCGCATTAACAATTTTTCCATCTTTAACCTCTAACTCTATATCAATTATATCTTCACAGTAAGGATTTTTCAAAGTAGCTTGATGGGTCTTAAATTTTAACTTGCCGTAATTAGGTCTTTCTGCATATAAATCCAACAATTCTTGTCTGTGTATGTTTGAATCCATGTTTTTGTATTTCAATAAGGGTTTAATAAATTAAGCTTTTAATCGGCTATGTGTAAAAATTAGTGTTTAGATTTTCTATATTGACTAAATACCTTAA
>CAYQXU010000083.1:0-2518 GCA_964421685.1 Candidatus Woesearchaeota archaeon
TTTGCAACAGGACTTATCTTATTTGTCGAGATGACATTATTTCTGGATAAGACAAACATTGTTATTAATAAGCTTTATAAAAAATGTTTTATTAGATAAGTAATGAAAAAACCAATTGAAGACTGGGGAAGCATGATGAACAAAGGAAGGCTGAAATTCAAAAACAATAAGGAATTAAAAGAATACTACGAAGAAAAATGGAAAAAAGAAGGGTACACTAAAGGGTATATTTACAGGGGAATCAAAGTAAGTGAATTCTACAAAAGAGAAAGAGACAAAGCGGCTTTAAGGTTTCTTGATCCTAAAAAAGATGAGATTATCCTTGATGCGGGATGTGGAGATGGAAAATTCCTTATAAAAATCTCTAAAAAAGCAAGAAAAGTCTACGGGGTTGACATCACTAAGGAATCTTTTAAGAAAGTAAAACAAAAATCTCCAAAGAATTTGATATTCAAAGAGATGAGTATAGAAAATTTAAAATTTAAAGACAGATATTTTGATAAGGTAGTTTGTGTAGAAACACTTGAACATTTGCTAAACCCTAGAAAGGCAATAAAAGAATTTAATAGAATTTTAAAAACAAATGGTCAGCTAATACTAACCTACCCAACAATGAACACATCAAAACTCGCAAAATTAGAAATGAAAATTAAAATAAGAAAGCCATTTAAGATTTCTGAGCATTTAACAGAATGGGATTATAAAACTCTTGTAAAAGAGGTAGAAAGAAAAAGTTTCAAGCTAGTAAAATCAGAAGGAATATTGTTTGATTCAGGATATCTATCTGGATTAGTAAATTTTAGCCGAAAACTGATTATGAAAAAGTTAGAAATAAGAGCTCGGATTAAAGGATTTCCTGGCAACTCTTTTTGGATAATTGCCTTGTTTAGAAAAGTATGATTATCTAAGAAAATTTAGCTTATACTTAAGGATCTTCATCTTTTCTTCTCAACATATTTTATACACTCTTTTGCAAAAGACAATATATCAATAAAATCTCCATTCTTTAGCTTCTTTTTTAGTATATTCGCAGAATTTTTAGGTAACTCTATTCTGTTTTTGAATTTCTTCTTAAATTTGTTTAATAGCTGATCCCTTTCTAAATCACCATAGTCATTAACCAACATAACTCTAAGAAAGGTTTTGAATAAAAAATAAAAAGGCTCTACTTTATTCTTATTATCATCTAGACTTCTCCCAATAGCATTTACAATATCTACGGCTAAAATTTCATACAAATGTTGATTGTTTAAATTAATATTAAGCTTGATAAAGGGGTCTTTTCCAAATAATACTTTTTTATGTTTGGTCTCTGCTAAATTTTTTAGAAAAAATAAGTCGTGGGGGTTATATTTAGTATTTACTTTTGATTTATCTAATAAAACAACTGTTATGGAATACTTTCCTTTTCTTTTTCTAGGTCTTCCACCAATATCAAAAACAACTTCTTTGTAAATTTTCTCAAAATTCTTAATAATTTTTAATAGCCTCAAAACATCTTTAAGAGGTGTAACAGGATTATTAGATACAAAGACTAAATCAATATCATTAGGGTTTTTGGAATATGTTGAAGAACCAAATTGAACAATTGACATTAAATTAAGATCTTGGGAACATTCTTTTACAAAGTTTTCAAGGATTTCATTAATTTTCATCCCCTAAAAAGTAAATAATAATATAAAAACCTATTCATCATCAAAGTCCAGACTATCTTCCTCTTGAGTTTCCAACTCAACTTCATCAATATCAAATTCTTCTTCTGACATTTTTTTCTCCTTTGGAAACCTTTTTTAAAGGTTTATCTCCTATTTAGCTAACTTGATAAAAGCCAACTTAATTTGCAGTTTTTAAAGATTGTGGTGCGCGAAATTGCATATTTTTCATAACAAAGTTTATAAACAAGCCGCTAGTCGTCAAAATATGGCAGAAACAAGCCCTTCTACTTATTTGAATGCATTAAAGTCTGGCAAAGTAAAAGAAGTTAACATGAAAGTTTCTTCAAGCAGACAAGCAATAATTGACCAGGAAAACAAATGCATTAAATGCAAAAAAACATTAAAGCCTTACTTATACAAATTCATAACAAATCCTGTAACAAGAAAAGTAGAAGTTATATGTGCCGATTGCTCTATTCCTATAAGGCATAGATAGTTAAATTAACGCTTCCAATCCTCTCCATCAGTATCTTCTTCATCGCCAAAACCATTCCCATCATTCATGTCTCCTCCAAATTCTTCTTGCGTACGTTTCTTATCTTTTTCAATAGCTTCCAATCCAGTCATTGCGTCTCTTAAATCAACTCTTCTTCTGCCAATACCAAAACCTAAATATTTTTGAGTAGATAATCTTAAAGATTCTCCAACTGTTGCTGACCTGAATTTTGCTATTCTTTTCCTAGTAAGATGCATTATGGGGTATTTGTCAGATATCTGCAGTGCGACATTTGGCATCTGCTTAAAAATAGATTTAGGACGAGCCAGTTGAAAGAAACCCTTTGCGGATTTTAATCCGCAGATTG
>CAYQXU010000084.1:0-2290 GCA_964421685.1 Candidatus Woesearchaeota archaeon
AGGATTAGGAAGAAATAAGTTATTGAATCTGATTAAATTTGTCCAAGATAACTACATATCGTTAACTTGACAGTATCCGCTAGAAAGAACATTTATATAATCTAATTAGCTTGTTTATAGTAAGAGGCTGATAAAATGAAGTTTAATTCTCTAAATATATTTTTATTAATTGGGCTTGTTGTATTGCCCATTGCTGGCTTAATGCTTCATCTTAGAATACATGCAGATAAAACTTATTTGACGTGGATACTCCTTTTTGACATTGTTATTATAAGTCTTCTTTATTTATTTGATAAAACCAGGTTTTATGGATTTGTTCTTAATACTGTTTTCTTTTTAGTGGGAGTAATAATGCATTTGACTTATGTTCCAGGAGGAGGATTAAGTGATATACTTTTATCAATTCCTGACTTTTCAATTGGATATGCATTATGGTACATAAACACAAATGTTGGCAATTCCAAAAAACCTAAAGGCAAATGATGATAACAATAATAACTGGCTGGATTGCTGCAATACTCCTTTTGTTTAATTTTATAACTTGTTTTGCACTGCCTTTTGCAAGCAAACATGCAGAGCCTTGCCAAGGGAGAAACTGCGCAAATTGCAGAACATTTGGAAGCTATCACAAGCCAATTGTATGGATGACGATTCTTGCCGTCGCGGTGCATATTGGATTTGCTTTGGCGACATAGTTAAGAACTAGATAAAGTTGCTTCAAGTCTTCTCGTCATTTCTGTTCTATTTGCTTGTTTTGTTTGTCTTCGAGTTTCTCTTTGATATTTATGGTAAGCTGAATCAACAGCATAAAAAAGGCTTCTAACTCTTGAATATGGTGCTAGAAAAGACTCAAAATGAGTGCTAATATCATCATTAGTATCTGTAATAGTTAACTGATAATTACTAAATTCAAATATTATCGGGTTTTTAGATACACTTACTTGTAGATTTCCTAATTGCGTTGAATAAACTGTTGATACATCATCCGTCTGACTCTCCTGTTCCCTAGTTTCAGTCCATCTTGATGCATCTAATCTTCTTAATCTTCTTGTCAATTCTTTTAAAGTGGGAGATTCTTTTTTCATAGAGAATGCACAAGACATATCTTTATAAAAATTTAGGTAAAATCAAAGGGACTTTAAATGTTTAATTCTTTCTCTATTTAATGGAACTTTCCAGTAATTTTCTGGAATTTGATAACCTTGGACTCGTAATTGATCAAGTATCTGTAAAATTGTTTTTGGGTCTGAGAGCTCAATTTTTCTTGCAGACTTTACTCTTTTATGAGAAAGAATATAATACACTCCTTTATCATCAATTTTAGAACCCACTGAAGTTGTTAATTGAAATCTTACACATTCATCTATTATCTCGTCAAGGCAAGACTCTGCTACAAACCAAGGGGGCAGGTAGAAAGACGCATCACGCATAGCTCCGTATAAGGTTATTGGGACACAATCATCATATTTTTGATCTTCGGATAATAAAAATTGCAGGTTCATTAAAGTAAATTTTAATGGCACTTTATAAATATTTATTTACAAAAACACAAGCCTTAAAAATGAACCTTTCAAAAAGGTTCTCAAATAAAAAGAACCTACTGTTCTTCTTATGACATCTCCCTTAGAAGAAGGCTCTCAAAAATATAACCTTACAAGAAACTTTAAATACCCTCTAATTCTTCATTTTTAGTAAGTCGGGCAGTTAACTTTCGGAGTTCAACTCTTAAATGAGAAAGTGTTGAATATATCAATACTGAATTCTGAGTGAAGGTCCGTCCACCTAGGGAAGCCATGTTTTCCCCTAGAACCCCTTCCTTTGGGGTTTGGTTGTCTCATGAAAATGAGATCTCTGTGAAGGGAAGCTCTGGAACAGAAACGACACAGCTTTCATAGGCTCTGAGAGAAATCTCAGGCCTCGTCCGTCAAGAAATTGCCGAACGAGAGTAATGAAGCATGCGCTGAACTTCGAAATGAAAGATTTGATGAAACGGCTACCTCAACCGGTGCAACCTCTTTGAGGGCTTAGTTAAATGTTAACATGTTCAGTTTGTTGCAACGGAGAACAAGACTCCGAATTGAATTCGGGTCTAGTCCATTGTAAACAATGAACTACAGAAGATGGCCTATGCCTGACTTACATATATTTTTATATTACAAAAAATATTGCTAGGTATGGAGAAGGGTGTGAAAAAAGTGACTAACAAGAGAGAGAGAGAGAGAGAGAGAGTAGATTTAATTTTAGGTGATTAGCCAGAAAACGGACCAAAAAGGCTTATAATTAAGCGAAT
>CAYQXU010000085.1:0-2114 GCA_964421685.1 Candidatus Woesearchaeota archaeon
TTTGAGTGATTTTTAACATCAGACGCTCTGGGCTTTAGCCCATGGGTAGTTCACGCAATAATAAACTTAAGGAATCTGTAGGTCTTGCTTATTATAGTATGTATCATATATTAACTGCATTACTATTTAAAGTAGGGATAAAATCAGAAAACCACTCCGCTTCAATAATATTATTGGAAAAGATATTTAATCAAGATAATAAAGACATTTTTGATGCTAAAACTGAAAGGATAGACAAACAATATTATGTAGATTTTGCCATAACTAAAGAAGATGTTGAAGATACAATAAGAAAGGCAGAAATTTTTAACAGCAAGGTAATTGATTTTATCTCAAAATTGAACAATAAAGATATTGAAAATTACAGAAAAAAGTTTGAGGATATGATCGAATAGAGCAAAGAGAAAGATTGTGTTAGTAATGTGTATACTCAAGTGCAAAAAAGCTTAAAAAGAGGTTTATGCTAAAAAAATAATGAGCCAAGAAGCTGAAGTTCTGGAAAGATTTGAACATAAAATGCAAGTAAGCTTAAGGTCACTTACTCAACCAGGAACAGAAACACATCCGAGCGACCTTGAATTAACTCTATCAAGAAACAGCTCGTTTTATCATATTAAAATAAAAATAGATAATAGACCAGAAGAAATCTTTTATTAAAGACCTCATGATGAAATTGGAGCTAGAAGAACCTTTAGTAATTGTGTTAGTGATATTGTAAATGGAAATTATAGGCTAACTTATTCTCCAAGAGAAGAAAAAGTGTTAATAATAGAATTCGATAAAAGGGCTGGGGAATAACTTTTATTTCTTCACATGCTCAACAGCATCGCCTTTTCTTGATTTGTGGACCCATCTGACCTTTCTTCTCTTCATAGCCATATTCTTTCTGCATTTTGAAGAGCAAATATAATTAATAGTCCCATCATTCTTTACATAAGTTACACCTTTATGAAGATCATACATTTTCCCACAATAAACACATTTTGGCATTTTATTCTCCTATATTGCTCACGTGAATAGTATAATAAGGCACATTTCCAGGACCTACGAGAGTCACAGTACTCTTAACATCAAGGACGTCATAAGTTCTAAATCTTTCTCTTAAAATACTAGCTGTATTTTCTGACAAATTAGTAAACTCAACAACTTGATCAGAAAATTCATTTAATAATTCAATTGCTCGTCTTTCTAACTCTCCAATGTCTAGATTATTTTTATCCATATTATGTATAAGCCCCCTTAGTTACTTTGCTTTTAATTCTTCTCGCCTCAATTTCTGTTTCTCTCAACATTAAAACATCTCCAATTCTAACAGGCCCTTTAACATTTCTTCTCATAGCTCTTCCTTCATCTCTTCCTGCCTGAACAAGCGCCTTGACTTGTGTAATTTCCCCTCTAAAACCAGTTCTTCCAACAATTTCCTGAACAACAGCAGGAACTACTTCTCCTAGAATTTTATCAGAGCCTCTAGAACCAGCTTGCTTTTGCTGATTCTGCGCCTGTTTCTGTTGCTGTGGAGATTTTTGTTGTGTTTTTGCCATTTTAATTAGAAATTACGATTTACTTGAATTTAGCAAGATCTTTATCAGCATCTCCGGCATTAATTATCGCAATTGAAGAAGCTGCAACTGTTAATCCAGCAGCCAAGCCAAGTTTATTTTTGTTGTCTGCTTCAGTGCAAGGTATTTTTTTCTCCTTGCATAATACAGGTAAATGCTGAACAATTTCTTTAGGCTCAACGTCTGCAGCATAAACAACAAGCTTGGCAGTTCCTCTCTCTATTGCTTTCGTAACTTCGTTTGTGCCTTTCTCTATCTTTCCAGTTTTTCTTGCTTTCTCAATGATTGAATACACGTCTGTCATTTTATTTTTTATCTAGTTTTTGGAAACCTTTTTTTAAAAGGTTTATTTGGGAACCTTTTCTAAAGGTTCATTAAGGTATTTTAATTGATCCTAGAACGAAAAACAATCTTCATCTGAACTTTCCGCTCATCGGATAAATATTGGTGAGAAAGTTAATTTATAAAGCTTTCCGTATATCAGGATATTGTATAGCCCACAGACATATGTCCTACCCCTAAATTAACTTAGAAAAATCAAAATATATCTGGCTA
>CAYQXU010000086.1:0-276 GCA_964421685.1 Candidatus Woesearchaeota archaeon
TTATCGCTATGCAGTTGGCGAAGAACTGAGGGGGACTTAAAAGTCGACCGAATTGGACAGATAAAAGGCCGATTAATATAGTCCATTGAAATTAGCTTAAAGCTTCTAAATCATTCGACATTAGTACCTTCGCTTTCACGTTAGCCTCTGAAACTCCAGAATTAGTCCCATAAAATAAATAGGAACATTATACAACCTTTCTCTCTTTTTCTGCCCCTTTGTATTAATTAACATTAATATTCTAGATTTAATCGATGTCTTTTATTTTTTCTATTT
>CAYQXU010000086.1:286-2110 GCA_964421685.1 Candidatus Woesearchaeota archaeon
CCAGTGATCATGATGATGCGTCTGATACTTTGCAGGATGCATTTGTACAAGTATTTCGAGATATAAAACAGTTTAAGAAAGAATCTACCATTGGAGCCTGGATTAAAACAATTGTTATTCGCACCGCTATAAAAAATGTAAAAAAATCTCCTCTCACAGAATCTCTTGATGTTGTAGGCAATAATGATATTATTGAATGGCCCGATGCCCTGAATGGAGAGTATTTAAATAAAGCCATTGATGAATTGCCTAAAGGATATAAAATGGTATTTCTTCTTACTGAAGTGGAAGGTTATACGCATAAAGAAGTAGCTCAAATGCTTACTATTTCAGAAGGTACTTCAAAGTCACAGTTATTTTATGCTAAGAAAATGCTTCAAAAAAAACTAAAGCATTTAATTTAAATGGAAGACAAGAATAAAAATATACTTAATAAAGCTATTGAACTCCTGCCTCAATTTAGGGCAGATGCCAGAATATGGGAAAAAATTGAGGAGCAATTAGAAAGCGAAATTTCGGAACGAAAAATCGAAGTTCTAAAAAAGGCTATTGATCAACTCCCTTCGTTCAAAGCCGATAATAAGACATGGGATGAGATTGAGAAAGAACTAGATAATAAATTCAAGCCAGCAAACAACTTCTATTTCCTGAAAATTGCTGCTTCTCTTATAGTAGTTATTGGCATGAGCATTTTGATTAACAACATTTTTATTAAGAATTCTCAGAAAGAATTTATTTCCTTTTCACAAGAAACCGTATCTGACAATAAAACGGATATTGCTTCTCTTGAACTCGAAAAAGAGTTGGATAATTTCATTCAGAAGCAATGCCAGGTTCAGCCGGATGTTTGTAAAAGGCCTGAAGTCGCGGATTTAACTGCTCAATTATCTGATTTGAGCAAATCTTTAGATGAGCTGAAAATAATGATGGAAAATTCCGCTGATGATCCTGAAACGTATAAATATATGCTGCGGATTCAAAAAGAAAGGGCCGGAATTTCGAAAAAACTGCTTCAATACTTTAATGGCTGATAGAAATCTTAAATAATAATTTCAAAGCGATACAACCTTTTAATTTTTTTCCGCCCTTTGTTATATCCTTAGTAAACAAATGATCAAACAAGCACATATATTCCTTCTCTTAACTCTGCTTTTTATTACTTCCTTAATTCAAGCTCAGGTTGTTTTGGAAGTAGCCACCAAGACCATTGAGAAACACCTGCCTTATACCTCTGTCGGCACAATTTTTATCAATGGCGAAAATTCAACTATCAGAATTGAAAGCTGGGAAAAGAATGAGATTAAAATAAAAGTAAAATCGATCACTAAACATCGAATTAAGACTGTTGCCGTTGGTGAATTAGAAAACATAAAATACTTCACCGATAAAAAAGGGAATGATATTTATCTCCGAAACTATTTTGTAGAGAGTAATAGGCCTGTCACCGGATGTGTCCTGAAGGTTGAATATGAATTAACCGTGCCTGTTAAATCTAATTTCACTATTAAAAATAATCTTGGGAATATTGATATAAAAAATACAGAGGGAAAAATTGACATTGAGGCGAAATTTGGAAACGTCAATTTGGTGAACACAAAAGGGAATATTCTCATTAATTTATCTCTTGGTGACATTCAGGCAGAGCAGATTGTTGGGGAGACTACTATTAAAGCAAATCATTCCAATATTAATATGGAAAACCTTTCAGGAAAGTACCATTTTAATTTGACTAACAGTGATCTTTCTTTTAAGCCAATTAATAAAATAGATTTCTTGCAAGTGGAAACAAAAAATGGAGATATGACTTATTTAGTAAACAATCCT
>CAYQXU010000087.1:0-1825 GCA_964421685.1 Candidatus Woesearchaeota archaeon
GTCAAACTTTTATTTTTTACCAGATTGAGATTTACTCAATCCGGACAAAGCCTATAGTATCATAATGTTTTTAAACCTATATTTTATGTGTCTTGGTATGGTAAATGAAGTATCTGAACAAGTTGCTAAGCAATTAATGGAAAGCCAAGGATATGATATTTCTAGCTTGGAAAGAGTACCTGAGGGACTTCAGCATTGGATATATGATGTAACTCTTAAAGGCGGGAAAGAAGTTATTGCTAGATTTGAAAGAAATACTGGAATCACTGGAGCCAAAAGAAATGATCCATTTTTCTATAGTACAATGTCTTTAGACAGAGAAGTCGCTTTACACAATTTAATTAGAGAAGAAACCTCTTTGCCTGTTCCTGAAGTATATGGCGTTCATAATGTTGGAGAGCACAATTTTTTAGTTGTGGAAAGAATGAGTGGACAATATTGGGCATCTTTTCTTAAGGATAATAACTACTCTCTTGATACATTTTTATCTTCATTAAATTTTCTTGGAGAAGATTTCGCGGTTCTCCATGGAATCACTTTTGATAGTTTTGGGGATGCTATGGGAAGAGGGCTAGTTTCTCCAGAAGGTATTCGTGATTTTTCAGATAGGATAAGACCTATTCTTGAAAAGAGGGTTGAAAGCGCAAAAGAGACTGGTTCTTTAGATAGAGATGAAATATCTAAAGTTTATAGTTATTTTGATAGTGAATTAAAATATCTTTCTGGAAAAATTACTGTAGACAGGCAGAAGCCTGCTTTGGTTTTGGCAGACGTTCATGCGAGGAATTTTTTTGTAGACAAAGATGGGAAGCCTAGTGGTTATTTTGACTTGGAATGGGGTCAATCAGGAGTTCCTTCTTTAGAAATGAATGGGTTAGATGTTAGAATGATTAATTATTTTGATGAGGAGAGTTTTAATCTGGGAAGGTCGGCTTTTATAAAAGGATATAAAAAAGCTGGCGGGAAATATGATGAGAATGATGAAACAAATATTAGACTAGAGAAATTATTGTTTGCTGGACATGCTTTATCGTGCATAAACATGTACAAGGGTGTAAAAGATGGGGTAAGAGATACTTGGAGTGATGATTCTAAAATATTGCTCTTAGAAACTATTGATGAAGGAAGGACAAATTATGCGGGATTTTCTTCAATTTTTAGGAAGAAAACAGGGCAGCCATTAAAGCCAAATTAAATTTGCCCGTATAATACTTTAAAAGACCACATTTAACCTTTTTAATTCTTCCACTAGAGAATCTTTATCTTTAAACAATATTGCTTTTATGCCTAAAGATTTAGCAGACTCTGTGTTATCTTTAATATCATCTATGAATACCATTTCTTTTGGCAGAATGTTTAATTTTTTTAAAACTAATTTGTAGATTTCTAACGACGGTTTTTTAAATCCAACCTCATTGGAGAAAAATGTTTCATCAAAAATTTCTGAAACTCCATGCTCCTTAGAGATGTGTGAGACCATATCTTCATTTAGATTAGAAATTGAAATAACCTTATAGTTACTTCTTAGTTCCTTGGTTAGCTTTAAGACATTAGGATATAATTCATAAGAGTTAAAATAATCTTCTTTTAATTCTTCCTTTGTAGTTGAGTTTGATATACCCAGCTTTTTTATTATTTCAGCCCAAAAATCATCACTTTTAATTTTTCCAACCATGTATAATTCATCTAGTTCATTAGTAATACTTCTTATTTCATAATAGTTTAACCCAGAAGACTCAAATCTTTTTGATTTGAATTTATCTCCTCCAGAGCAAAGAACACCTCCCCAATCAAAGGCAATAACTTTAATCATTTTAAAAATATT
>CAYQXU010000088.1:0-1703 GCA_964421685.1 Candidatus Woesearchaeota archaeon
AGAGAATATTATACTATATAGTTTTTACCCAACCACAGCAAGCTGTGGGGATTTCCTTTCAATTAAACAGAATATATAAATTATTCTATCTTCTTGAATAATATATCGCCTTTCTTAATCTGCTTAGCAGAAAATTGTTTTTTTATCTTTTCACTTGAAGAAGGAATAAACGGCCAAAGTAAATCAGCGATTTTAAGTATTGATTCTTTCAATTCATATAAAACCTTCTTATCTTTAGTCTCCCAAGGTTTCTTTTCCTGGACGTATTCATTGCAAGAATCAATAAATGCAAAAATTTCATTAAGAGCTTTGTCAAACTCATAGTTTTTTATTTTCTTTTCAATTTCTTTTTCTTTAAGATTTTTTAAAAGCTTAACTTCACATTTTATAGCTCCGTTCCTTTCAATCAATCCAGAAACTCTTGAAACTAAGTTTCCTAGCTTGTTTGCTAGTTCATTATTATGTCTTTCAACTAAAACCCCCTCTGAAAAATCGCCGTCCTGGCCAAATACAAAATTCCTGCAGACATAATATCTTATCGAGTCTGCCCCGTATTTATCAATAAGCTCAAATGGAGAAATAGAATTTCCTAGAGATTTTGAAATTTTCTGCCCATTAAAAGTTAAAAATCCGTTTATCAAAATTGTTTTGGCAGGCTTGATTCCTGCAGAAAAAAGCATTGCTGGCCAAATAACGCAGTGAAACCAGCTATTATCAATTCCCAAAAGCTCGACGTCAGCAGGCCAGAATTTCTTAAATTTTTTATCATCTGGCCACCCAATTCCTGTAATATAATTCAGCAAAGCCTCAAACCAAACATACACTACATAATCAGTGTCAAGAGGAAAAGGAATTCCCCAAGACATATTCTCTCTTAGCCTAGTCATATTCAAATCCTTCAATCCTTCTTTAACTCTATTAACAATTTCCTGTCTTCTAGATAAAGGCAAGATGCAATTTTTGTTTTTTTCATAAAACTCAAGAAGTTTTTTCTCATATTTGCTTAGCTTAAAAAAATAAGTCTCTTCCTCCAGTTCTTTAAGATCTTTATTTGGATGGAATGGGCATCTTCCGTTGACTAAATCCCTATCTGTTTTATATGCTTCGCATCCTTCACAGTAAATCCCTTTATATTTTCCCTTGTAGATATCTCCTCTCTTCTCAACAATCTCGATGAATTTTTTGACCTTTTCTTCGTGATCTTTATCAGTAGTTCTTATAAATCTGTTAAATTCTATGTCAAGGGCTTTCCAAGCTTTCTCAAACTTAGGCGCAAGTTCGTCCACAAACTTCTTTGGAGCTTTTCCTCTTTCTTCAGCGCTTCTTGCAATTTTTTGCCCGTGCTCATCTGTTCCAGTCAAAAAGAAAACATCTTCTCCTTTTTGTTTATGCCATCTTGCGAGAACATCAGCTATGATTTTCTGATATGCATGGCCTATATGTGGCTCAGAATTCACATAGTCTATTGCAGTTGTGATATAAAATTTCTTCATAGTAATTTATTACTAAATTTGTTTATTAAACTTATGCCCAATCTAATAAATATTTTCTTCTTAAATTTTCAATAATATTGATGATTTCGTGAACCGATTCTTTTGCCTCATCGAGGGAGATGTTTTTTCCATAATAATTTATCTTGTTCCTTATCTTTGTGAACTACCCATGGGCTAAAGCCCAGAGCGTCTGATGTTAAAAATCACTCA
>CAYQXU010000089.1:0-1504 GCA_964421685.1 Candidatus Woesearchaeota archaeon
ATTAAGGTATTTAGTCAATATAGAAAATCTAAACACTAATTTTTACACATAGCCCAAAAGCCTTATATAACTATTATTTCTTGATAAAATATGGAACAAGCTAAAACTCATAAAAAAGTATGCACATGTGGTGGAAATTGCTCTTGCCATAGCAAAACAAAAAATAAGATAACTAAAGATATGAAAATAGTTGACATTATAGAGAAGAAACCAGAGGCTGCTGAATTGTTTTTTGAAACTGGTTTGGGGTGTGCTGGATGTGCATTTTCAAGCTTTGAAAGTTTAGAGCAAGGGGCTTTAGGGCATGGAATGACCGAAGAAGATGTTGAAATTATTGTGAAGAGGCTTAATTCTTAGACGTTCGTTCTTACGAGCACATAGATTGATGAATTTTTCCAGACTTAGCCAAGGAAAAATTTTAGTGAGTAATTTAATATGATGTTAAATAAAGAAATAATAATATTTGGAAAATACACATTAACAATCTTATCGCGGAGAAATTAGACAAAGTCAATTTCGAAGCAGCATCAATAAGCGAGCCTCAGAGAGGTGAGCGTGTATATTCACAACCTTTAAAACCTAATTTTTGTTAAAACTTTTATGACAGAATATAAAGTAAAAATTCTTGAAATGGAAAATATAACTCATGATGTTAAGAAGTTTGTAGTTGAAAAGCCTAAAGGATTTACATTTTTGCCAGGACAGCATACTCATTTCTTTCTTCCTGGCTTTGAAAAGAAAAAACAATTTACAATGACTTCTCTGCCTGAAGACAATTTTCTTGAATTTATAATAAAAATCTACAAAGAAAGGAACGGATTTACAAAGAAGCTTGGAGAGTTTAATGTTGGAGATGAAATAACTATAGAAGACGCTGGTGGAAAGCTAACTTATCACGGCAAAGGCTTATTCATTGCTGCAGGAACAGGAATAACTCCATTTATTGCAATCTTCAGGAAGCTTAGAAAAGAAAAGAAAGTTGAAGGAAATAAGCTAATTTATTCTAACAAGACTTTTGATGACATTATTTTAGATGACGAGCTTAGAAGTCTTTTTGGAGAAAATCAGGCATTGTTTTTAACTAGAGAGAGAAAAGAAGGATTTCATTATGGAAGAATTGATGAAGGATTTCTGAAAGATAAAATTAATGGATTTGGATGGTTTTATATCTGCGGGCCTAAAGAATTCACGCTTGCAATAAGACAGATTCTCTCAAATTTTGGAATAAAACATGAGCAGGTTGTAACGTAATAAGTTCACTAGTAAACTCGCTCACATTTAATGAAAGCTACAAAATTGGCTTCACTCAATTTCTTCGCATAGTATTTATTAATCATGGTCTAACTTAAAATTTTTACCATATTAACATTATTTATTCGCGAAACATCATGACGAAGTCTAATGTGGAGCAATATCAAAAAGTGAGCGGAACAAAGTGGAGTGAGCCTAATTCGGCTTTGTCCGGAGTTCTAAAAATAAAACCGAAAAATAGTTATTATCGAAT